>NZ_JAVTSS010000002.1:1911485-2230066 GCF_032678705.1 Pedobacter frigiditerrae | reverse complement strand
TTTTTTTGAAAGTTTTTTAAGTTTACTTTAAGTCGCTGTAAACTAGCTTCCTTAAATAAATCCCCCATTCCAATCATCCCAGCACACTTTCCGTAATACCAACGCCTCCTCCGAAGCGGGATGCAAAGGTAGAAAACATATGAACAAATGCTAACACATCGATGGTTTTAGTTTGAATAAATATGCTAAGTGTATGATTTACACCAAGAAAAGTTTACCAGAGAAGATTAGCCAGACTCTGAGTGGCGGCTTTATTGGATTAATAGCACTGTTTTTCGTTATATAAACCCGGGCGAAGCGAAAGCCCCTGAAATGAGGAACGAGTAAAGGGCTTGGAGCAAAGAACGGGACTGCACTCTATTATATATACTACCATTGTTTTTCTACTTACCCTACATTAATTATATTAGGACATTAAACGGGTATTATATATATGAAGTATAAATTTCTTTATTGTGTTTGTTTTTTATCATTGCTGGTATCTTGTAATGGTGGCGATAAGAAACCTGTTAGATACGAAATGGTAAAAGAATGGTCGCCTATTAGTAACCTAAAGATTGGCAACCCTACTGGTATCGGTGTAGACAGTAACCAAAACATTTTTATATTTCATAGAGCAAATAGAGAATGGCCATTAATTGGGGCAATGCCGAGTGATTTTATTAAAGAACAAACTATTATAGTATTAAATAGAAATGGAAAACTATTAAATAGCTGGGGAGAGAATCAATTTCTTATGCCTCATGGATTAACTATAGATGAAAAAGACAACGTTTGGGTTAGTGATGTTGGCCTGCACCAGATATTTAAGTTTAGTAAGGATGGAAAGTTATTAATGACTATAGGCGTTGCAAAGGTTGTAGGTAGTGATGCTTTACATTTTAACAGACCAACTGAC
Source organism: Pedobacter frigiditerrae (assembly GCF_032678705.1). Classification (NCBI taxonomy): domain Bacteria; kingdom Pseudomonadati; phylum Bacteroidota; class Sphingobacteriia; order Sphingobacteriales; family Sphingobacteriaceae; genus Pedobacter; species Pedobacter frigiditerrae. The sequence continues at coordinate 2,229,168 of NZ_JAVTSS010000002.1, read as the reverse complement.
ATTGCGATTGCTAAAGATGGCTCATTCTATGTTAGTGATGGTTATGGAAACAGCAGGATTGTTAAGTTTTCTGCAAAAGGGAAATATCTTTTAGAATGGGGCAAAAAAGGAATGGGTGTTGGAGAGTTTAATATACCGCATTCGATAACACTCGATAAAAATGGAAACGTTTACGTTGCAGATAGAGAAAATAAGAGAATTGAAGTTTTTAATGATAAAGGGAAGTTTTTAAGGGAAATTAAGAACAAGGCATTTGGGAATATTTGCGCCGTATATTATAATGAAGTGAGCAAACAACTAATTGCAGTTGATGATGAAGTTTCATGGTTTGGACTAAAACACAATGGATCAAATGTTTTCATTATAAATATAGATGGTTCAATTGTTGATCAATTTGGCAAGGCGGAATTTAAAGCTGTTGGCCTGAAAGGATGGTTCCATGATGTTATTGCAGACAAGTATGGTAATATATATGTAGGAGACATTCTGGAAAACAAAGTCTGGAAATATGTAAGAAAGGAAAGGGTGAATAAAAACTAGCGTTCTAGCGATAAGTACCATTTATGTCTTTATGGTAGGAATGAAATATTAAAGCGCCGTATTGCTTCAGTTTGTCTTTCTAAGTGTAGTGTATGTTAAAAATTGTTAAGTGTTTGACGGCTTGAAAGGCTTTATTTAGCTTAGCGGTAATTATTTTTAATTGACGTTATCGTATTATTACCTTATCTTTGCACAATGTTTAAAATTAAACACTTACTTATTTTAAGTTTTACCATCATTTTATTGGGCACAGCTGGCTGTAAAAGCAAGTTTGAAAAATTGCGCCTAAGTAATGATGTTGCCAAAAAATACCAAGAAGGTATTAGATTATACAACAAGAAGGATTATTCTAAGGCTTTAATTTTGTTTGAAGGCTTGGCACAAAAATATAGAGGAACTGCAGAAGCAGAAGATTTAAATTACTATTACGCTTTTACTTTATATCGATTAAAGGATTATACAACAGCACGTTACAAGTTTAAAGAGTTTGCAGAGACCTACCCAGCAAGTAAAAATGCTGAAGAATGTAGATATATGGGTGCTTATTGTTATTATTTAGATTCTCCGAAATCGTCTTTAGACCAAGAGAATACTTATAAAGCTATTGATGCCTTACAGTTATTTATTAACTTATACCCTAAGAGTGATAGGGCTACGCAAGCTGCCCAATACATTTCTGACCTTAGAAATAAGTTAGAGACGAAAGCTTTTGAGAATGCAAAGTTATATTACACCATGGGGGCTTACGACATTTCGAACTATAAAGCTGCAGTAATTGCTTTAAAGACGGCTCAAACTGAATTTCCGGACATTAAGTTTGCTGAAGAAATGAACTTGTTAATTGTGAAATCGCAATATATGTATGCAAAAAACAGTTATGCTAACAGACAAGAAGAACGTTATACTGAAGCGATTGGTTATTATAACGAATTTACTGAAGGCTACCCTAATAGCAAACTTGCAAAAGAAGCTAAACAATTAAAGGACGATAGTGAGGCTGGAATAGTAAATGCTAAAAAGGTTTTAGCTGAAGAAGCTGCTTTAATTGCAAAATATAATGCCTTAGAAAGTCAAGGTAAAAAACAAAAAGATAGTACAAATAAGAAAGTAGAGATTAAAACCCCAATAAAATAATGAATACACCAAAACCCGCTATACCAAATACTACGGTAACGAGAAATGTACATGATTTAGATAGAACTACTGACAATATTTATGAGTCGTTAGTTATAATTTCTAAAAGGGCTAATCAAATATCTAATAACATGAAGGAAGAGTTGCACGGTAAATTAGCCGAGTTTGCATCATCTAATGATAATTTGGAAGAGATTTTTGAGAACAGGGAACAAATTGAAATTAGCAAGCATTACGAACGTATGCCTAAGCCTAGCTTAATTGCAATTGATGAATTTTTGAATGATAAAATTTATCACAGAAATCCTTCGAAAGAACAAAAATAGTTGAAGCCTTTGCTTAAATTGCCCCTTGTAATTGTACAAAGGTAAAATGATTAGCAATAAAAATATTCTCCTTGGCGTTTGCGGCAGTATTGCGGCATATAAATCGGCCTTATTGGTAAGAGCACTTATCAAGGCTGGCGCAAACGTTAAGGTTATTCTTACGACAGATGCTTGTAATTTCATTACACCTCTAACACTGGCTACCCTTTCTAAAAATCCTGTTTACACACAATATTTCGAACCAGAAACTGGCGTTTGGAGTAATCATGTAGAATTAGGTCTTTGGGCCGATTATATGATTATTGCTCCTGCTAGCGCCAATACAATTGGCAAAATGGCAAATGGATTGTGTGATAATTTATTAACTGCCGTTTATTTATCTGCTAAATGCCCTGTGTACTTCGCTCCAGCAATGGATCTCGATATGTGGAAGCATGAAAGCACACAAGAGAATATTGAACGACTAAAGTCTTTCGGCAATACGGTTATCTCTCCAAATAGTGGCGAATTAGCTAGTGGTTTATATGGTGAAGGCAGGATGGCTGAACCTGATGAAATTGTGGCTTTCTTAAATACTGACATTAAAAAAAGTCTTCCCCTATTGGGAAAAAAAGTTTTAGTAACGGCTGGACCAACTTATGAAGCAATTGACCCTGTACGTTTTATAGGAAATCATTCGTCTGGTAAAATGGGTTTTGCCTTAGCTAATCAAATAGTGTATTTAGGTGCTGAAGTAACATTAGTTACTGGGCCAACAGCCGAAAAAACAAATGCGGACTTAAAGAGAATTGATGTTGTTAGCGCTAATGACATGCTTATGGCTTGCACATTGCATGCGGAGCAAAGTGATATTATAATTATGAGTGCAGCAGTGGCTGACTACACTCCTATTGATGTTGCTAACCAAAAAATTAAAAAGGCAGCTGATGATTTTAGTATCAATCTAAAAAAGACAACTGACATTTTAGCTACGCTTGGAAAGCAAAAAAAGGAAAATCAGTTATTAATCGGCTTTGCCTTAGAAACTGAAAACGAAGAGTTTTATGCACAAGAAAAATTAGCGAAGAAGAACTTAGATTTGATTGTGCTAAATTCACTAAATGACAAAGGTGCTGGTTTTAAAACAGAAACCAATAAAATAACTATATTTAATAAAGCTTTAGATAAAGTTAGTTTCGATACAAAATCTAAAGTTGAAGTGGCAAAAGATATTTGTAACGAAATATTAAAGTTAATTACCAAATGAGAAAAGTATTAGTTTTTATTGTTCTAATGTTTGTTTGCGGCTTTGTAAAAAGCCAAGAATTAAGCAGTCGTGTGCAGATACTAGCTCCAAACATCTCCAACATTAACAAGAAAAACTTAGAGCTACTTCAAAATACCATCAGAGATTTTTTGAATAATAACAAGTGGACTAGCGAAAGTTATACGCCACAAGAGAGAATTACATGCAATTTTGTAATTACCATTACTAGTTGGGATGGTAGTTCGGGCTATACTGCTGAAGCTCAAATACAATCTAACAGACCCGTTTACAATAGCTCATATTACAGTACACTATTAAATATTAGTGATAAGGATTTTGATTTTGGCTACAGCGACGGGCAATCTTTAGACTTTTCGGACCAGAATTTAATTGGAAATTTAAGTTCGCTTTTGGCCTATTATGCCTATACGATTATCGGTTTAGACAAGGATAGTTTTAGCAAACTAGGCGGTTCATCATTTTATAACAAAGCGCAAAACGTTTTAAATATTGCACAAACGGGAGGCAATAAAGGGTGGAAAGCTTTTGATGGACTACGTAATCGCTACTGGCTAAATCAAAATTTATTAGATAATACTTTTAAGGATTTAAGAATTTTCATTTACGACTATCACTTTAATGGTTTAGATAAACTGCAAGAAAATGTTGGTAATGGTGCTAGTAACATTTTGTCATTTCTACCATCGCTACAACAATTAGATAGACAAAAGCTAGGCTCTATATTTCCTAATGTTTACTTCGCCACAAAGGCAGAAGAAATTACGAATGTGCTTTCTAATATGGTTAATCCGCAAGACAGAATTAAAGCTTATAATTTCTTGAGCGACATAGACCCAGCCAATATCAATAAATACGAGAGTCTAAAAAAAGCCCGTTAAGCCCACACCAGCCCTATTTCTAAAAATATTTGTTAAATTTTGGTTAAATAATTTTGATTATACGAATACATTCGTACATTTGAATACGAAAAAATTCGTAGTGTAACAAAATGAGCAATACAAACATCAAACCAACAGAAGGCGAAATGGAAATTTTACAGGTACTTTGGAAAAAAGGAAACTGTACAGTTCGTGAAGTGCATGAGGCTTTAAATAAAAAAGATGCAGGTTATACTACTAGTTTAAAACTGATGCAAATTATGCATGAGAAAGGATTAGTAGACAGAGACACAAGTTCAAAAACACATATCTATAGAGCGATAGTTAACCAAGAAAAAACGCAACAACAATTGGTTAATAAAATGATAGATAATGTATTTAATGGTTCTGCAGCAAGATTAGTTATGCAGGCTTTAGGAAATAAAACGGCGAGCAAAGAAGAGATAGATTTGATTAAGGAATATTTAGATAAACTTGAAAACAAATAATCAATGGAAGCTATTGTAAACAACTTGGTTAAAGCTATTGGATGGAGCATTCTTCATTCGTTATGGCAAGGAGCAATCATTTATGCTATTTTATTCATCGCCTTGATGGCTTGGCCTAAAACTAATGCAAGGATAAAACACAACTTTGCTTTTGGTTCTTTAGTTTTAATGCTGATTAGTTTCTGCGTAACGTTTATTTCGTTATTCGAACTACCAACTGATGGCGCAGCAATTAAAAACATAGCTATCAACCAAATTGCTTATCAGGATTTAACTCGATTAAGTGGAAGCTTTAACATCAAAACCGAAGCCTATTTCCCTGTAATCGTATTTGTATACCTTATCGGAATTAGCTTTCAATTAGTAGTTTTAATATCGGGCTACCAAAAACTTAAACAGCTTAAACAAGCAAGTACATTAGCTGTACCCGCAGAGTGGAAAGCTATTTTTGAATTAACACTCTCTCAATTAAAGATTAATAAAACGGTTAAATTTTATCTTTCTGCTAAAGTTAACGTGCCTTTAGTAGTTGGCTATTTTAAACCTGTTGTATTATTTCCAGTTGTATTAGCTACACAATTGGATGCCAAACAAGTTGAAGCGATTTTGATACACGAACTTTCACACATTCGTCGTAACGATTATCTAATCAACCTTGTTAAAACTTGTATAGAAACGTTGTTGTTTTTCAATCCATTTGTATGGCTTACCACCAAATTCATACATATAGAAAGAGAACATGCTTGCGATGACTTGGTGGTTAATTTCACAGGCACTCCGTTAACTTATGCACACGCTCTTTTAAAATTAGAATTATTAAAAGACAAACAAACCCCAACTTTGTCGTTAGCGGCAACAGGAACCAATCAACATTTGTACCAACGTATTAAAAGAATCACAGACATGAAAACGAATTATATCAATGCTAAACAGCAATTTTTTATCTTAACCTTAACTATTGCCACCGTGGCTTCACTAGCGTGGATTAATCCTACAAAAGAAGAGACGATTAAAGCTAAAAAAGCGCCGACTTTAACCTTGTTAAAACCATCTGCCACTGAAACTAAAGCGATAATAGAGCAAGTATACGCTAAGGCCGATACCGATACCACTAAAAAAAAGAAGAAACAATTTAAGGCAATTATTAGAAATGATGACGGCAAAGAGGTAATATACACATCTATGGATGACTTACCTGATAGTGTAAAAAGGAAGTTAGCTGCACTTGAGAAAAAATTTAATTCGCCTGAATGGAAAGAAAAGATGGCTAAAATAGAATTTAACTCTAAAGAGCTTGAGAAAAAATTCAACTCTCCAGAGTGGAAAGAAAAGATGGCTAAAATAGAATTCAATTCTAAAGAACTAGAAAAGAAATTCAACTCTCCAGAGTGGAAAGACAAAATGGCGAAGATTGAGCTTAATTCTAAAGAGTTGGAAAAGAAGTTTAACTCTCCAGAGTGGAAAGACAAAATGGCGAAAATTCAAGAGCAGAGTTTAGCAATGGCCAAAAAATTCGAGTCACAAGAGTGGAAAGAGAATATGGCGAAGATTCAGAAAAATGCTGAGGAGATTCAAAAGAAATTTAACTCTCCAGAATGGAAATCTAAAATGGCCGACATTCAAAAAAATGCTGAAGAGATGAATAAAAAATTCAGCTCACCAGAGTGGAAACAGAAAATGGAGGATATGAAAAAGCTTTATGATTCGCCAGAATATAAGGAATTAAGAAAGAAATATGATAGCGAGGTAGAAGAGTTAAAGAAAGCTAAAGGAATTAAAAGTGATAAAGCGTTCTTATTATTTGATAGCAATTTAGATGTACAAAAAGCACTTTTACCATTAACTGCGAATCTTGCTACCATAACTAAATTAAATTTAAACGTTAGCGATGTTTTATTAGCAAATCCAAACTTAAAGTTTGAAACACTGAAAAACTTAAACTTTGAGGCAGTTCCGCTAAAAACTTTAAAACTTGAGAAAGGAATTGAATTTAAAGCTGTTCCGCTACAGAATTAACAACACCAAACAAATGATACGATGAAAAGGGCAAGATTAACTTCTTGTCCTTTTTTGTTATTTAAATGTTATGGTTGTTGAAAGCTATTTGCTTTTATCTTAATTTAGCATCACGATATGCTACAAAAACTTTCTATACGCAACTACGCTTTAATTGACAGCCTTGACATTGAATTTGACAAGGGACTAAATATTATTACTGGTGAAACTGGAGCTGGAAAATCTATCATTCTAGGTGCATTATCACTGATTTTAGGTCAAAGAGCAGAGAGTAAATACTTTTTTAACCAAGATAAAAAATGTGTTATTGAAGGTGTGTTTTTACTGGCGGATGAAAAGCTAAAGACCATTTTTGAGCTTAATGATTTAGATTTTTTTAAGGAAAGTATTTTACGTCGGGAAATTTCGATGGATGGGAAATCAAGGGCTTTTATTAATGATACACCAGTTAACTTGGCCATACTAAAACAAGTAGGCGAAAAGTTGATAGATATCCATTCTCAACATGCAACGAAAGAGATTAACGATAGCGATTTTCAATTACTAATTATTGATGCTTTAGCAAACCATACTGCTCTTTTAACGCAATATAGAACTGGCTTTAAAAAACTAAAGCAGGATAATCAGCAATTAAAGGAATTGATTGACAAAGCTGATGAAGCCCGCGGCAAACAAGATTACGAACAGTTTTTGTTTAACGAATTAGAACAAGCCGCTTTAAAAGAAGGCGAACAAGAGGAATTGGAATTAGAGTTAGAAAAATTAACTCATGCAGAAAGTATCAAGAGAAACTTGTTGACAGCCGCTTCCCTACTTACCGAAAACGAGATTTCAGCCACTAGTATTTTAAAGGAAGCTTCATTACAATTACAGAATATTGAGAAATTTGACCCTGAAATTAATGTGTTGTATGAGCGCCTGCGTTCGAGCATTATAGAAATAAAAGACATTGCAGATGAAACTTCAGTACTTGAAAGTAACACTTTGCATAGTGGAGAAAGACTATCAATTATTCAGCAACGGCTGGATATTTTGTATACACTGCAACAAAAACACCGTGTTGCCAACAATACAGAACTACTGGCTGTTCAACAGAAACTGGAAGATAGTTTAAGTCAATTGCTTTCGTCTGATGAGCAAATTGAGACTTTGAAAAAAGAAATCGAATTGCTTAAGAACGAGTTGACGAAACAAGCTCAAGAATTAAGCTTAAATCGTAAAAAAGCAATTAAAGTGGTTGAGGTTGCAACAGGCAAAACTTTACAACAAGTAGGAATGCCAAATGCGAAATTGGTTTTTGCTCATCAGCCTTTAATAGAGTTGAACAAAGATGGCTTGGATGAGATACAATTATTGTTTTCGGCCAATGCAGGACAAACACCAGCTCCAGTTAATAAAGTCGCATCTGGCGGAGAATTATCTCGATTAATGTTAGCTATTAAATCTTTATTAGCCAAACATACTTCTTTACCAACTTTAATATTTGATGAGATTGATACAGGTATTTCTGGAGAAACCGCCTTAAAAGTTGGAGATGTGATTGCTGATTTAGGAATTGACATGCAGATTTTATCAATAACACACTTACCTCAAATTGCTGCAAAGGGTAATTCTCATTATTTTGTTTATAAAAATGAAGGGAATAACAAAACAACAACCGGTATTAAAAAGTTATCGCCAGACGAAAGGGTTAGTGCTATTGCAGAAATGTTAAGTGGTAAAAATCCAGGTGCATCAGCTTTGCAAAATGCGAAAGAGTTGTTGGGGTAGTTGTGGAATTCGCTTTCAGTTTTCATCCTCATTTTATGAAAAAACTCGTACTGTTCTTACTTAATTTAGTACTCGTATTAAATGCACTTGCACAAACAGAACCTAAGAAAATAAAACTAGACACCATAAATGTTAGCGGGAGATTAATAGCTGGCGATGGCAGCAAGCTTGCAAATGTTTACATCGAAACAAAATCTCAGCACAATCAATACTTACAACTAAAAGTTGGGGCTACAACCGACAGTCTCGGGAACTTTAAATTAGTGGGAATTAAACCTACAGATACTCTAACCTTCTTCGCATTGAACAATGAGCATATTTTTTTTAATCGTGGAAGTAGATTTTTAAATATCATGGTTTGGCCGAGTACAAACAATTATAATAAAGAGGCAGTTATTGTTTCTGCTACTAGAACTTCTAAAAAGAAAACAACAGAATTTAAGTTAACCCCAATCGATAATATTGGGTGTTGTAATATTTCAGTAAAACCAGAATACCCTGGTGGTGAAAAGAAATTCAAGGAATTTATTTATAAAAATCTAAAATATCCTTCAAATGCCATAAAGAATAACATAGAGGGAGCTGTAACGGCAGAATTTACAATCGCAAAAGATGGCAAATTGCTATTTCCCAAAATTATAAATAGTCTTGGTTACGGATGTGATGAAGCAGTTTTAGAGATTTTAAAGCATAGTAGAAAGTGGATTCCTGGAATGAAATATGGAAGACCAATAGTAATGAGCTACCAAACAAATGTTGTTTTTAAGTTGATTGACTAATTAACTTGCAACACTTCACTCCCAGAACTTTCTATACCATTCATATTTACTGTTTTTAATTTATAGATATTTAATTGCCCAGCCAAATAACTTCTCGTTGCCACAGTATCTTTATCAGCTGTTATGGTTTCTACCAAAGTAAAAGCCTTCCCATTCCATTTATATAATTTATAAGCTCTTACTTTTGTGTTTTCACTCTTTAGCCATTTGATATTTAACACATTATCATACACCGCAGCCTTTAAATATCTTGGGCCAAAATTAAGTTCAAATGGATTTGTGTAAGTAAATGTCATGCTTGGTATACTTTCTTTATTTATACCGATAGATTTGACTTGAAATGAATCTCCATCTTTTAAATTTTCGACCATTACATAGTTAATGCTATTATTAGTATTCCCGTTTTTTAAGGATTTAAATATGGTTTCCCCCTTCCTTTTTATGTAAACTTGATAGCCTGAGATTTCTTGTTGACGTAGACTATCAATAGTCCAAACCAAATTGTAGGTAGTATCATTTGCAGTTATTATTCGTAAATCTGTTGGTGGAGCAATTGTATTATTGCCATAATTATAAGTTATTGTCGATGTATCAGAATGTTTGCTTAAATCAAATGAATTACTTTCTGCTACTACTACATATTGATACATTTCTCTAGGCTTTAAGGAACTCAGCGTATCCTTCCATAGATATTGGCCAACTTTGTTTTTAAAAATCAATGGTGATGATGTTTCAAATTCGCCTGCATTCCCTATCCGCTTCTTTACATAAAAGCCTCTTGCAGATGGATTGTTATTCTTCCAACTTATTACAATAGATTTATTTTTTTGCTCAGCTTTAATAGGTCCAACTTTCTGAGGTACAATTGGAAACTGAGATATAACAACTATTGATGCGGAGGAATAAACTACCTCGCTGTTAAACCCTCTCATATCCAATCGGTAAAAGAATGGTTCATTGGCATCATTAACTTTATCAATATATAAAGTATCTTGGGGATTGATATCTGAAATTAACTCATACTTACCATCCATAGCACGACTCCTTAAGAGCGCAATATTTTTCATCCAATAGCTATCTGTAATTTTCCAAGAGAGTATAATGTTATTTGTGTTTTTCGCGTTTACTGCTTTAAAAACTGTAGCAATTGGCCTTACATCTGGAGCAAAAGCATAAGCCCACGTACTTTCAGTTTCTACAGTTATTGTATCTCTTTTAGCTTTTAATACGTATTGATACACTCCGGGTTGGGTTCTTAAAGTAGTATCAGCAAATTTGAATATTTTATTAGCAGCTATTTTTTTATTTGCCCTAATTAACTTTTCTCCATCATTTCCCTTTCTGTAAACATTAATATTTAAAGTATCTACACCAACAATCTTTATTGGAGTGTAACTTAAAATAATATCACCACCTTCATAAATTGCTATCAATTTTTGATTATTTACCACTGCATTTTGTTGCGCAAAAATTGAAGTCGAAACCAGAAGAAAGAAAACTGCGATTAAATATTTCATAGCTGTAATTTTAATTAAGTGATGGTTTAAAGCTAAATCCGCTACCATCTTTTTTAAGAACTAACTTAGGTTTTACACCTACTTGACCTAGACAGAAATGTATATTGGCTTCAATACCGAACGATAAAGTACCTCCTAAACCACTGTTGTCATATGTTAATAAAATGTTTCCAGTTGCACCGCCCGATAAGCCAATTGTACATAATTCTAAATCGTATAAACAAGACGCATTGGCAAAAGCCATGCCGCTGATACTTACAGTTTTTGAACCATCTAAATCCAGTACAAAACCAACATCAACTCCTGCTGAAAAATCAAACACGGGAACAAATGAGCCTATTAAAGGAATATCATTCAAACTTGGGCCAGGCAATTTCGGTAATGCATTTTTATCCAGAGATTTCATTACGTTAACATAAAAACCTTTTAAACCATTGTTAAGCGCAGATGGCAATTGGCTGTTAAGTGTAACACCTAATAGTTTTTGAGATAGATAACTTGGGAACGGGGATGAATAATAACCTAGTGCAATACCACTTTTAAACCCTCCTGCTATGCAACTTGGCAAAGCAGTTACCGATGCATCAGTTACAATACCTACTATCAAGAAACCATTTTTGTCGATTTGTAAATTAATATTTGCATCATTAATTGTTACCGGACCAATTGGTAAATTAGCATTTACTAAATTTAATGTGCCACTGAATGATGCTTTGTCAAAATCAAAAGTGATATCAAGGTTTCCAAATGGTGTGCTAATTCCATCAAGTTGTAACCCCTTTCCTCCCGTATTTTTAATAGCACCATTTACTTGGAAATCTATTAAATCCCCACCAGCTGCAAATAAACTTTTACCTTGTGTATTAACGAAGTTTTTCGGTTGCCCTACAAAGTTCACTAAACTCCATTTTTTATTTGACACAGAGTTTCCACCACTTACAATTTCAATGTTCTTTTCTCCCATTAGAATTTTTTGCTGTGGCAAGAATTTCATTTCTATAGAACTTGGTGTTTTGGTCAGTAAACCCTTAATACCCTTAATGGCATCAGCTGGTCCATTTTTATAGATTAAAACATTTCCTTCTATTGATAGATTATTTTGAGAAAGTTGAAATGAATTACCTTCAAATTTAACTTTCCCTTCCATTTCAACCTCAGTTTGCAATTTTTCTACCACTAAAACATTTCCATTTTTATCGGCATATTGACTAGAAGGGTTTTTCAAATATTTAAATCTACCCGTAACGTTTGCTGGTGCACCAGGTATTTCTAAATTGGTATTTCCCATTAGCGTAAAGAAATTATCTGCAACCTCAATACCAGTAACATCTTGCGACAACACATTGTAATAATTAATTTTTGTAGGTGCAACAATAATGGATTTATGCTTTCCATCGCTATAATCACTTAACATATTAATATTTACGCGTGAGTTGCCCATTCCAGGTAAATCATTTATATAAGCCACCGTTTCACCACTACTCGTAAGATTTAAACGATAATGAGGTTTTTGATCAAATGGTGCAGCAGGATCATAATTTAACGTCATTTTTGCATCCGAAGCTAATTTCAATGGTGTAACATTTGCTAACGTTAAAGCTTCATTTCCTGTTAATTTAGATATCCCCAAATCAACAGATGTTGGCATAATGATTAAATCTTTAAGTGACACTTGTGGTAAGCTTGTTTTTAAAGTGCCATTTACTACTCTAAAGCCTCCTTGATTGATATCATAAGATAGCCCTGTTCCTAAAATAGCCCATTTTTCTAAAGGAATATTGATATTTCCATTATACTGTTTCCATTCTATATTGTTTTGAGTTACGATAAAACTTCCCGCTGGTAAAGTTGTTGCACCTAAAAGTGGAACATTTAAGGAAACTTCGGCTTTCATATCAAAGCCATTTGCACTTAATGAAGAGCCTGAAATAAGGTTCGCTTTAAAATTATGAACCATAAAATCACTCTTACCATATAAAGCCTGTAAGGTATAACTACTATTTGTTGTATAATTTGGCATGGCCGAAAACACCTTTGTTGGTATATTCTCTGTAAAATAGCTGTTGGGTTTTTTAATAGTTTTACCTACTAAGAATTTCCCTGTGTATTTATAGCTGAAATTAAAGTTTGACAATTCTGAAACCAAATAACCTGTTAGGGCACCATAACTGTCCACTCTTTTGATAGAGAGTTTATTAAAAACATTCTCCTGATCTGAAGCAATAAGTTCAGTTGCATATTTTTCATACGCCATTATTTTTAATGAGGCAGCTTCAATATCAATTACATCGACTGCTGGTGTAAAACCGTTTTTATTACGTTGTACGGCCAATTGTTTAAATGGCAATTTAGCATCGCTAAACGTTGTTTTAAAACTATTGTTACTAGGTAATTTAACAAATGCGCCTGTTATAATTGATGTATGATAACTTTGTTGCACCAAAGAATGAACTTCAATTGGCAATCCCCAAATTTCTGCCTTAACATCTAAAGGTGTTAATGAAAAATCTGCATTAGAACTAGCGGGAGAGGCATCTATTATTGATCTAACATAGCCAGGTGTACCACTTTTTACTGCATAAACCTTGATGGGTAGTTCTAAATAAGATTGAAGGAAATCAATCCAAGCCTTCGGATTAATTGCCCCATATAAGGTATACTTTCCATCAACACCACTTAAAGTCCAATTTTGAACCTCTCCATCCGCATTTGTGCCATTTATTGTATATACCCTAGCGCCTGCAATTGGAGCACCAGTAATGGCATCTTTAACAATACCACTTATTATTTGCGCCTTTTTCAGTTGTATAAGAATTGGAGCTCCTGCGTCCTTGCTAATTGGTATTTTTACATAATCTTCGTATGTTACAAAACCATTTGCAACTACTCGAACTTTAAATTCGTCTCCTGGGCTTGCGACGGCAAATTCTTTTGTTAAGCCAGTATAAGGGTCGCTTGAAAAATATTCTAGGGTGTTATTACCAACTCCAACGTAACTGCTCATGCCCTTGCCATCATCTACATTTACTACTTTAAAAATAATACGATGCAGTTTTTCTTTTAGAACAATGGTCCCATTCTGTTTACCTAAATTATTAGTAATTAACGTATATTCATTTGGCTTAATATTAGGATAAGAAGTTTCTCCAAAATAATTATCTACGAGAGGGGCAATTGTAACACCTGGATAACCGCTTTGTGTATTTTCTATATAGAAAACTCCATTGTTATAAGTTTTTACATAAGGCCCATTTCCAACTTTTACATTCGCCATTACTGGTTGCCCCTTTTCATTAACCACTGTTCCAACAACCGCCCCTGCCCCAACCATAACTTGCTCCACTGATTCAGGAAAACGTTGGCCTAAGGATATATTTTGATTAACCGCTACAGACTTATCTGCAAAACCTACTTTAGAAATAACAATAGTACGCAAGCGGTTTGCAATTAAATTCTTTACTTGTAGATAGCCATTTACATCTGTTTTAAAATACTCATCTTCAACAGGTTTCTTAAAATTATCGTTAGTATAACCTAATATATGCACAGTGGCATAAGGTACTGGTTGACTAAAACCATTTTGCACAGTAATGGCTCTTAAGTATATCTCAGGTAATTTGGGTTTTACAACAATTGGTTTGATTGCAACTTTGGTCTCAATAATAAAATCACTATTAAATTTAGCGTATAAATCTCCAACCGTTCCGCCTTTTAACATTTCTCCGTTTTGAGATTGATAGTTAAAATTACCTTCTAATGGATTAATTGGAACATACGGAAGATGGCTATGTACAATTAATAAATTTGTAAATTTTGCATAACCCGACGCATCAGTTTTCGCAATAGCAACAAGTGGCAAATCCTGATTTTTTAAGTCATCGTCTTTTGTTTTATAAGTCTGAGCTGCATAACTTTCTGCATCTGCCTCCCATGGCATCGTTGCTTTATTATCTATAGGATCAGAAGTATCCTTAAATACTCCCTTACCTTGATTTTCTAATGGGCCAGAAAAAGACATAGAACTATGGCTATCCAACATTTGAACAGGGTAATTCGATAAAGGCAGCCCAGCATTAACCGCTTGATCTTTAGTTTTATCACTTACAACTCTTACAGTATAATTGTAGCTTTTAACAAAGACAATATCATCTGGTAATGTAACTGTTTTACCTACTTGAGGCAATGCATAAACATCCGGACTTGTAAAATAACGTTCATCACTTAATTCGCTGTCATCGCCAGGAGGATGATGTTTTCCCACAATCAATCTAATAAATCCGAAATAGCTAACATTTTTATCAGTACCTATATATCCAATTTTATAATTATTTACAAACGTATGGCTAAAACTTCCATCTTCTTTTAAAGTTGTTGTTCCGACGTCTCTAGTGGCATATACTTTTTCTCCATTTAATACTAAAGTATACATGGCGGTTTGCCCCAAATAAGGTTTTAATTCCTTAAGATTTTTAGGATTTTTAGTTTGGCTCTCCATTACGACGTACACAAAATTCAGCTTTACATTTTTTAAAGGATGAATATTTATCCCAATAGGAAAAGTATTGTTTTCGAAGTAGCTTGGAAAATTGTTGTTATCATAAGAATCAACAGTTATATAGCTTTTTGGAGTTCCATCTTTGTTGAAGCCAGCACTTAAGTCGGGTTGTTGCATCGACTTAATGGTTGGAAAGTTAAGTGCTCTTTTTACAGGTGACTCACCTTCAACTTTAAACCTATAAAATAATTTGCCGGCAATAGTACTCAAAATTGGTGTTGGTGGCGCTGGTGCTACTGGCTTTGGAGCTCCTTTATATTTAAATTCAATAATGTTACTCTTACCTAAATTTTCTATTCGAAGCAATTTGCCATCTGGTGCATTACCACTAGCAATTATCTGAATAGCATAGGTATTATCTTCTTCAAGTTTTATCCTGCCATGATTTCTTGCATAAATTATATCTTCATTAGCGGCAGGAGGTAGTAAGGTAAAACTATTAAGCATTTGCTTGTAAGAAAGCATCACTTGAACATTGTTATCCAAAGTACTTGTAGCATCAAATCCTGGTATTAACTTTACTATCCTTATTTCGTATGTTGCAGGGCTTAACGTATTAGATTTATCCCATGTGATGTTAATTTTTGGTTGTGAAAAATCGTTTTGTTGAGCAACAACTTCAGCAAATTTCGGACTAGTAATTACTGGAGCTAGTGGTAATTTTTCTTCATTTTTTAAAATCGTATAGTCAAAAATATTTATAGTACTATAACCATCATTTTTAATTGAGGTAGATACTCCCAAATCATTAGCTCTTACTCTCCAGGCGTAAGTTTTACCTGCCTTTAGCAATGCGTCGGTGTTTGTTATTGTTAAGGTGTTAGCATAGAGAATATCTTTACTAATTAAAAAAACGCCCTTATCAAATGCTTGGGATGGGTTTGATATTGGCGTTGCCAGCTCTACCAGCTGAAAATTATATCTAAAATACCCTTTAGTTTTAAAATCCCAATTAAAAGTTACATTTTGAGGTGAGGTTAAAGTAACTTTTGCGTTAGCAATAGGACTAATTAAAACAGGTGGTTCAACTATATCTTTTATATTATATGAGAAAACATTAATTTGACTTGCTCCTCCAACTTTTAATGGAGCTTTAGAATAAGGATCTACTTTACTCACTCTCCATGCGTACCTTTTACCAATAATCAATGGAGTATTTGAAGGTAATGCGTAACTCAAATCGCTAACCGTTTGATTGATAACAAACTTGTTTAAGCTAAGTATCTGCTCAGCGTTTCCTCCAGAACCTGGCATTTCTGCTACCTGCAACAGGTATGTGGTTTTTCCAACTGCATTGTCTGACCACTTAAACATGGCTTCTTTATCAATTGTAGTGATGATTGCATTTTGCTGTGGATTTATTAATGTTGGGGCAGCAGCAAGGTTAATTGGGCTTGAATAATTAAATATATTAGCCTGACTTATTCCACCATTTTTAAAAATTATCTTTCCGCTAGGATCAATCGCTTTTACTCTCCAAGCATATCTTTTCCCTGCAATAAGAGGTGGATCTGCTGGAGACAAAATGTAAGAAAATCCATTTAATGTTTTATTAACCAAGGGAAATGAAGCACTATTTAAAACCTGATTGGGATCGGTAGAAATTAATGGCATTTCTGCAACTTGCAAAACATATTGCGTACCCATTGGTGCAAAACCAGGGTTTATCCAATTAAAAACCACACTTTGGGGAGTTCTTGAAAAAACAGAGCCATTAGCTGAAGGATTAATTAGTATTGGCGCTTCTGGATAAGCTATCGTTACGCTTGTACAACCTTGGGGAGCAGTATTGGTAATTACCTGATTATTATCCATATCTACCGCCTGTAAACAAAAAGTGTAATCCCCTTCTGGTAGCCTAGAAGTTTGTACTAGTTTTACCTTGTCAATTCCGTATACATTTAAAGAGTTTAAATCGAAAACGTCTCGAAGTGCAGCGCCGTTTAATTGTTTAGTTTCGTTAGGTTGTAAAATAATTGGTTGTAAAGGAATATAAGTTGATTTGGTAGAAATTCTTATTCCATTATTGCCTTTTAACTCACCTGTTAGTTTAATTCTTTTTTGTATTGATGTTAAGTTTCTAACGATCAACAACACTTTGCCTGCGTTTGTACCCGAATAATCTGAATAATATGGAGAATATGGAGGAAGAATATTTACATTAATGCTAACTTGGGGAGCAGCTGATTGTCCCAATGCATTATAGCCAAAGGCGAGAATTAAGAATAATGAAAAGATTATTCTTTTAAAGTCTTTAATCAAAGGTAAAATGTTTTGCATAATGTAGATGATTTAGAATTAAAAAGAATGTGACAAAGTAAGATTGCTATAAATTTCATTGAAAGATGGCAGTGTAAAATCTTTAGAATTACTCTTCAAATAATTGATGGATAAATTGGCCGCATTCTTCTTTGTGAAACGGAATGAACCATTTAAACTTCCATTAAGAATATTACCTGCATTGATTTTATTATTTTTTTGCTGTTGAAAACTCATTGCAGCGTTCAGCCCAAGTTTACCTTCAAAAAAATCTTTTCCAATCCCAATTGATGGACCAAAGAAAACTGTATGGCCTAAATAAATATCGGCCACCGTATAATTAAAACTAGTATTAAAATTTAAGCCTGTCTTTAGAAGACCTAACTGATAAGATAAGTTTGCCGTTTTACTATTAGACAAACTTTGAGCAGAAGTGAATCGGTTCAAATCCACTAAGGATTGAATATTACCGACTAAAATAAAGCTGTGAGAAATCAAGGTATCAGCTATGCTATACCTTAACATTGTATTTAAATTATGGTTTGTTTTAGCAATCCTCAATGTATCCACTATTGGATTTAAACCTCTATCTTGAGTAATACCATAATTAGAATAACGAACATCTATGCCATAATTTGTTTTGTTAAATGATGCGTTGATTGAGCCAATTTTACGGTTAGATTGATAAGCTTTATCCTTTAGAAGATTATCGTTTTGCACACCAAACGAACCATTCAACTGCATCTGTCCTTTTATCAGTTTGACGCCCCCTTCTACCGTATAATTCTGAACATCACTCTCAAAATAATATGCCCCCATCGATTTAAAATCTGGGTCTATTCTTTTATACTTTACTAAAACATTATAATTCTGACCTTGATAACCTAAACTTGTATGCCCTGCGGTAAGTAATTGTGTAGAGGCATTTAAGTTTATTAAATCCTTAATAAAATCTATTTTATCAAGTTTTAGGTTTTTAACAGTATCTGCTAATAAGTTGCGTGTATATAAACTTCCAGATGCATCAATATCAAATACAAAACGTTTAAAGAAAGTGAACCTGCTAGAAATGCCAAGAACCAAATTTTCTGAAGGAGTTAGATTAAGGGAACTTGGCTTGTTCTTTAATGAGCTTACCTCATCTTTTGCCTTAAGCAAAGTGAAATCGAAATGATTACGCTCTGTGCCCCAGCCTAATTTAGTACTAAAACCAGTTCTTTTATAAGCTGGTGTTTGTGAAAATGCAGTAATTAATCCAGGGTCTTCTTCAATGGCCTTGTTAAATCGACCATAAATAAATCCAAATCTTAACTTACCAGGATTTAGCTCAACTCCGCCCCCTAAAAAATTATATCCTGCCAAGGTATAGGGCGACCATTGAATACTTTGCCAACCAGCGTGAACAGTTACCCATTTGTAAGTTGGACTGATACCATACTGGTTAAAAGGCTGAGTAAAACCTCTCTGCTGGTCGCTAACCACTACACTAAATGGGAAAGAAACACCATAAATAGAGACTGTTGGTGCACCGTTAAACAAGTAAGAAAATGCTCTCTGGCGAGCAGGAATTCCACTTGAGTTATACGTACCAACTCCTAAACCTAAAGTACCGTTTATGGCAAAGGGTTTTTGCTTAATCATTTGCTCAACATCTTGTGCATCGGCAATGCCAAAGGAAAGTAAAAAGCAGAGAGATAATATTAAGAGCCTTTTCATAAGCATATTAATTGAGTTTAAAATGATTTTGCTGGTGATGTATGAAACATACATCACCTAAAGACTGCTTAATTCAATTTTTTAAAATCACTGTCCTTGAGATGGAGTTCTTTCATGGCTTGCAACATAGGTGTATTTCCATTGCTGTTACTTAGGGTTACTGTAGTACTTTGAGGAACGATAACTATTCTTACTTTATCAACACTAAGGGGTGTATGTGTAGAACCATAGCCATTTTTATAGGTTATCCTAACTTTTGCCGTTGTTGCATCAACCCTTAAATGATAATTATAATATAATAACTGACCAGTACCTACGCTAGATGCATCAGTATAGTTTAATTGTTTCCAACTATAGGCCCCAGCTCCTTCATCCTTCCGGAGATACACCATTACAATTCCGGCTTTTGCAGCTGCAACATTTGCTGCTGGAATATTGAAAACAGTGGTGGTATCACTTCCAAATTGTCTTGTCAAAGCGTTTGCATCACTGCTATCATATTTCCAAAAGAAGGTATATGTATCAGGCGTTTCAAGTGCAATTACATTTGAATTGCCATCTGCACCCTTTAAACTTGTACCTGGAAAGTTCCAAGCGCCACCTGCTTTTGGGCCATACATTATGTACGTTGTTAAGTCTATATAAAAATCACCATTATTGCCTTGAGTGTTTTGCGGCAAACCTCCTCCACTCAGAATTGTACTTCCATTGGTTCCGTTTGTGCCATTAGTCCCGTTTGTACCATTCGTGCCATTTGTACCATCGTTGCCTTTTAAGTTAGTTCCCATACCCCAACCTAAATTAGATTTTGGTCCATAAAATGCAATTGGAAGTCTAGAAATATAGAAATCCCCTAATTTACCCAATGCCGGATCTGGATCAGTTTCTCCACTATATATAACTGTGCCATCTGCACCTGCCGGACCTGTTGGTCCTTGAGCACCAGCTGCACCACGAAGTAAAATTCCCACGCCCCAACCATCAGCAGTTTTTGGACCGTATAACAAATAATTTGTTCTGTCTAAATAATAATCACCTATAGTACCCGTAGATAAAGCAGGAGCACCTAAACCTGAATATGTTACGCTTCCATTTGTACCATTCGTCCCATTTGTACCATTCGTTCCGTTTGTTCCGTCAACACCATTAGTTCCGTTAGTTCCTCTTAATATTAATGGTGTTCCCCAACCTGATGCAGTTTTTGGGCCGTATAAATTACCCGTATTTTTGTCTAAATAGTAATCTCCATTTACACCAATTGCTGCTAATGGTGATCCTGAGCCACTATAAATTATACTTCCATCCTTACCAGCAGCACCTGTTGGCCCTTGAGAACCATCTGCACCACGTAATAAAATTGGGATTCCCCAACCTGAAACAGTTTTAGGCCCATATAATAAATAGTTTGTTTTGTCTAAAAAGTAATCACCAGCAATACCTGTAGTTGCTGAGGGTGTACCATTTCCGCTTAATGTTGTGCTTCCGTTGGTACCGTTGGTGCCATTTGTACCGTTTGTTCCATTTGTGCCGTTTGCTCCATTGGTACCATTTGCTCCGTTTGTTCCGTCAGCACCTCTTAGCACAGTTGGTGTTCCCCAAGCTCCTGCTGTTTTAGGCCCGTATAAATTCCCTGTATTTTTATCTAGGTAGTAATCTCCATTAATACCAATAGTATTTGCCGGCACTCCATTACCACTATATATCGTACTGCCATCTTTACCCGCTGGCCCCACTGCTCCAGCATCACCTGTTTTACCTTGCGGTCCAGCAGGCCCCTCAGGACCTTCCAATCCAGTTTCTGAACAAGAACTAAAAAGAATTCCAATACAACATATGGCTAAAAAAAGATAATTATTTTTCATAGGGTTTAATTTTTATAGAATGAAGTTAATCTTGATTAGAGCGTAGCTTGTGATATTATCGATGAACGGACAAGAATAATCGGTAGAAGGAAATTAAAAAACTAGAATGCTGGATTCATAGCGTCAGGACGATAAATTACTCGAAATCTTCCTTCTGTTAATTTTGAAGTCTGATTGGGATTTGTATCGTAAACTGCATACATTGTGGGCGAAAAAGTGCCTTCAATAATATAGGCAGCCTTATTACTTTTATCTAGTTTTGTAACTTGAACTGTATTTTCTTGAACTGGATGATCCATTGTTGTGCTGGCTGTCTCCTTATCAGAACTTTTTGCTTCTGGATAATAAAAAACACCGCTTAATATTCCGTTATCGTTTCTAGTAGAAGGATATTTACCTATACCTATTTGGTCATGGGCATGAAAGGACAAATCCATCCTTGAACCATCCTCAGCCTCTGCAAAAATAGAAAACTGATGACCAAGCTCTTTGTAGCTTAAGTTGTAGGTTTTAAACTCTTTCGAGGGAAAGGCTTGCCATAACTTACCGTCAATTTTAACAGAAAAATATTCTTCCGCAGTTTGTTCGGCAGAATTTGAACTGGTCTTTTTTTTATCTGTACTTGAGTTACAAGCATTAATTAGCATAAAGCCAAAAAGTAAGACAACTAAGATTTTTGAATTTTTAAAGTTTGAACTAAGTTTCATAACAATTAAGATTATGATTTAAACTTATGTTCAAAATAATTAGCAGTAATGAAAGAATCGACCAAAGGCGAATACTAATCGGTAAAGGTAAATTTAGTTGAAGCGAATGGTTATTAATGTAGCATCCAATGAGCTTTCTATTTGTAAAACTCCATTTATTTTTTGTAAGAGTTCTTTAACAATCACCAAACCATATCCAGACGACCTACTTTTTACGTTATGGTTATTTAAAATTTCTTCTATTTTTTCTTTTGATATGGTGGCGCCTTTGTTAGTTATAGAGACAAAAGGTCTTCTTTCTTTATCAAAGCCTGCATTTAATAAAATTGAAGAATTTTCAAGAGAATGGTTAATAGCATTTTGTAAAAGGTTTCTAAGAACGATTACCAAGAGATTTTCGTCACTATTTATACTTTTTAACTCTATTTCTCCTAACCTAATTTCTATATTTTTGGCATCTGCCTGATTTTGCATTAACCCAATAGTTTGTTCGAAAAGTGATAATATATCGATTTCTTCTAAGTCCAACTCAAAATTTTCCATCTGACTTTTAGACCACAGTAACAGATCTTCCATTGTAATTAGCACATTAGAAGCGGCAATCAATAACTTCTTTTGATGGTTAAGTTTTTCCTCTTCTGAAATTGGATTTACTTGTTGCACCTTTAAAAAAGTAAACAATTGACTAACTGGGCTCCTTAAATCATGAGATATAATACTAAATAATTTTGCTTTGGTTTGATTAGCAACTAATAGTTGAGAATTCACAATATCTAACAGTCGATTTTTTTTATCTAACAGTAAATTTATCTTTTGCTTATTTTTATAGTTGTAAAAAATCAATATAGCAATAATAAGCACTAAAAACACACTTATGATGAGTATAGTTTTATATTGTTTTTGCCTTATCAGTTGTTTTTCTTGATCTTTACTCTGCACATTTAGAAAGGATATCCTTTGCTCCTTTTGGGCATTCTTGTATTTAAACTCTATAACGTTAAGGTCTTCTTTGGTTTTTTCGAGGTAAATATTATCTCTTAGTAAATTATATTTATTGTAAAATAAATTGGCTCTTTTATAATCGCCAATATGCTCATAACTCTGAGCCAATCGTAAATTAATACTAGCAAAAATATCTTTACTAAAGTTATTAGAATTAGGTAATGCCTTTTCAAAATACCGTATGGCTTCATCATATTTTTTTTGTTGAAATGACAAGTTTCCCATCATATTAATTGCCATTAAAATTGCCTCTTTGCTATCTGAAGCTAAGCCTTTTTGATAGGCTATGTTTCCATACTTAATAGCCATTGGTATATTTTGTTTTACAAGGAAATATTCTGCAAATAGTCTATTTGCACTACTTAAATCTTCAGCAGATTCATAAATACCTACCTTCATTTCTGTATAAATCTTATTGTAATAAAGGGTTGCACTATCAATTTTAGAAAGGTTCAAATATGCCTGTTCCATCTTTCTATACAACCTTACTCTACCTCCTGTGTAATCTATAAAATACGGCTCTCCCTTTTTGAGAAAACTTAAGGCATTTTGGTTTTGATTTAACTGTAAGTATAAACTTCCTAGTTCTGAAAATGCTAAGCCTAGATTTATCCTCGCTTTATAATCTTTCTTCTGTTTATACAGATATTCTTTTGTAGATAGAGAGCCCAACAATAGCTCTACAGCTTGAGTATATGCACCTCTATGCAAAAAATCATCACTTAAGGCCGATATCACTTTATCTTTTAAATAAAGATCTTTAATCTCATTCCGTAAAACATTTAACCGTTTGATGTAGGGGTCAGTTGCTTCAACTTGCCCAAGATAACGGTATAAATAGTTAATTTGTTGAATGCTAGAAATCTCTATATCTAACTCATTTCCACGTTGTGCATTCATCATACTGTTTTTTAAGTAGTACAAAGCACTATCGTGGTTTAAGAGAATTTTATACGTCATTCCAGTTAAGAACTGCAAGCCAGAAAGGTTTTTAAAATCACTAGATTTTGTAAAAGAAAGTCCTTTTTTTGAAATTTTTAACAAGTCTTGGAAATCAGCAAATTTTCCTTTTGTTTGTATGTAATTAAAGAGTCGATAACTATAGTTGTAATACTCTTTCGCTTTTTTTGAATTAGCAATTTTAGGCGAATAGCTATCTTGCAATACTGCCATAGCATTGAAAGATGTTAAGCCCAATAAAAATAAAATTATTTTAAATCTCATTCCCTTACCCAAAAGTGATTTCAACTGTAGTTAATTCATTATTGCTTGTAATTTTTAGGGATGAATTTATTTTTTGCAGTAGTTCTTTCACGATCACCAATCCGTAGCCTGATGATTTACTCTTAACATTTTTACTGTTTAAAAGCTCTTCAATTTTATCTTCAGGTATAACGTCTCCTTTATTCACAATTGAAATAATCGGTTTTTTTTCCTCATTAATTCCTGCATTTATTAGAATTGCTGTATTGTTGTATGTATGGTTGATTGCATTTTGTAATAAATTACGTAATATAATGATCAGCAAATTTTGATCACTCTTCAAATTCCTCAAACTTAAATCACCTATCTCAATTTTTATCTTTTTGGCTTCTACCTGATTTTGCATTAAAAGGATTGAGTCTTCAAAAAGCTTCTGAATATCTAAATCCTCAATATCTAATTCAAAATGGTCCATCTGGCTCTTAGACCACAGTAACAAATCTTCCATTGTAGCCAACAAATTACTAGCAGAGTCCATCAGCTTCTTTTGATGTGCTATTTTTTCAGTTTCTGAAATTTGATGAGGATTTACTTGCTGTATTCTTAAAAAAGTAAATAATTGACTTACTGGGCTTCTTAAATCATGAGATATAATGCTAAACAATTTCGCCTTAGTTTGATTGGCATTATTCAGCTGTAAATTTACAACATCTAATTGTTTATTCTTTTTATCTAATAACAGATTGACTTTTTGTCTGTTCTTATAGCTTTTATATATCACTGCTGCCGAAAGACTTGCAATTAATGCAATAGCAATTAAAAACCATCTGGTTTTCTTTTCCTCCTTTAATTGGTTACTCTTATTTCTACTTTCGGTGTTAAGCAATTTTATCTCTTGCTTACTCGCTTCCCTATGGTATTTTGCATCCATTTCGGCAATGGATTTTTTAGAAGCAGCCTCATAAAGAGTATCTTGTAATTTTGCATAAACATTATAATGTTTATAAGCCTTTTCAAAATCCTTACTTGCTGCATAGCTTTCAGCCAATCTAAGATGGATCAGGGCATAATTTTCTTTTCCAAAATTATATGAGTTTTTTAACGAAGCATTTAAATGGCTTATCGCTGCTTTTGTATTTCCATTTTCAAAATATACCTTTCCTAAGGTAGCATTTGCTTCCAATAACGTTTGTGGCTGTCCATCTAATACGGCTAACTTATATGCATTTTTTGCATAATTTAAAGCGATCTTATCGTTATTTGTCCTTAAATAATATTCTGCAAAATTCTTATTTGCAGTACTTAATTGATATACAAAATCAGATTTATCCCCAGAAACTATCTTTAATTTTTTTAGAAATTTTAAGGCACTATCAACTTTATTTAGTCCTAAATATGCCGTAATGTAATTGTTGTATCCACCTGCCAAATTATTAGCGCTATTGGCTAAATATTTCTCGCCAATTTGCATATAGTAAATTACTTTTTCATATTGTTTCATCAACAAATAGGTTTCCGCAATTTGAAAATAGATAACACCAATATTTCCGTAATCGCTTTCGTAGTTTTTACTTTTAGCTAATAGCTTTTTAGAAATTTCAATAACGATTAATTTATATTGGATGGCCTTTTCATAATTAGCATGATCATAAGAATATTCACTTAAAACACTCAAAATTACACACTTAATTTCTTGGTTTTTGGTTTTATCCAAAAGCAATTGCATTCGATTAATCATTACATCCCGCTTTGCAAATTGACCAGAGTAAAAATAGGCATAATGCAAGAAACGCATTGCCGTAACCTCCTCTTTCAACATTTTTAGCTTCTGATAAATTTTTACTGTATTTTCTAAATAACTTACAGCACTATCAGGCTTACCAGCATTTTGAAATCCTGCACCAACATAATATTCAAATTGCGCAATGTTTTTTAAATCGTCTTTTTTGCAAAGCTTCAATCCTTCCTTACTTGCATTAACAAACATTAAAAGGTTTGCATTTTGATTACCCGCATAGGCTGCATTAAGTAGATCTTGACAATACTTCTTCCAAGTTTCCACCTTTGCTTTATAATCCTTAACCTTTCTAAGATCTGGTCTTTGCAATTGCGCATAACCATTAAAACAGAATCCTAGGATAAAAATACTTAACCAAAATAAATTTCTTAGGTAGAGCTTCATTAGTAGAGGTTAATAAGCAAGTGTATTATCTTTAATTTATATGGTGTTTATAATCAATTAAAAATTTTCTTAGTTTCCTTAAAGTATGTTTTTCCAACGGGAATAATATTATCATTTATATAGATACATTTATTACCTAAACTTTGCACTTTATTAATTGCCACAACATAACTTCTATGAATGCGCATAAATTTTCCGGCAGGTAATGATTCTAAGAAACTTGAAAGTGTAGCCAATGTAAGATGAGCTTTCTTTTCGGTAACAATTTTTGTATAATCGCCATAAGCCTCTAAATAAATTACTTCATTGGCATTTAAATTAACCACGTGATGTCCTTCTTTAAAAATGATTTTTTCATTTTCAAAAAGAACATCATAAGCTTCGGCTTTGCCTTTAAGCTTAACAAAATCGTAAATTCTTTTTATGCAGCTTTCAAACCTTTCTGTTTCTAATGGTTTTAAAATAAAATCAAATACTTTTAATTGAAATCCTTGTAAGGCAAACTCTGGGTGCGAGGTGATAAAGACATTTATTGTTTCTAAACTACAAATAGATTTTACAAAGTCGATGCCATTGATTTCTGGCATATCAATATCTAAAAATAAAACATCTGGTTGATGAGAATTGATGATACTTAAGGCTTCAATTGGATTATGATAACTCCCTAAAATTTTCATTTTTGTAAAGGAAGATAGTTCAGCTTCAACAGCCATCCTATCCAAATCGTCGTCATCAACAATGATGCAAGTGAGCGTGTCTTTCATAAAGTACAGATAAATAGGTATATAAACATACGCAAAAAAATTAATTTCTTGTCTACCCTTAAAATGGTATTGCTTTCAATTTTATTTTAAACACCTAATTATTTAGTTAAATTTACCGAATGGCTAAAGGATTTTCACTCTTGTTCATTTTATTTTTTTGTTATTGCTCATCTGCATTTACTCAAAGTTTCTCGATTACCGGAACTGTTAAAGATAAAATTGGAGCACTTCCAGGTGCAGCAGTTTATTTGAGTGGTTATAAAATTGCTACTGTAACTGATAATGAAGGTAAGTTTACACTTGGTAAACTTGCCCCTGGCAATTATGACATACTTGTACAAATGATAGGATTTTTACCTTATACTAAAAACATCCTCATTTCAAATAAATCAGAGAATGTGGCTATTGTTTTGCAAGAAAATACAACCATGTTAAAAGAGGTAATCATTAAACCAGATCCCAACAGACCTTATTATATCGCGTTATTTAAAGATTTTTTTATTGGCAAAACACCTAATTCGGCAGAATGTACCATTTTAAATACCGATGTATTGACATTTGATGATGATAAAACAGCTGGATTACTCACCGTAAAAGCAAATGATTTTTTAGTGATAGAGAACAAAGCACTTGGATATAAGATTAAGTATTTGCTACAAGATTTTGAGTATAACTATAAATCTAAAATTGTTTATTTTGCAGGCTTGCCTTCTTTTGAAGATTTAAAGGGAAGTAAATCAAAACAAAAAAATTGGTTGAAGAAAAGAGCCATAGCCTATAGCGGTTCAATCCAACATTTTTTTAAATCTCTTTATAACAATACACTACAGGCCGAAGGTTTTGAAATTAATAAAATAGCAGACATTCCTAATACTAGCCGAAAACCCGATAGTGTAATTAATGCCAATATTAAAAGACTTACATCTGGACAAGCTGGTGCAATAAATTTAATTACCTTCAATGGCACCGATTCATTATCCTATTGGCTTAAACAAAGAAGCCAGCCTAAAACCTTAAGTGCATTAAATAGAAAAGCTGTTGATATAGATACACTGGTAAAAACCTTTAACAGCGACTTAAAAATGATGAATTATAAGGATGGGCTTTATGTAATTTATAAAAATGAAAAAGAAATTCCCTCTTTCAATTTTTCTTCACTTAAGCAAGCTAGGCCACCAGAATTAAATAATTATCAAATCTCTGTTGTTAATTTGCTGGAGCCGCCAGTTAGATTTTATGCCAATGGTGGTGTTTTAGAAACCAGAAGCCTTATATATAAAGGTTACTGGGCTTATGAAAAAATGGCAGATATTGTTCCGATGGATTATATAATAAGCACCAAGGAATAACAAATGTTAAAAAAGTTAAATTCTTGCGCTTTATTTAAATAATAGATTAGCTATTTACTACATTAGCAGCCATGTTTAGAGCGCTCTTGATTTTTTGTTTCCTATGCATTTTTGGTGCTGAAGCTAATGCTCAAACTTATTCCATAACTGGTATTGTTAAAGATAACGTTGGTCCATTACCTGGTGCTGGAGTTTACATTAGTGGATACAAAATTGCCACTGCCACAGATGCTGATGGAAAATTTAGACTGCCTAATTTAAAACCTGGCAGTTACGATATTTTGGTACAGATGATTGGTTACTTACCATTTTCAAAGAATATTATCATTTCAGATAAATCTGTAGATGTAAATTTTACGCTTAAAGATAATACAGTAACCTTAAAGGAAGTTGTCATTAGAGTAGACCCAAACAGGCAAAAATATATTAATCAGTTTAAGGAATATTTTATTGGGAAAACCCCAAATGCTAAACTCTGTAAAATAATAAATCCGCAGGTATTAAGGGTAAACTATGACATTACCACAAGTACTTTAACAGTTAAAACTGATGAGTTTTTAATTGTAGAAAACAAAGCGCTTGGTTATCGAATTAAATATATGCTAGATTATTTTGAATATAATAATCGAACACACATCATCTATTATTCTGGCAAGCCATTTTTTGAAGAATTAAAAGCAACCAATGCTAAAAAGAAAAAATATATTGCGCTTAGAGAAACTGCATATTATGGGTCTGCTCAGCATTTTCTCAAATCTCTCTTCAAGGGGAAAAGTAAGGAAGAAGGTTTTGTAATTAATAAAATTATTCAAATACCAAATCCAAATCGTGCCCCAGATAGCATCATTAACAAGAACTTATTAACACTTAAAAATCCTCCTGGTAAATCTGGTATAAAAAAAAATGCAGGAAAAATAGACACTTCTTTAATGGCCTATTGGATTACCCAGCAAAATTTGCCTAAAACAATTGATAAATTTAACAATGCCGAAATTAATCCAGATACATTGGTTAATTTTTACAATAAGGATTTAAGATACCTTAACTATACCAATGCCCTTTGTGTTAGCTACACCAAGGAAAGAGAATCTACAGAATATTCTAACTCTGGCTTTTGGGTTTTCAGACCATTATATATTCCAGACTATCAACTATCTGTGGTAAAACTCACCAATGGTCCAGTTCGATTTTACGAAAATGGAGGCGTTTTAGATGGTCGCTCATTATTGTATGAAGGTTATTGGGCTTACGAAAAAGTCGCTGATATGGTACCGATGGATTATGTTCCAGTTACAAAAAAGTAGAAGTGAGATATTAGACGTGAGATTTGAGAAGCAATTTAACAATCCAGCAATCTAACAATTCCCCCCTCTGCCCTTTCTCCACTTTTTGTTGAAAATTCATAAACACAATTACTAATATTTTTAGTAATTTCATTCTATGAATGTGGCTGAGGAAAACAACGATAATTATATGAATGGACGTGGAGCACAGTTCAATACCTCCAATAAATTCTTAAAAAACTCTTTGGCAAAGGAACATCCAGAAGGTATTGATGATTGGGAAGAACCAAATTCAAAAACAACATTCATTATAGGTAAATCTAAATCTGTAGTTAACAAAGTTGAAAGCCCAGATGTTGGAATGACTTATTCCTTAAATCCTTATCAAGGATGCGAGCATGGCTGCATTTATTGTTATGCTCGCAACTCTCACGAATATTGGGGCTTTAGTGCAGGTTTAGATTTTGAAAGAAAAATCATCGTTAAAAAAGATGCGCCAGAATTATTTAAGAAGTTTTTAGAGAAAAAAGGATGGGACGCCACTCCTGTCTCCTTGTCTGGCAATACAGATTGTTATCAACCCGCAGAGCGGAAGTTTAGGCTAACTCGTCAGCTTTTAGAAATTGCTTTGGAATACAAACAGCCCATTACTTTGATTACCAAGAATGCATTAATCTTGAGAGATTTAGATATTCTTCAAGATTTAGCAAAGCTGAAACTATCAGCGGTGTATGTTTCGATAACTAGTCTGGATGAAAAGATTAGATTAAAACTAGAACCAAGAACTACAACTGCAAAACAACGCTTAAAAATTATTGAGGAGCTAAGCAAAGTTGGTCTGCCAACTGGTGTCATGGCAGCGCCGATGATTCCTGGATTAAATGACCATGAAATGCCAGCTATTTTAAAGGCCTGTGCAAATAATGGATGCAAAAGTGCAGGTTATACTGTTGTTCGCTTAAATGGAGTCATCAATCAGATATTTGAAGATTGGTTGAGAAAAAACTTTCCAGACAGATTTGATAAAGTTTGGCATCAGATACAAAATTGCCATAACGGAAATGTAAACGATAGTAGATTCGGAACCAGAATGCGTGGAGAAGGAAACTTTGCTGAAATGATTAGAAATACTTTTAAACTCCATTGCAGGTTAAACGGATTAAATGTAGAACGTACTGAACTAGACCAAACACTTTTTAAAATCCCAACAGCACAAATGAGGTTGTTTTAAGCTCTCACAATTCGTCATTTCGACAGAGCGCTGCGACGAGAAATCTTTCTCAATAAGCACTGCCCAAACAACATATTCCCGAAGGCACGAAGAGATTTCTCCTCATGAAAAAATCGTTCGAAATGACGTAAAGGAAGTTCATTCGATATGACGACACTCATAAATTCCTTAACTTCGAAATCTCAAACCAACAGAATGAACATTGCATTAGTAACCTACCAAGATAAAGGCGTTTATCACGCTATTAACGTACAAAATGAAGATGATAAACTGATTGACTTTTTAAAATCAAAAGGACTAAACATTACAAAAGAAATTTGGAATGATGAACAAGTAAACTGGGAAAGTTATGATTTAGCAATTCTCAAATCGCCTTGGGATTATTTCAATTTAATTGAAGACTTCTATACTTGGTTAGCGAAAATAGAAAGTAAAAAAGTAAAACTTTTAAATCCAATTGATATTGTAAAATGGAATGCTGATAAGCATTATTTACACGAAATAGAAAAAGCAGGCTTAAAAGTAACGCCAAGTATTTTTTTAACCAAAGGTGATAAAGTTAATCTGAAAGAAT
This sequence comes from Pedobacter frigiditerrae, assembly GCF_032678705.1. Taxonomy (NCBI): domain Bacteria; kingdom Pseudomonadati; phylum Bacteroidota; class Sphingobacteriia; order Sphingobacteriales; family Sphingobacteriaceae; genus Pedobacter; species Pedobacter frigiditerrae. The sequence goes on along the minus strand of NZ_JAVTSS010000002.1, from coordinate 2,197,766 downwards.
ACTTTGCAACTTTCCAAGCTGAAAAAATCATTGTTAAACCTGCAGTAAGTGGTGGTTCAAAAAACACATTTAAAGTTACCGCAGCAAATGTTGATGAAAATAACGAAAAGCTTAGTCACTTAATCAAAATTGAAGACTTTATTGTTCAGCCATTTTTAACAGAGATCGAAGAAAACGGCGAATGGTCGTTTATTTTCTTTAGAGGAAAATTCAGTCACGCTTTATTAAAAAAGGCAGCGGAAGGAGATTTTAGGGTACAAGCTACATTTGGTGGAACTGTTCATCCGCAGCAACCCAATCCAACATTACTAAACACTGCTCAAGAATACATTAACAAATTTGCAGAAAATTGTCTTTATGCCAGAGTTGATGGGGCAATTGTAAATCATAAATTTATGCTAATGGAATTGGAGTTAATAGAGCCATTTCTATTTTTAGATGTTGAAGAAAAAGCATTGGAGAATTATTATGAAGCTTTGAAAGCACTAATTTAATATTTATATAATTTTGTCATTCTGACGAAGCCTGCCTGCCGGACAGGCAGGGAAGAATCTATTTAATCGAATATAACTCATTAGATTCCTCGTTCCTCGGAATGACAAATCAAAAAAAACCCCGAAGTAAATTTTACTTCGGGGTTTTTTCGAGTCGTCATGCTGAATTTATTTCAGCATCTTTCTGCAAAGACCCTGAAATAAATTCAGGGTGACGGAAGCATTCTAGGCTCCCTCTTCTTTTTTCTTTTTCTTACCGCTTTTATTTATCACAGTAATTTCTTCTTTTTCTTTATCGTAATCAATTTCTAAAGTATCTCCATCGTGGATTTCTCCTTTTAAGATCTCTTCAGCAATTGGATCTTCTAAGTATTTCTGTATGGCACGTTTTAACGGACGAGCACCAAAAGCACTATCAAAACCTTTATCAGCGATGAATTCTTTAGCTCCATCAGTCAACTTTACCTCGTAACCTAAGTTATGAACGCGACCAAATAAAGATTTCAATTCAATATCAATAATTCTAAAGATTTCATCTTTCCCTAAGCTGTTAAATACAACTACATCATCAACCCTGTTTAAAAACTCAGGAGCAAATGCACGTTTTAAAGCGTTTTCAATTACACCACGACTATGTGCATCGCTTTGGTTAACCTTAGCCGAGGTAGAGAAACCAACACCTGCTCCGAAATCTTTCAATTGTCGTGCACCAATATTAGAAGTCATGATGATAATCGTGTTTCTAAAATCTACTTTTCTACCCAAACTATCAGTCAATTGACCTTCATCCAATACTTGTAACAAGATATTAAATACGTCAGGGTGAGCTTTTTCAATCTCATCTAATAAGATAACTGCATAAGGCTTCCTACGTACTTTTTCAGTTAATTGTCCACCTTCTTCATAACCAACATATCCTGGAGGCGCTCCAACTAAACGAGATACAGCGAATTTCTCCATGTACTCACTCATATCAATCTGAATTAGCGAATCATCGCTATCAAACATAAAACGAGCTAGTTCTTTTGCCAATTCAGTTTTACCAACACCAGTAGGACCTAAGAAAATAAATGAACCAATTGGTTTTTTAGGGTCTTTTAATCCTGCTCTAGTACGTTGAATTGCTTTTGTTAATTTTTTAATTGCATCATCCTGACCAATGATTTTCTCAGCAACTTTATCGTACATGTTCAATAGCTTAGTGCTATCTGCTTGTCCAACACGTTGCAAAGGAATACCAGTCATCATCGAAACAACTTCAGCTACGTTATCTTCAGAAACCTCATAACGTTTAGTTTTGGTTTCAGCTTCCCATTCTGCTTTAGCACGTTCTAATTCTTCTAAAAGATTTTTCTCGGTGTCACGCAGTTTAGCCGCCTCTTCGTATTTCTGACTTTTAACAACCTTGTTCTTTTCAATCTTGATATCTTCTATTTTACTTTCAATAGCAATAATGGTATCAGGAACGTGGATATTGGTTAAATGTACTCTAGAACCAGCTTCGTCTAAAGCATCAATCGCTTTATCTGGCAAGAAACGGTCTGTAATATATCTTGCAGTTAAGGCAACGCAAGCTTTAATTGCTTCATCTGTATAGGTAACACCGTGATGTTCCTCGTATTTTTCTTTAATACGATTTAAAATCTCGATAGTTTCATCAGGTGTAGCAGGCTCAATCATTACCTTTTGGAAACGACGGTCTAAAGCACCATCTTTTTCAATGTATTGACGATATTCATCTAAAGTTGTAGCACCGATACATTGTATTTCGCCCCTTGCTAATGCAGGTTTAAACATATTAGATGCATCTAATGAACCAGAAGCACCACCAGCACCAACAATGGTGTGAATTTCATCGATAAACAAAATCACATCTGTAGATTTCTCCAACTCGTTCATTACCGCTTTCATACGCTCCTCAAACTGACCACGATATTTTGTTCCAGCAACTAATGAAGCTAAATCTAACGTAACAACACGTTTGTTAAATAAAACCCTAGATACTTTGCGTTGTACAATTCTCAAGGCTAAACCTTCGGCGATGGCAGATTTACCAACACCTGGCTCACCAATTAAAATTGGATTGTTTTTCTTTCTACGTGATAAAATTTGCGAAACACGCTCAATCTCTTTCTCGCGACCAACAATTGGGTCTAAACGACCTTCTTCTGCAGCACGAGTTAAATCGCGACCGAAATTATCTAATACAGGCGTTTTAGATTTAATGTCTGATACCTTTTTAGGGGTTGTAAAACTTTCCTCTTCTTGGTAATCATCATCGCCACCAGCAGTACCACCACCACCTTGTGCTTCATCCCTAAAACCATTTTTGTTTACTTCAACCTCTTGTTTAAAGATTTCGTAAGTAACGCTGTATTGCAATAAAATTTGCGAAGCAATGTTATCATCATCTCTTAAAATAGATAATAACAAATGCTCAGTTCCAATTAAATCGCTTTTAAATATTTTTGCTTCTAAATAAGTGATTTTTAATACCTTTTCGGCCTGTTTGGTCAAAGGAATATTACCCAAATTAACGGTTACACTCGAAGTACCGCGAACGGCCTCTTCTATAGAACGGCGAAGTTTAGATGTATCAACCCCTAATGATTTTAAAATCTTAATGGCCATCCCATCACCTTCGCGAATAAGACCCAATAGCAAATGCTCTGCGCCTATATAATCGTGTCCTAATCTCAGGGCTTCTTCCCTGCTAAAAGAAATCACGTCTTTTACTTGTGGAGAAAATTTAGCTTCCATAATATGTGTATAAACCGGATGGCTCTAAACTATAAATTTGTTTTATAAATAAGGCATCCAGATTTTTATAATTTATCAACAATTACGCCATTTTGGTGGATAAGGTTGTTGTTTTCTGTACTAATTAACAAAAATTAACATTACCAAAAAAACGGTGAGCCTATTCTTTATTTACGTAAACAAATAGAAAATAGGTTTTTAACTTTAATTAAATCTAATTTACGTATCCTACAGCATATTTTGTCGGTTTTATGTAAGGTTTTATACGCCTTAAATAACTGACAAAATGCTAGGAAATAGTTTTGCAAATTGCAGTTTTGACAGGCTGAGTGCATCGTCATTCCCAGCTCGTTCCGATAGCTATCGGAAGGGAATCGGAATTCGACGGAAAGCAAGTGCACAGCTTCCCTCTTACATTTTACATCTTCCATTATTTGAAAAGCAAGTGATTGCTACTATTAAAGTCAGTCCCGCTCTGCACTACAATCTTTTTTGCGCTGTCATCCTGAGCGTAGTCGAAGGACCAGCGTGACAAAAAAGGATTTTCGTTGCGATCGGGTTTAGATGGGTTTGGTAAGTGGGAGAAAAAGACATTAAAATTTACAAATCAATCCAATATTCCAGAATTCCATCCTGGAAAATCGTTGTCTAAATTATCTAACTCTTCTTCGGCTTGTTTATTCCAAGAGGGAGCCCATACTTTTTTTACATTGATGATTTTAGAACCTACAAAAAAATCTTTTAAAATATCATTATCCCATTTATAATATTGATAATTTTTAGACAATGGAAATTCATCTAATGTTAATATTTCATTTCCAAGTTCAAATTGCACACGAAATTTAGCTTCAAAAAGCAATTCCATTTTAGAATAATTATGGCAATTTAAGCTTCCAAAATTTAGCTGAACGTCAAAATTATTTAAGTCATCATCAGCTTGAAAGTTGGGAGGTAAATTTGAAAAATCCCAATCAAACTCCTTAAAAGAACTTAGCCTATCTTCATAAATTTTATTAAAATACTTGACTTTTACAGTATTCCTATTAATCTCGTTATTGAATGGGCTATAAAAATCATATTCATTTAAGAACATATGTAATCCAATATGCCGAAAATAATGGGAGCTGTTTTTGTTTAAGATTTGATAAAATAGTCTTCCATAAATTGGGTCATATAAAAATTCAATATTATAATGGTTTTCTCTCCATAAAATAAACCCAGTATGAATTAATAAATTTGGTTTGTTTTGTAATTGCTTAACAGATGATGATATTAATAATAATTCGTTTATTTCCTTAATAACTTCTCCATAAAGCACCTTTAGGACTTCACTAAATTTCATAATATTACATATATAATATTATAAAGGTATAGAATATACTACAGCTATTCCAGATTTACAATCTTAGGATTTCTAAAGATTTAACTCAACTGCAAATTCTGTTTCTCAATAGTAACATTAAAATTAATCTCAGCTTTTAATGCCTTAAAAACTCTAATGATAGTTTCTATTGTAGCACTATTGGCGCTACTTTCTAATTTAGAAATTTGAGATTTTTTTACGCCAACCAATTCGCCTAATTGTTCTTGCGTTAAATTTCTTTCTTGCCTTGCCGTTTTAATCATTCTTCCCAAAATATCCATACGTAATTCATATTCATATTTTTCACGCTCTTCTGTATCGGGTTTCCCAATATATTTATCTTTCATTTCTGAAAGTGAAAGAGACTTCATTTCTGTATTTGCCATTATATTATTTTTTAGGGGTGATTTTCAAAATACTTAGTTCTTATCTTATTAGCTCTTTCAATTTCGTTTGAAGGAACTTTATCTACTTTTTTAACAAAACCGTGAGTTGCAATTACAAATGTTTCTTTATCATCAGTTCTATCCCAAAAAGCAAGTAACCTAATTTGTAAACCAGCATACCTTGTTCTAAATTCCCAAATATCATTTTGCAATTTTTTAAACAACTTTGGATCATTCGTTTGCTCAGCAACATCAATATTGTAGAAAACCTTGGTAATGGTTTTCTTATCTAATTTTGCTATAAACTTTTCAGCCTCTTCAAGAAATCGTGTTTCAAAAAATCTCAATGCTCTTTTCTTTCAAAGTTAACTAAAGTTTCCAAATTTAGAAACTTTTTTTTTGTTTGTGCAATCTTGCGCTAGGGATTGAAGCGGCATCCTTTTGCCCGAGCGAAGCGAAAAAAGGCAAAAGATACAGCGGAAAGCCCGCTCGAGCGCCCAAATTCAGTTTATAGCTTACAGCTGGCAGTTTCTATACCATGATCCAATTACGAATTACACAATTTTAACGAGAAATCGGAATTTTCGCTACGCTCAACATCTTCCATCTTACCTCTTCCATCTTCCATTTTAACAACTATCTTTGCAGAAATACTAATTAATATGTCAGACGAAAAAATAATCTTTTCAATGGCTGGAGTGAGTAAAATCTATCCACCACAAAAACAGGTTTTAAAAAATATTTACTTATCATTCTTTTACGGTGCAAAAATCGGCGTTGTAGGTTTAAACGGTTCTGGTAAATCATCCTTATTAAAAATTATTGCTGGTTTAGATAAATCATTCCAAGGCGAGGTAGTTTTTAATGCAGGTTATAGCGTTGGTTATTTAGCGCAGGAGCCAATATTAGATGAAACCAAAACGGTTCGTGAAGTTGTAGAAGAAGGCGTGGCTGAAGTAACAGCCATCCTTAAGGAATACGAAGAAGTTAATGAAGCTTTCGGTTTAGAAGAAAACTATTCTGATGCCGATAAAATGGATAAATTAATGGCTCGCCAAGGTGAGTTACAAGATAAAATCGATGCTGTTAATGCTTGGGAATTAGACACCAAATTAGAAAGAGCAATGGATGCCTTGCGTTGTCCAGAGCCTGAAACTTTAATCGGCGTACTTTCTGGAGGAGAACGTAGAAGGGTTGCAATGTGCCGTTTATTATTGCAAGAACCTGATGTTTTATTATTAGATGAGCCTACCAACCACTTGGATGCGGAAAGTATCGACTGGTTAGAACAATTTTTACAGAACTATAAAGGAACGGTTATCGCGGTTACCCACGATAGGTATTTCTTAGATAACGTTGCAGGCTGGATTTTAGAATTAGACAGAGGTGAAGGTATTCCTTGGAAAGGAAATTATTCTACTTGGTTAGAGCAAAAAGCTAAACGTTTAGCGCAAGAAGATAAAACAGAAGGCAAGCGCCAAAAAGCATTAGAGCGTGAGTTAGAGTGGGTTCGAATGGCACCAAAGGCTCGTCACGCAAAATCTAAAGCTCGTTTAGCAAACTATGATAAATTAGCTTCCGAAGATGGAAAAGAACGTGAAGACAAATTGGAATTATTTATTCCGGCTGGTCCGCGTTTAGGTAATGTAGTAATTGAAGCTAATGGCGTTACCAAAGCTTATGGCGACAAAATTTTATTCGAAAATCTAACCTTCTCTTTACCACCAGCGGGTATTGTTGGTATTATCGGTCCAAATGGTGCGGGTAAAACTACTCTGTTCCGTTTAATTACTGGCCAAGAAACACCAGACAAAGGAACTTTTAGAGTTGGAGATACTGTTGCATTGGGTTATGTTGACCAAATGCACAACGATTTAGATGCTGACAAAACGGTTTACGAAAACATTACTGACGGTTTAGATAATATCCAATTAGGTAATAAAGCTGTTAACGGACGTGCTTACGTTTCTAAATTTAACTTCAACGGTGGCGACCAGCAGAAAAAAGTTGGTATTTTATCAGGAGGAGAAAGAAATCGTGTTCACTTGGCCATTACCTTGAAAAAAGGTGCTAACGTTTTATTACTGGATGAGCCTACGAATGATATCGACGTAAATACATTACGTGCTTTAGAAGAAGCTTTAGAAAACTTTGGTGGTTGTGCTGTGGTGATTAGTCACGATAGATGGTTCTTAGATAGAATTTGTACCCACATTTTAGCCTTTGAAGGAAATTCTGAAGTATATTATTTTGAAGGAAATTATTCTGATTACGAAGAAAACCGTAAGAAAAGATTAGGAGATCTAACTCCGCACAGAATTAGATACAAAAAAATAGTTTAATGTCAAAAGCTTAGATCTGTAGGCAAGCAAACATCGCAGATTGCAAAAAAGCTCCTTCATGGAGCTTTTTTTTATAACCTATACAATAATATAATTTGTAAACATCCACCAAATAATCAAAAACAGGGCAACGCAAAATCCTAGAATCAGCGGGCTATTGCGCTTAAAAAAATTTAATTCTTCCTCACTTCTTGACGACATTTTTAAGTTATAGGTTACTGAAAGACAAATTATTCCTAAAATAGAAATCCAAAAGGCAGTTTCTTGTGAAAACCCATTATGTGAGGTTTGATTTATTACGACGACAGATAAACACGCTAAGCCTAACAATCTTGAAAATCGCTCAATCACTCCCTTATTAATTTTGCTCACCATATTCATAGTGGAAAGCTACATAAAAGCTCCCATATTGTGTCATGTCGTTTCCTCTTTTTATGATTCATGAAATATTTTTAAGATAAGTTTCCAACTAAATTAAACTGTATTGGATTTGTGTTGTTATATATTTATTCTTACAATATTATATATTTGCCATTATGAAGAAAATACTTGTTGTTGATGATGATGATGATGTGCTAGAAACCATTCAATTGATTTTAGAAATTGGAGGGTATGACGTAGAGCCCCTAAACGATGCAGAATTGATTTTCGAACGCATCGATGACTTCAAACCAGATTTAATTTTATTGGATGTTGTTTTGGGTAAAATTGATGGCAGAATAGTTTGTAGTCAAATTAAATCTGATGACGACACTAAGAAAATACCTATTTTAATGATGTCTGGCTTGTACGATTTAAAAGAAGTACAAGAAATGGAGTGCGCTCCAGACGACTTTATGTCTAAGCCATTTAAAATGGACATCCTATTAGAAAAGATTGAAAAACTGGTAAATAGAAAGGTTACGCCTAGGTACGACGTTAATTAAAGTCTGCCGTCATTTCGACGATAGGAGAAATCTATAAATCATTGGCTATTACAAAACTTATAGCTGTAAGAAAACAGATTTCTCGTCGCTGCGCTCACTCGAAATGACGATTTACATTATGCTTTTTTCTCTTCTCTTGGTCCGCGTTTATATATTACCAAACCGTTTAAGAAATTTCTTAAAATCTGATCACCACATTTTTTAAAGTTAGGGTGTTCATCGTTTCTAAAAATATCTCCTAATTCACTTTTAGTAACTGTAAAACCTACTAATTTACAGATTTCTATAATCTGATCGCTGTTTAAGGATAACGCTACCCTTAGCTTTTTCATTATATCGTTATTGCTCATACCCCAAACCCCTAAAGGGGCTTTTAATTTTTAATTATTTTGTTATCCCTCCCCTTTAGGGGTCGGGAGTTACATCGCTGTCTCTATCTTAACTTTTTTATTTTTTACTCTTTCATTGGTCAAGGCTCTTAAAACTTGAGGAACCAATTTCCTTTTAATTGCTACGTAAGACGCTTGGTCTTTCACCTCAATTAACCCAACATCATCCTTTTGCAAACCGCCTTTTTTAAGAAGCATACCTACAATATCAATTTTATTGACTTTATCCTTCTTACCCGCACTAATATACAAAGTCTGCCAAATACTGTCTTGAGGTAATTTATATGGGCCTTTTAATTTTTCGGTTTCAATGTCTTCTTTTAAGAAAGGATATTTTTCTTCATCTGCTAAAATTAAATAGGCTGTGCCTTTTGCATTCATCCTTGCCGTTCTTCCATTTCTATGTAAAAAAGCATCTTCCGTATAAGGTAATTGATAATGGATAATATATTCAACTTCAGGAATATCTAAACCTCTTGAAGCTAAATCGGTAGTGATTAAAATCTTAATACTCCCGTTTCTGAACTTCAACAAGGCTCTTTCCCGCTCATCTTGCTCCATTCCGCCATGAAAAATATCGTGAGCCAAATCCTTATCAATTAATAAATCGCTTATCCTATCTACTGTTTCCCTATGATTACAGAAAATCAGCGTTGTTTTACTGCCAATTTTACAAATGAGCTCAAATAAGGTATCCAACTTATCTTCTGCAGTAGTTTGTACTTTTTTAAGTTTTAGGTCTGGGACACTTTGTACATCCTGTAAAAAATTGATTTCCTTATGATTCTTTAAACCCGTAAAAGCTGGAATTTCTTCCATCGCCGTTGCGGAAGTTAATATCCTTTGTTTTAAAGAATATAAAGTACCGATGATGTGCGACATATCTTCAGTAAAGCCAAATTCTAATGCTTTATCAAATTCATCCAATACTAAAGTAGTGATGAATGATTCATCGAAATTTTTATGGCGTAAGTGATAGGCTATTCTTCCTGGTGTTCCAATTAAAACTGCTGGAGGTTGCTCTAAATTATTACGTTCTGTTTTTATAGGGTGGCCACCATAACAGCAATTTACTTTATACCCAGTTCCCATTTGTTTAAAAACCTGTTCAATTTGCAAAGCCAGCTCACGAGATGGAACCAAAATTAAGCATTGCACACCCTTACTTTCTTTGTTTAGATTATTTAAAACTGGAAGCAAAAACGCCAATGTTTTACCAGAACCTGTTGGTGCTAAAACCAAAATATCGTTTCCTTTTTTTGTTGCCGAAATCGCTGCCTCTTGCATTTGGTTAAGGGCAGTAATTTTTAGGTTATCGAGTATTGGTTGAAGTATCATTTTGCAAAGGTAATTATATTTTCCAGTTGAGTAAGTTCATTAGCTTCCCGAAGTATCGGGATTTCGTGAGCTCAACATTGGTTCATTTGTAACATAGCCTATTCGCTATTCCATCTTCCGTATTCCATCTTACATCACTTAACCGTATCTTGTTGATAACCAAATAAATGTTGACAAATAAACAATACTAAATTAACCATTATGTAATGCTAACCACTTAATTTTAAGAAACCTGATTACGGGTTGTTAACCTTAACACCAATAACGTATGACCTGGAAGAAATTTAGTGGCGAAGTGATTCACTCGTCAATCTTAGAAGAAGTTGAACAAGCTATTATCCGAGAAACCGAAAATGGTTACAAACTAAAGGTTTGCATTGGCACCGACTCACAAGTTAAGGGAGCCTTAACAGACTTTGCAACTGTAATTGTTTTATTAAGAGAACATCATGGTGGTTTCATGTACATCGCTCAAGACAAAACTGCTCAAAAGATGGGTATTAAAGAGCGGATGTTGGTGGAGGTTCAAAAATCTATCGAAACCGCTTATTCTATTTGCGATTTGTTAGATATTTATGATGTTGATTTAGAAGTTCATGCTGACATCAACACCAATCCGATGTTTAAATCTAACAAAGCGCTAAATGAAGCAATGGGATATATTTTAAGTATGGGTTTTATTTTCAAGGCAAAACCAGAAGCCTTTGCGAGTAGCACTTGTGCGGATAAGATGGTGCATTAACTCCATCTAAATCTTCACCTAAAAGGGAAGACTTTTGTTAGTGGTTCTTGGCTTTGGTCTTTCAGCTTTAGACTCTCGGCTTAAACTACCATTCTTTTTTAACCACAGTTTTTTCTTTGGGAGGAGCAACTATTGGCGCCTTACTAGCCATATATACCTTAAATTTGGCAGCCAATTCTTTTGCGTATTTTGTAGTTTGAACTTGATATTCCTTCCATTGTGTTGCATTTAACTTGCCTGGTTCATTTTCTAACGGAGTACCAACGCTTGTACTAGCCACAAAATTGCCATAACGATCACGCTGATAAGGAATGAAGTTGAAATCTGTTAACCAAAAACGATATTTTCCATCTCTCACTTCGATTTGAAAATCAAATAATACTTCCCCAGAAGGATGAGACATCACCAATAGTGTCTTATTGATTATCATTTTGCCATTAGCAGTAAATGCTGTATCACCTTGTGCAGTTTTATACTTAAGCTCTTTATTTTGCTTTTTCAGGTAATTGATTGCCCTGATTTTAAGAGAGTCTTTTGGAATTTTTGCATCTACTACTTCATAGTAAATAAATTTTCCACGCTCATCAACAGGCAAAACAGGTTCAGCCGGCTTTTGCGCCTTTGCCAAATTGATTAAACTCAATAAAAAGATAAAACTCGATATAAACTTCATAGCATAAATATAAAAAAAACGTCCCGAAAAATTCGGGACGTTTAATAAGATTACGTTGTTATTATTAAAATGCGTAAACCGCAGCCAATGAGAATTGAGTAGCTGATTTTGTAGGCATTAAGTTAGATTTAACAAATCCTTGAGTAAGGTCTTTATCGTTATCAAAACGAACCTCAGGAATGAAGGTTAAACCACCAGCCTTAATATTTCCAGACAAAGTAAATGATGCCACACTTGCATCTGGACCACCAGAAATCCCTTTATAATTGAAATATTCTGCTCTTACGCCTAAAGCAACAGCAGGAGTAAATGCGTATTGAGGATACAAAGCAACACCTGTGTAACCAAATTCATCATCATCAGCACTTAAATCAGCCGCATTTAAGCCTAATTTAAATTTATCAGTAATCTGATAAGAAGTTGTTAAATCAACAATTGTGCTATAGTTTCCGTAAGCATCTAATCCATGTAAACCATTGATATAGGCAGTCCATCCTTTTACTGGAGAAACCATTAATTGACCACCAACGCTAGACACACCACGTGAAGCACTATATTGATTCCACTCATTAAACAAACCAACCATTAAACTTACTTTATCTGAAAAAGCATAAGTTCCTTTAATACCTGCATTTTGGAAAGGACCAGAACCAAATAAGTAAGAAGTAGAATAGTTGAAGTTTCCAACTGGAGAAATTACCTCATATCCAACAAAAGTACCCATGTAACCAGCAGCCATACTGAATTTATCAGAAAAAGCATAGTTAACGTATAAGTTTTGGATATGGAAACTGTTCTCTGTTTCGTCATAAGCTCCAGCAGCATTTGGAATAGATTGAGCCTGACCACGAGGACCAAAAGACAATTCACCTACAAAAGATGCCTTACCAGTAGTTTTCTTAAGGGCTAAATCAATCATACCTAAAGAAACTGAATTTTGCTCGTTAGCGAAATAAGTTTTAATGTTACCTGTTTTACTAAAATCGTATTTATAATAAGTATCTACTGAACCAGAGATTTGTAATGGAGCTGCATCTTGTGCATAAACGGTAGAACCTAGGCCTAAAGCCAACATTGATAGTAGAGATTTTAATTTCATCTTTTTAAAGTTTGAAGCGTTATAAATTAAACTGGTATCTATAAGGGAGTAATTAAAGCTCTAGTCTTAACCGAAAACTAGAGCTTAATTATTATTTATTAGGAACTTCTTGTCCTGCAACAATTAATGTTCCTTGAGAGTATTTTTCGTCATGTTGACTTGCATCTAAACCTTCTTCTTCTTCTTCAGAAGTTACACGAATTGGTTGTACTAGATTAATCAATTTGAAGATGATGAATGATACAACAAAACTGAAGATGATTACAATAACAGCACCTTTTAATTGTGTAAAGAAAAACGTTGGATTGCCATAGAATAAACCGTCAGCACCTGCAGAGTTTACAGTTTTAGTAGCAAACACCCCAGTTAACAACATACCAACTATACCACCCACACCGTGACAAGGGAATACATCTAATGTATCATCTAAACTAGTTTTTTGTTTCCAAGAAACAACAAGGTTAGAGATAACAGCAGCAATTGCACCGATGAATATACTAGAAGGAATACTTACAAAACCTGCACCTGGCGTAATAGCAACTAAACCTACAACCGCACCAATACAAAATCCTAATACAGAAGGTTTTTTTCCTCTAGCCACATCAAAGAACATCCATGATAAACCAGCAGCACCTGCAGCTGTATTTGTAGTAATGAAAGATGAAACGGCTAAACTACCAGCCCCAACTGCAGAACCTGCATTGAAACCGAACCAACCGAACCATAATAAACCTGTACCAATTAATACGTAAGGAATGTTAGCAGGTGGAACTTCTTTATGCTCTAAGTGAGATTTTCTACGTTTTAAAACTAATGCACCAGCTAATGCTGCCATACCAGCAGAAATGTGAACCACTGTACCACCAGCAAAGTCTAAAACACCCATTTTAAACAAGAAACCATCTGGATGCCAAGTCCAGTGTGCCAATGGAGAGTAAACAAGTAATGCGAAAAGAACAATGAATAAAATATATGAAGTAAAGCGAATACGCTCAGCTACCGCACCAACAACCAAACCTGGTGTAATAATGGCAAACATTAATTGGAAAACAGCAAACAATGAAAGCGGAATTGTAGCAGCTAAGCTCCAAGACGGTCCAGAATTTACTCCTTGAAAGAAGAAGAATGTTCTAGGATCACCAATAAAACCACCAATTGAAGTACCAAAAGCAAGGCTGAAACCAACCACAACCCATAGAACTGTAATTACTCCTGCAGCAACCACACTTTTGATCATTGTAGAAAGTACATTTTTACGATGAACCATACCTCCGTAAAAAAATGCTAGCCCTGGAGTCATTAAAAATACAAGAGCTGTAGCTATTAACATGAAAGCAATATCAGCTCCATTGTACTTTCCTTCATCAAAATTTGGAAGTAAAGGAATAAATAATGCGAAGACTGCCACTATCATTAAAATGATAAATGGAGCATACTGTTTAAATAAAATTTTAGCCATAATTTTTAGTGTTTTGCGTTATTATTTTGATTAATTCTCTAAAACTAATAATAAATTTTTAACTATTTACATAAATTGAAGTAAAAAATGCAAAAAACAGTAGAAAAAATAAAAAATAACACCAAATACTTGAAAATTGAATCAAAAATCAATTAAAAACAACAAAACGAAAGCTATTTTTATGAAAAACATTAAATTTTTACAGAAAATTAAAGAAATATTACCAAAATTTACAAAAAATGCAAAAAATCAACTTCATCAACCCTCAAATTACAATTTTCAAAATTTCAGTCCATAAATGTATATTTAGCTAATGAAATCATACCAAATTATATTTAAGCAAAACCTTCCAATTTCACTTTCTGATGCATGGGATTTCTTCTCTTCTCCAGCTAATCTTGCTAAAATCACACCCGATGACATGGAATTTATCGTTACCTCAACAGGTAGCGAAGGCAAAATGTACGCTGGTATGATCATTACCTATAAGGTATCACCCTTATTTGGTGTTAATTTAAACTGGATGACTGAAATAACTCAAGTTCAGCCTGAAGAATACTTTATTGATGAGCAACGCTTCGGACCCTTTAAATTTTGGCATCACCAACATCATTTTAAAACAATTGAAGGCGGTGTAGAAATGACAGATATTTTAACTTATGGATTGCCTTTTGGGTTTTTAGGTGAAATAGCGCACAACGTTATGGTAAAAAATAAAATCAAGGAGATATTTACTTTTAGAGAGAAAAAGGTAAACGAGTTGTTTGGTGTTTATAAGGGATAGTAAAAATTGTTTTATTGCTAGATTGCTGGATTGTTGACCACAGCTTCATACATCGAACCTTGTTGAACGCCTCTTCTCTCTATTTCTTTATCTATATAGGTTTGTATAGCAGATTTGTTCAAACCCCAATTAGGCGCAATTAACAGATCCCAGTCAGAAATACCAAACAAGCGCTGTATCACGATATCTGGTCTCAATAAAGGAATTAATTCACAAAGTAAATCGGTATATTCTTCTAAGGTAAAAAGCTTGAAAGGATTTTTCTTGTATTTAGCTCCCATGATAGAACCTTCCACAATGTGTAAATGATGAAACTTCACGAATTTAATTTGCGGAAAACGATTAATCTCGTGAATATACCCATACATCATTTCTCTAGTTTCCCATGGGAAGCCAAAAATGGTATGCACACATAAGTCTAGTTTAGAGTTTTCTAACAGCTTAACGGCTTCAACAAATTCTCCATGACTACAACCTCTATTAATTTGATTAAGCGTTTCATCATACATAGACTCCATTCCCATCTCTAAATCTACATCAAAACGATCTGTATAGCTTTCTAACAAAGCTACTTTCTCAGCGTCAATGCAATCTGGTCTTGTGCCCACAGAAAAACCAACCACATCTTCAGTATTGATAGATAAGGCTTCATCGTACATCATCTTTAGATAATGTGTTGGCGCATAGGTATTGGTATTTGGCTGAAAATAAACGATGTATTTATCTGCCTTATAAGAAGTTTTGGCTCTTCTCATCCCTTCTTCCAATTGCTCCTTAATGGTTGGCAATTTTCTTGAAGGTTCTGGTGTAAAGGAATCCACATTACAATAGGTACAACCGCCATAGCCTTTGCTACCATCGCGGTTAGGGCAAGTAAAACCTCCATCTACAATTACTTTAAATACACGCTGACCGTTATATTTTTCACGCAAATGAACGCCATAACCCTTATACCCTTTTATACCTAAATCTAATGCAGTTCTCATTGTTTGCAAAGATAAGGATTTTTAGGAGCTTATTTGTCTTGAGTAGGATTTTGAAAATGAGATAATGATTAGTTGTCTTGAATAGGATTTGATGATTGTATGATAAATTCTTGGATTGGAGTTTTAGATAGGTTATTAAAATAATTAGAAAAGCAAATCCACAGCTAATATTAAAGTCAGTCCCGCCATCTGCTCCAATCTTTTTAAACCGAAGAGGGTTTTAAAAAGGATTTTCGCGTCTGTCGGGTTTAGAACACTAACTTTCTTGCACCTATTTGAGTTAGCTAAACCCGAGCGCAGTGAAAATCTTTTTTTGAGCCAAAATAGTCATCCGATGAATATTTGCAATATTAATATATTCATCGGATGACTACCAGTAAATCATAAAAAGATTGTAACGAACCTGCCTGCCGGCAGGCAGGGAGCGGGGCTTTCCAAACCTACAAGCACTGTCATTGCTTTTTTAAAACAAAAAAGGATGACAAGAAACCAATCTTATCATCCTTTATCTTGACAATCCTTAAATCATTCTAATCCTGACCTTCTTTAGGTTTAGTTATATAATATACCGGAATACCAATCAACATGATTAAAACACCCCAACCACAAGTACTGGTTTTAGTAATTAAAAGTCCTATTGAAACCGCAGTTGCTACTATAATATATATAAAAGGTAAAACTGGATAACCAAATGCTTTGTACGGACGTTCGGCATTTGGCATTTTTTTTCTTAAGATAAAGATCCCGTATATAGTTAATATGTAGAATATCAATACAATGATGATTACAAAATCAAGTAGTGCACCGTACTGGCCAGTTAAACATAACAATGAAGCCCAAATACCTTGTGCCCATAATGCCCATTCAGGCACATCGAACTTATTTAAGTTGCTTGCTTTTTTAAAGAATAAACCATCTTTAGACATGGTATAATAAACCCTTGCGCCAGCCATAATTAATCCATTATTACATGCAAAAGTTGATATCATGATCATCACTGCAATGATGATAGTTCCAGTATTACCGAAAATATATTGTGCCGCAGCCACAGCTACCCTATCTGATGGAGCATTTGCAATTTCATTGAGCGGCATAACTGCAACATACATCACGTTAGCTAAAATGTAAATTACACTTACGATTAGTGTACCTAAGAATAAACTTAAACCAACATTACGTTGAGGGTTTTTGATCTCACCTGCTATAAAAGTAACACCGTTCCACGCATCGCTACTAAATAACGAGCCAACCATTGAGGCTACAATACCAGACATTAAAGCCGTACCACCAATAGTTACCCATGAAGAAGTACTTGCATCGAACATTTTAGAATCCCAAGCATTAGTCCAGTTAGCATTCCAAACATCAGCTTTTGCTGCTAACGTTAATCCGAAAATAATTAAGCCGAATAGAGATAGGATTTTAATGATGGTTAAGAATGTTTGGAGCATTTTACTATCCTTAACACCTCTTGTGTTTATATATGTCAATAAAACAATAGTAACAATAGAAACCAACTGCGCTGCATTTAATTGGAAAGAACCCGCCTCATACAAAATGTTTTCATTACTTAATGGCGGATACAAATAGGCAGCAAATTTTGCAAAGGCTACTCCTACTGCAGCAATTGTACCTGTTTGAATTACCGCAAAAAAGCTCCAACCATATAAAAATGCAATTAACTTATTGTAGGCTTCTTTTAAATAAACATACTGGCCACCGGCTTTTGGAAACATGGCACTTAACTCCCCATAACTAACTGCAGCAATCATTGTAATTATAGCTGTAAGCACCCAGATTAGAATTAGCCAACCAGCTGAACCAACTTGCCTGGTTATATCTGCACTTACTATAAATATACCCGACCCTATCATCGAGCCTACAACTAGCATTGTGCCATCAAATAGGCCAAGCTCTCTCTTAAAAGACCCTTCTTCTTTTTGGTTTTCCATGTTTTTAATTTATTTGTTTGGTTTTTTAGCTTTATATTGGACTAAGATATATTAAATTACAGGTAAAAAAAATAGTCGTAAACGTTCTCTTTGCAACATTATTACTTAAAAAGAAAAAATGTTAACAATCAATTTGCTAAAAATTTGGTTATTAGCTAAACACGCTTATTTTTGTTCTCCTTGTATTATTTTCGATTCGCAACTAAACAACCAAAATATAAATTTAAACTATGGATTTTCTACAAAACAATTTAATCTACTCGATTCCTCTACTGGGAATCATCGGCATCCTGGTCATGGCCGTGAAAAGTGCGTGGGTAAACAAACAAGATGCAGGTGATGCAAATATGCAAGAACTTGCTGGCTACATTGCAGATGGTGCAATGGCCTTTTTAAAGGCTGAATGGAAAGTATTGAGCATTTTCGCAGTTTTTACTGCTGCTCTTTTGGCTTACTCAGGTACTGTTACCGAAATTAATGGTGTTCCGATGCATTCAAGCTGGATCATTTCTATCGCTTTTTTAATTGGAGCTTTTTTCTCAGCACTTGCTGGATATATTGGAATGAAAGCAGCAACAAAAGCAAATGTTCGTACAACTCAAGCTGCTAGAACTAGTTTAAAACAAGCGCTTAAAGTAAGTTTTACTGGAGGTACGGTAATGGGCCTAGGCGTTGCAGGTTTAGCTGTTTTAGGATTAGGTGGTTTATTCATCGTTTTTCTTTCTTATTTTGATGTAATTGGTACAGATGGCGTAGTGAGTGTGATAAATATGAAAACTGCAATTGAGGTTCTAACAGGTTTCTCACTTGGAGCAGAATCAATTGCATTATTTGCTCGTGTTGGTGGTGGTATTTACACCAAAGCTGCAGATGTTGGTGCAGATTTAGTAGGTAAGGTTGAAGCAGGGATCCCTGAAGATGATGTGCGCAACCCTGCAACTATTGCGGATAATGTAGGTGATAACGTAGGTGATGTTGCAGGTATGGGCGCCGATTTATTTGGGTCTTATGTAGCAACGATATTAGCTACAATGGTTTTAGGACAAGAAATTACAGTTACTGATAAATTTGGTGGTATGTCCCCTATCCTTTTACCAATGGTAATTTGTGGACTGGGTATTATCTTCTCTATTATTGGAACTTGGTTTGTAACTATTAAAGATGAAAAATCTAATGTTCAAAATGCATTAAATCTAGGTAACTGGTCTTCAATATTAATTACTGCTATTTCTTCATTCTTTATTGTAAAATGGATGCTTCCAGAAACTTTAAACCTTCGTGGTTATGAGTTTTCGAGTATGAATGTATTTTATGCCATAATGGTTGGTTTAGTAGTTGGTACAATCATGAGCATTGTAACTGAGTATTATACCGCTATGGGTAAAGCTCCAGTTAATTCAATTATTCAACAATCTTCTACTGGTCACGCGACTAATATTATTGCAGGTTTATCCGTTGGTATGAAATCTACGGTTATTCCGATTCTAGTTTTAGCTGGCGGAATTATGTCATCTTATTACTTTGCTGGATTATACGGAGTTGCTATCGCTGCAGCTGGAATGATGGCTACTACAGCAATGCAATTGGCAATTGATGCTTTTGGTCCAATTGCAGATAACGCAGGCGGTATTGCAGAGATGAGCCAATTACCTCCTGAAGTTCGTGAACGTACAGATAATTTGGATGCGGTTGGTAATACAACTGCAGCTACAGGAAAAGGATTTGCTATTGCATCTGCAGCATTAACCTCATTGGCATTATTTGCAGCTTTTGTTGGTATTGCAGGTATTTCAGCTATTGACATTTACAAGGCTCCAGTTTTAGCTGGGTTATTTGTTGGCGGGATGATTCCTTTTGTATTTTCTGCACTATGTATTCAAGCGGTAGGTAAAGCAGCAATGGATATGGTACAAGAAGTTCGCCGCCAGTTCCGTGAAATCCCTGGAATCATGGAATATAAAGCAAAACCAGAATACGAAAAATGTGTCGCTATTTCTACAAAAGCTTCTATTCGTGAAATGATGTTACCTGGCGCAATTGCATTGATTACACCAGTTATAGTTGGGTTTGTTTTCGGTCCAGAAGTTTTAGGCGGCTTGTTAGCAGGTGTTACAGTTGCTGGTGTATTGATGGGTATTTTCCAATCAAATGCAGGGGGAGCTTGGGATAATGCTAAAAAGTCATTCGAAAAAGGAGTGGAAATTAATGGCGAAATGTATTATAAAAAATCAGAGCCACACAAAGCTTCTGTAACTGGTGATACTGTTGGTGACCCATTTAAAGATACATCAGGACCTTCAATGAACATATTAATTAAATTAATGTCAATCGTTTCATTGGTTATCGCACCTTATATAGCGATAAGTTCTTCTGAACCTATCCACATCCCTATGTCTCAGGTTGTAAAAGAGGTTAAAATCATAAAAACTGTTGATTCTTTGGGCAATGAAAAGATAGATACGATTAAAAACGATACCGATACAACTATAAATCGTTAGTTAAATCATAAATGTTACTAAATAAGGGGGATTTCGAACAAAAATCCCCTTTATTTTTAAATTAATTTTATTTAGGTTTGGGATTGAATTTAACTAAACAAAAACTAACACATGAGTTTATTTATTAAAAAGCCTATGCACCTGCTACTTGAAGAGGCAGGTGATTCAGGTAAAGGTTTAAAACGGACATTAAGCGCTGGCGCTTTGGTTGCTTTAGGTATTGGAGCTATCATTGGTGCAGGTTTATTTGTACGTACTGCAGCAGCAGCAGCCCAAAATGCTGGTCCATCTGTAACTATTGGTTTTATCATTGCCGCTATCGGTTGTGCTTTAGCTGGTTTATGTTACGCAGAATTATCTTCTTCTATTCCAATTTCTGGCAGTGCATATACTTATACTTATGCTACCATGGGCGAATTGATGGCTTGGGTTATTGGATGGGATTTGGTGTTAGAATATGCTGTAGGTGCAGCAACTGTGGGTATCGCTTGGAGCGAATATTTAAACAAACTCTTAGTCGAAGTATTACATGTATCTCCCATACCTTACGAATGGTGTCACTCGCCTTTCCAAACACATGCAGAAGGTACCGTTAGCGGAATCATAAATCTGCCTGCTTTATTTATCGTTGTGGTATTGAGTTTATTATTAATTAAAGGAACTTCAGAATCTGCATTTGTAAATGGTATCATTGTAATTACTAAAGTTGCAATCGTTGTACTTATCATCATATTAGGATGGGGTTTTATAAATGCACAAAACCACGTTCCATATATTCCTGAACCTACTAAATATATTGACCACGCTGGTGTTAGCCATAGTTATGGGGGTATTATGGGTATTCTCGGGGCCGCCGGAACAGTATTCTTTGCATTTATTGGTTTTGATGCTGTTAGTACGGCTGCTCAAGAAACTAAAAACCCAAAAACCGCTATGCCAATTGGAATTTTAGGTTCACTAGCTGTTTGTACAGTTCTTTATATTTTATTTGCTCACGTTTTAACCGGAATAGCACCAGTAGATTTTTTCAGAGATCCTACTAAAGGTGGAGAAGCTTCTGTAGTTGCAGCGATATTAAATTTTATGCCAGGATATGATTGGTTAGCCAAATTAGTTACCGTAGCCATTTTAGCTGGTTTCTCTTCTGTAATTTTGGTAATGCTTTTAGGTCAAAGTCGGGTGTTTTACTCGATGAGTAAAGATGGTTTATTACCTAAAATGTTCAGCGAATTACACCCTAAATATCAAACACCATACAAAGCGAATTTATTTATCTTAGTTTTAGTTGGTTTATTTGCAGCATTTATACCTGGTGATATTGTTGGCGATATGACTAGTATAGGCACATTATTTGCCTTTATGTTAGTATGTATTGCTGTTATCATTTTAAGAAAAACTGATCCTGATTTACCTCGTCAATTTAAAACGCCTTGGGTGCCAGTTGTACCAATTTTAGGAGTTTTAATATGCGGAGCCATGATATTTGGTTTAGGCTGGACTAACTGGTTAAGGTTATTTGGTTGGTTAGCTTTAGGCTTTATCATTTACTTTGGATACAGCAAAAGAAATTCATACTTAAACAATCCTAATAGACCACGTTAAGATATTTTAAAATTGTAACATAGAAGCCTCTCGAAATTTAATCGAGAGGCTTTTTTGTTTAAAACCCGAACATCCCCACTCTTACTTTACAAATAAAAATTACCTTTGCAAAAAAAACAAAATGAAGATTTTAAAAGGTTATTTACTAATTGCTTCCCTACTTTTAATTAGTAATACTGTAGTTGCACAAAGAAACATTAACGACATACTTGATTCTACAACGGTAAATAACCTTCTAATCATTTCAAAAAAATACGGCTCTGTATCATTTAGTGGATATATGCAACCGCAATTTCAATATGCACAATCTAAAGGAACTGCAGCAGAGTTTCAAGGGGGTAATTTTGGTGATAATGCAGATAATAGGTTCAGGTTAAGACGAGGGAGATTAAGGGCAGATTATAGCTTATTAAATGACGATGGCACACCATCAACCTATTTTGTTTTTCAATTTGACGGAACAGAACAAGGCGTAAATGTGAGGGATTTTTGGGGCAGGTATTATGAACATCATTTCCAATTGTTCTCCTTTACCGCTGGTTTAGCCGGTAGGCCATTTGGCAATGAGCTACAGCTATCATCTTCATCTAGAGAAGCGCCAGAACGTGGCAGAATGTCTCAAACATTGATGAAAACAGAAAGGGATTTAGGTGTCATGATTAGTTTTAATCCTCGTAAAAAAACAGCGAAACTTAAAAATATACAATTTGATTTAGGTATTTATAATGGTCAGGGCTTGTCTGGCCCTCAGGAATTTGATAACAGTAAAGATTTTGTTTTGAGGTTAAGTCATAAAAATTATGCCTTTAAAAAATTGCCTATAAATATATCTGGTGGAGTTAGTGCGCTATTAGGAGGATTAAATCATCAATTACCTGTAAAATACCAAATGCAAAAGCTTAATAATGTTTGGATAATGGCAAAGGACTCATCTGCCACAAACATTAATAAAATTGCTCCTAGAAAATATTATGGAGCAGACATTCAATTTTCAACTAAAAAGAAAAGTTGGAAAACAGAGCTAAGGGCCGAATTCATAAAAGGACTGCAAACAGGAAGCTCTACAAATAGCAGTACACCTACCATTGTTCCAATAGACAAAAACAACATTAAATTACCTTATTATACAAGAAGCTTCAATGGGGCTTATTTAACTTTTGTACAAACTTTAAATAGCACAGATAATCAATTAATACTTAAATATGATTATTATGACCCGAATACAAAAGTGAAAGGAAATGCCATTAACGCTATAAATAAGCTCTCTGCTGCAGATGTTCGTTTTGACACATTTGGCTTTGGACTTCTTCATCATTTTAACCCTCATTTAAAGGCTGTCATTTATTACGACGTCATTAGAAATGAAAAAACTAAGCTGTCAAATTTTGAAAAAGACATAAAAGACAATGTGCTTACTATTAGAACTCAATTCTATTTCTAACGACATATTTAATATTCCCTTAAATTAAGTTCAACTTAATTAATTTAACTTTGTTGCAAATCCTATTACCATGGAACATTTGCAATTTAATTTCAGTGAAATATTATCGACGTCAATGGTTCTTTTTGCCATTATTGATATACTTGGTTCTATTCCCATCATTATTGAACTGAGAAGAAAAGCCGGCCATATACAATCTGAAAAAGCTGCAATTGTAGCAACAGGATTGATGATTATCTTTTTATTTGCAGGAAAAACCTTGCTAAATGTAATAGGAGTTGATGTTTCTTCTTTTGCAATTGCAGGTTCTTTTGTAATTTTTGCCATTGCGATGGAAATGGTTTTAGGCTTAACCATATTTAAACACGATGCAGATAGCTCAGCAGCTACTTCTATTGTTCCATTAGCTTTTCCTTTAATTGCTGGCGCAGGTACAATGACAACATTGCTATCGCTAAAGACAGAATATGCCACCCAAAATATAATTGTGGGCATCATTTTAAATATGCTTTTTGTTTATTTTGTATTAAAGAATACAAATAGGCTGGAGAAATTATTAGGAAAAACAGGCTTAAACATCTTAAGAAAAGCGTTTGGCATCATTCTATTGGCTATTGCAATTAAATTGTTCAGGTCTAATACTGGATTGTAACAAAATTTCGTTAAATTAGTCATATAGACAATTAAACAAGGTATGAACAACTTTGAGCAATTCACGGTTATCATCGGCGCATTAGCCATTCTTTTGGAAGCCATTAGGCATTTGAAAGGAAAAATTAAACATTGGCATCACCACTAGTAGCTTCTTGCTTAATTAACCTGGCTACAAACATACTATCCGCCTTATCATTATATCCCTTTATCAATTCCATCTTATCCAATTTCAAATCGAAATTGTCGGTTAGGTATTTTACAACGTCTTCATTTTCTGCTTTAAAAACAGAACAAGTCATATAAATTAAAGGTTTACCAGTTTTGAGGTATTTAACAACGCTCGCTCCAATTGCCTTTTGAAGCTTTACATAATTCTCAATCTTATATTTTTCGAAGAAATTAAGCATTTCTGGTGTTCTTCCCCAAGTGCCCGCTCCAGAGCAAGGGGCATCTAATAAAACGCCATCAAATTCGTAGTGATGTAATATTTGGTCATTCTTCTGCAGCAGGTCTATCACTTTCAAATGATACTTCTTAATGCCTGCTAACTGAAAACGCTCTTGCAAATTGTTTAAGCTGTTTTCACGCACATCGCTAACCAATAACTCAATATTCGGTTCTAGGCTATGTAATAAGATAGATTTTCCGCCAGATGCGGCACAACAATCCCACCAATAATCATATTTATTTGGTTCGAAGTAAGCACCGGTTTTTTGTGAGGAGAAATCTTGTATTTGATAAAGTCTAGCATCACTAATAACCTGCTCTAATTTTGTGCCATTGGGCAAAGCCAAAGTTGTAGGAGAAACTTCCTTGAACACAATGTTATTAGCTTTTAGCTGATTAATGATAGCCTGAATATGTGTTTCCTTTACACGAATAAATAAATCAGGCTGAATAAAGAATGATTTTAAAAACTCTTCCTTATCTATTCCTGCTGAAAGTTCTGCTTCAAAAGTAAAAACCTCATCTAACTTAAATGATTGATAAACTTTTTTAATTAATTCTATTTTATCATCAAGTGGAAGAGAAATAGATTGCTCTAAATCTGGTAAATAATGAGCAATAACCAAACTTATTGTATCGTGACAAAGAAAATCGGCAACGGCCAATCTTTTTAGTTTATCGATTTTGCTTAATGCTTTTCCTAACCTAAAGTAACTGTAAATGTATCTTGATGCCCATCTCCTATCAGATGAACCCATTTGTTTATTTTGTTTAAAGTAATTAAACAAAAACCGATGAAGCGGTAAAACCCCATCGTAACTATTTAAAACCTGCTCAAAAGCCCTAACCTGATGTTCTACTTTCATATTCCGAATCGCCTAAGCGCTCAACATTATTAGTTAATTACACTTAATGTCAAGTCCTTATACTGCAACAACATTAATTGTTTGTTAAAGTAACCATATTGAGGATTAAAATCAAACTCAAAAGTGTTATGGAGGCCTTTATATTTTTCTTTAGTTAAAAAATCAAGATAGCTTTCGCCATGTTTAGCCAATAATTTTCCAAAATAAAATCCAATATCAAAGCCTTTGAAAGAAAACTCTGAGGGTTCAAAATGATATTTAGCCCTGTATTTTTTAATGAAATTAATAACAGCACTACTTTTATAATCAATTACATAAGACGAACTGATAACAGTTTTTAAATCTTGCAGCTGACCAACTACATAGTTCTGTTTACTCCAGTTCGGGTGTCCAAAAAGATTGATATCATAACCTCCTGTTTTAAGATTTTTAAGCTTGTAAAGTTTATCCATACTTGGTTTTACAAACTCAACATCAGATGAGCAAATAACTATAGCATACTGTTTTCCTTTAATCATTCTGGTTTCGAAGGCATAGGCCGATGTAAATTCCTGAACGGTAAAAGCAGGATGTTTTTGTTTAAAGTAATCTCTTATTGGTGCTGCAAATTGCTCATCTGCAGACTTTTTAGGATTTATCAATACCACAATTGAATTTTCTCTTTTATAATGCCCAGCAATATATTCCGCTATTTTAGCACCATGTAAATTGATATTGTTTACAATTGATATGAGTTTAGGATTATTAAAATCACTAGGTTTGGATGCTGCCAAAGGCGAAACAATAGCCAAATCATTTGCAATAGCATAGCTAGATATGTATTTAACACCTTCAGGAAAAACAGGACCAATAATCAAATTGCTATTTTTTAAAGTCTCTTTCTTAAGCAGGGATGCGATTTGACTATTTTCATCTCTCGAATCAAAAACGTTTAACTTAAAATTCAAACCATTTGCCGCAGCAGAATCTATTCCAAGCATTACACCCTGATAAAAATCTAAGGCCATATCAGATTTTTCTACCTGAGCTTTTGTAGCAGTTTGTAAATTAAGTTCGTTTAATTTAAAAGGAATTATTAAAGAGATATTCGCTTCTGTAAATTTCTTTACAGGTTTATCAACTTTGTTAGCAGGCGGATTAGTAACAACTGGTTTACTTGGCGTAGTTATTACTTTTGGAGAACATCCAAACATAACCAAGCCTAAAAACATTAAAATTCTAAAGCTTGATTTATGTGTGTTACCCATTTGTAAATTTATTATGTACGCCAAACTCTCAACTCCAAACTAAAAACTGTCTATTCCCACTCAATAGTTGCTGGCGGTTTAGAGCTTATGTCATATACAACACGGTTAATTCCTCTAACCTTATTGATAATTTCATTAGAAATCTTAGCCAACACATTGTATGGTAAGTGACACCAGTCAGCAGTCATTCCATCTACAGATTCAACAGCACGTAAGCATATTACATTTTCGTAAGTACGCTCATCGCCCATTACACCTACAGACTGAACTGGTAAAAAGATTGCTCCTGCTTGCCAAACCTTATCATATAACCCAGCTTCTTTCAAATTGTTTATATAAATCGCATCTGCTTCTTGCAAAATGGCAACTTTTTCGGCAGTTACATCGCCTAAAATCCTAATTGCTAAACCTGGACCAGGAAAAGGATGGCGACCTAAGATAAATCCTTCAATTCCTAAACTTTTACCAACTCTTCTTACCTCATCTTTAAATAAAGTATTTAAAGGCTCAACAATCTTCAATTTCATAAAATCTGGCAAACCACCCACATTATGGTGAGATTTAATAGTTGCCGACGGACCTTTAATAGAAACTGATTCAATAATATCAGGATAGATAGTACCTTGCGCTAACCAAACCACATCTTGAACTTCGTGAGCAGCATCATCAAATACTTCAATAAAGACTCTACCTATAGCTTTACGCTTTAATTCTGGGTCTTTAACGCCAGCTAGCTGACTTAAAAACCTATCCTTTGCATCAATGCCTTTAATGTTTAAGCCCATGTGTTTGTATTGCTCTAAAACACTCTCAAACTCATCCTTACGCAATAAACCGTTATCTACAAAAATGCAATGAAGGTTTTTACCAATTGCTTTGTGCAATAAAATAGCCGCAACACTCGAATCAACACCGCCAGATAAGCCTAAAACAACTTTGTCGTTGCCTAATTTTTCTTTTAAATCGGCAACAGTAGTTTCTACAAAAGCATCTGCTGTCCAATCTTGTGAGCAACCACAAATATCAACCAAGAAATTCTCTAATAAGATTTTCCCATCTGTAGTATGAGTAACCTCTGGGTGAAACTGTATAGCATAAGTATTGCTGTCCTTTACTTGATATCCTGCGACTTTTACATCAGCTGTGCTAGCAATAATTTCGAAATTATCTGGTACATGTTTAATTGTATCACCATGACTCATCCAAACTTGCGAATCGATATTAACACCTTTAAACAATTTGTTTCCGTTATTCACGAAACTCAAATTTGCCCTGCCATATTCTCTCGTATTAGATGCTTGAACATCTCCTCCACTGTGTTGCGCAATAAATTGTGCACCATAACAAACAGCCAATAACGGATAAGCTTTAAATAGATTTAAATCTACAAAAGGCGCATCTTCTTGGCGCACAGAATACGGACTACCTGATAAAATAACTCCTTTTACAGTTGAGTCTAATTCGGGAATGTGATTAAATGGGTGGATTTCGCAGTAAACATTAAGTTCGCGAACGCGACGGGCA
Source organism: Pedobacter frigiditerrae (assembly GCF_032678705.1). Lineage (NCBI taxonomy): Bacteria > Pseudomonadati > Bacteroidota > Sphingobacteriia > Sphingobacteriales > Sphingobacteriaceae > Pedobacter > Pedobacter frigiditerrae. The sequence continues at coordinate 2,169,794 of NZ_JAVTSS010000002.1, read as the reverse complement.
ATAAGCTGTGTAAACTGCGAACCAAAATCGAGAATGATGATTTTTTCTAGCATGCGCAAAGGTAGGTATTTGAAATGAGATGTGAGATATGAGATGTGAGATTTTAGCCCTTATTTTGAAGCGCAATGACAGTTCACAAATATTCGTTAGTCCAGCTTTACGCTTTACTCTCCTGATGAAGAATCGGGACTGGGCTATTCAATTAAAGCCTGAAAATTAATCATAATATGAAATCTTATACTGTTAATCTTATAAAACTTATATTCGTTAAATCTAAAAGTAGTTATGAAATTTCTAATAATATTTTTAATCTTACCAATTTTCTGCTTTTCTCAAGTTGATTCAAATAGTATTTTTCCAATAAAAGATGCTAAAGTTGTTTACGAGAGTATTGTTAATTTATCGGACGTGAACAAAAAAACGATTTATGCAGCATCGAAAAAGTGGGTAGCTGATAGTTTCAAAAGTGGAAAGTCAGTAATTCAAAGTGAGGACGAATCAACAGGTCAAATTATTGGATGGGGTTACGGTGACATCATCCTAGATAATAAAGGATTAATTATACAATCTATTAGACTAAAGTTCAGTGTACAAATAAATTGTAAGGACGACAGATATAGAATACGCTTTTATGACATTTATCATCATACTGAGGCAACTAACTACATTAGTGAGACAAATTTGCCTATTGAATATTATTCTACGATTTTAGAAACAAAAAAATCAAGAGACAAGAAAAGTTCTGAAAGTGACGATGTCTATGGGCGTCCAAGTAGTTTAAGGAAGGCTGAAAAAGCTAAACTTATTCGAACATTAACAAATAAGTATTTTAATGGCTTAAAAGATAACTTCAATATAGCCATTCAAAAATATAAAAACGATGATTTTTAGACTAGATATTCTGGATACGAACATTTGATAAAACTAACTTGATAAGTCGTCATTTACCTAAAAACTCTTCTTCAGAGATTTTAAAATCCTCCTTAAATATAACCTCAATCTTGCCACTGAAAATTCCAAGTTTACGGTTAGCGTTTAGCACTTCTATTTTACTGAAACGATTTCCTTTTAATTTCTTTAATAGTTTCTTTAAATATTTTTTCATCATAACCTGCTTTTAAAAATCTGCGAATCTGCGGCTATCTAATTAAACGACGCTTTCATGCTGCATCACCTTAACCCCGAAACGAACTAAAAAATCTACTCCTTCGTCGCTAGCCAAGCCTTTATAGGCAGCATAAGAATCTTTAAAATAAACCTTCTTAATACCTGATGAGAGGATTAACCTAGCACAGGCAATACAAGGAGAAAGTGTAGTATATAAAGTTGAGCCTTCTATTTTAGAGCCGTTTTTAATGGCATACAAAATGGCATTTTCCTCAGCATGCAATGCCAAAGAACAACTTCCCTTGCTATCTCTTGCGCAACCATTTTCTGGCCATTCTTCATCGCAATTGTGCGTACCTGCCGGTGGACCGTTATAGCCTATAGAGATGATACGGGTATCTTTAGTTAAAACAGCACCAACATGTGCTCGTACACAATGCGAACGAGTAGCTAAATCTGTAGCCAGATTCATAAATATTTCGTTGAAAGCTTGTTTTGCCATTTTGTAGAAATTAAAAAGCGCTCCAATATATTGTAGAGCGCTTTCAAAATTAGTATTTTTTCTTCAAACGGTTAAGCTAATTTTATTTCCCTGAGCCTGCCTTATGCCCTCTAATTGCAAAAAATATAATAAATAGATAAGCGGGTAATAGGGTATATAAAAATGCGTGTTGAAAATCGATATTTAAAGTGTCTTTTAAGAAACCATAAATTGGCAAAACCAAGGCGCCACCGGCAATGCCCATGATCATAATTGCAGAGCCTGTTTTGGTAAATCTCCCCAAACCTTTAATGCCTAATGGGAAAATAGCAGGCCACATCAGCGAGTTCGCTAAACCTAATAATGCTACCGAATAGAAAGATAAATTACCAGTAGAAAAAGAAGAAACGAAAGTTAATGTAACGCCCAAAACAGCACAAATACGTAATGCCATTTGCTGGCTTATAATTTTAGGAATAGCAATAATACCAATAACGTAACCAACAAGCATACATATTAATGTAAACGACGTGGAGAAACGAACAATATCTGGATTGATGTTTAACTCACGTCCGTAGGTTGCAATTCCGTCTCCAGCCATAACTTCTACAGCTACGCAACAGAAAATGGCAAAAGCACCTAAAAACAAATGTGGGTATTGAAATATGCTTGACTTCGCTTTTACTTTACTGGTTTCATCAATTATATCTTCTTCAGCTTCTACTTCTGGGAGATTCACAAACTTAATTAATACAGCAAAGAGTACAAAAACCACTGCTAAAACAATATAAGGTGTATGCACTCGTTGCAATAACTCATCTAAAATTGCATTTTTAGCATTGATATCTGTTGTTGCATTAATCCTTGCCGTAGTTTCTGCCGAGTTCTTTAAAAACAATACACCAAAAATAATCGGAACCAATACCCCTGCTCCTTTATTACACAAACCTGCAATAGAAATTCGTGCTGCAGCGCTATCAATTGGCCCAATAATGCTTAGGTAAGGATTTACTGCAGTTTGCAACAAAGCCATCGCAGAACCTTGGATAAAGATACCTGTTAAGAACAATCCGTAGCTTCTATTATCGGCAGCTGGTATAAATATTAAGGAACCTACACCCAAGATTACCATACCCAGAACTAGTCCGTTTTTAAAACCTATTTTTTGCAAAATCCATGAACTTGGTAAAGCGAGAAAAAAGTAGGCGATATAAGAGGCAAAGGTTACAAAAAACGCTTGTAAATCGGTTTCTAGATTTAAAGCTAGTTTTAAGAAAGGGATTAGTGTACCATTTGCCCAGGTTACGAAGCCGAAGATAAAAAACAAGGCACAGCAAATTACCATAGGCAATAATGCTGTTCTGTTTTGGTTTGGAATAGAAGTCATTGTTTAGTTTAGGTTTAAATTTTATCTAACATAAGAAAAAATAAAAGGCATTTAAAAATTAAAAACTGCGCAAACGTTTGATTAATGGCAAAAAAAAGAGCCCCGATATAAATCGGGGCTCTAAATAAAATATATTTCGGTTTAATGTCCGCCAGCAATTTTCTGGTCGAAATCTATTCCTTGCGCTTTCAATATGCTACTTGCTTTTAAGGCATAAAATGCCATATATGCAAAGCATAAAATACCTATAACATAGCTATATTGAATTCCTATGTATCCTGCCACCAAGCCCTGTAATGGACTTATAACAGCTCCTCCCATAATCATCATGATCAAAAAGCTACTACCCTGACTTGTATTTTTTCCTAATCCACTTACTGCCAAAGTAAATATACAAGGCCATAAAGTACTACAAAATAAACCAACACTTGTAAAGGCATATACACTTACCATTCCTTCAGTAAACATACCTACAAGTAAAGCCAAAATACCTACACCAGAGAAAATAAGTAACATACGAGCGGGGTTACCTTTACTTGCCATATCGGCAATAATTAACACAAGAATGATTACAGCGTAAACATAAAATGGAGCTAAATCATGTTTTGCTATTGCGTTTACCAATAAGAAAACACCAAAAGCCAAATATGGAGCAATAAATCTTAGTACTTTTTGCAAACTAATATTATCAGTAAAGGCTTCCACCGCTCCTGTCCAGCGTCCAATCATCATACTTGCCCAGTATAATGAAATATATGGAGCAATGTCCTTTGTTGAGAAACCTAGATCTTTAATCATATATTCAGGTAGATTACTTGCGGTTGATACCTCAACACCTACATATACAAAGATGGCAATCATTCCCAATACCAATTGAGGGTATGCAAGAGCTGAGCCTTTTTTCCCACCTCCTTTTTCGTCAGCTTCAATTAATGCTGGCTTATCAGGTAGTGATGAGAATTTTAATAATATGGCTACAACTAAAAATGCAGCTCCTAAAATTAGATAAGGGATTTTAACACTTTGTATATCTAGTGTTGTATTGCCACTTGTGGCTGTTCCAAAGATGGCAAAACTCACGATTAGTGGACCTATTGTTGTACCAAAGTTATTGATACCTCCAGCTAAAGTTAATCGTTGTGAACCTGTTTTTATTGGACCCAAAGCAATTGCCAGCGGATTGGCAACCGTTTGTTGTAATGAGAAACCTAACGCTACAATAAATAAACCCGAAAGCATAAGGGTAAATGACCCATTGTTTGCTGCTGGGTAAAATAATAGTGTTCCTAGTGCTGAGATCCCCAAGCCTAAAGCTAAGCTATTCTTATATCCAATTTTATTAATTAAATCGGTTTTCATTAGTGCTGAAATAGCAATTAAAATAAGCGAGCCAACAGTATAGGCGATATAGAAAGCAAAAGATACTAACTGGCTTTCAAATTGAGTAAGTTTAAAGGCTTCCTTGAAAACTGGTATAAGAATATCATTACTTGCGGCTACGAAGCCCCAAAAGAAGAAAACAGTTGCTAAAGGGATGAACTGTGCCCAATTGGTTTTGGCGTTTTGTGAACTCATTTTTTTTAAATTTTGGTTTTTAGTTCGCTAAACATAAATAAAATTTATTGTTTACTAAAGTGTATTTAGTACGCAGATGAATTTTTAATAAACGTCAATATAACGTGTATTGGCAATATTTTGAGCAAAAAATTGCTACAACTATTGCAAAATTGGATAGATTTTAGCTTTAAAAATTGCATATTAGCATAAAATATAGGAGAGGCTAATGTTTGAAGCTATTTTATTGGGTATGGGTGCTGGGCTAATTTCCTCATTCTTAACTGGTCCCGTTTTTTTTGCAATGATTAAGACCAGTATCGAACGTGGATTTAAAGCTGGTTTTTCTTTAGCGATTGGTGTAATTATTAGTGATATTGTTTTAATTGGACTTGTACTTTTTGGAAGTCAGTTTCTAAAATATCAAGATAGCTTTGATAAATATGTAGGTATTATTGGAGGTATATTTTTACTTGCAGTTGGCATCTACTATCTGCTTTCAAAAGTTTCTATCAATTATGATACAGACCCGCTTAGCAAAATAAACAAGCGAGGTTATTTACTAAAGGGTTTTTTGATGTGCATTTTGACGCCATCAACGTTAATGTTTTGGATTATTGTGAGCGGGATTATATCTGTAAAACTAGACAAACTTGACGAGAAGCTATTCTGCTTTTTCATAGCAATGGCAACTCAATTAACTATTGATGGTTTTAAAAGTTATTACTCTAGCAAGCTAAGGCACAGAATCAAGGAGGATACATTAAGTAAGCTTAATAAGGTAGCTGGAGTAATTATTATCCTTTTTGCCAGTTGGTTAATATATAAAACCTATCATCAATATTATTAGACCCGTTTACAATATATTATCAAGGTCATATAAATCTACGTAATCTAAAACCTTACCTCCACTACAGTTTTCCATGTTTTGGAGTCTATAATACTTTCTATCTCCCTTTTTCAAGAATACCTGTTGTCCAGTTTTCTCGCAAGGCACTCCACCGTTATTAATTTTCACAAAGGTTATAATCGTTCCAACAAAAGAAACTTGACTGGCATTTAGCCTTTTGATTTTACCATTAATTTTCAAGAATTCATTACTGCTATTAGTTTGCTCACCGCTGATTGTAAATGAGCCATCACGTTGCTTAACTACTTCTGCCTTGCCTTGATTTTCAAAGCCAATCCATTGTAGTGAAATTGGGACTGTTCTTTTAATGTTAATTTCTACATTGGATACTTTCTTCGCAACATTATCTCGAACTTTATTTAAGGTATCATTGAGCTTGTTTAATTTCGAGTTTAAGCTATCTCCAGTTTTAGCTATTGCATCTTCAACTTTATCTTGTTTGGCATCTGAACAAGCTAGTCCGATGCAAATCATTAATCCTAAAAAAATCTTTTTCATAGTCGCTTCATTTTAATTATAACAAATTGGAGGTTGTAAAGTTTTTTTGAGATTGGCCGATAATAGCAGTACAAGCTTTGAAAAATAAACCTGATTGAAATGAAAAGCCCAGAGCGCAGCGAGGACTTGGAATGGAAAGCAGGGCTGAAAAAACAAAAAGGGTAAAAACTTTCGTTTTCACCCTAATAATTTATCTTTTAGCCCAGCTTGAAGTCCCCTTCAGTGGATTAGGGGTTAATATGCTCTTTGGTTATTTCCTTCTTTCCAGTTCACAAATGCTTTATTTACAACCTTGTTTCCGCCTGGTGTAGGATAGTTTCCAGAGAAATACCAGTCGCCTGTATGGTTAGGACAAGCAATATGCAAGTTATCTAAAGTTTGATAAATTACTTCCACTTCTGCAACAGTTCCTTTTGGTGTAATTATTTCTGCTATCTTATCAGAAATCTCTTGTTGTTTGAAAGGTCTGTATATTTCTTTTACGTAATTAACAATTTGTTCTTTTGGCAACAATAACGAAGCTTTACATTTCTGATAAACATCTTCAATTACGTGCTCCATCCCTCTTTCCTTTAACAATTGGATGGCTGCATCAAAGGCTACAAACTGTCCCATTTTAGACATATCTATACCATAACAATCTGGATAACGGATTTGAGGTGCAGATGAAACTATAATGATTTTTTTAGGGTGTAACCTATCGATGATTTTAATGATACTTTGTTTTAAGGTAGTACCACGAACAATAGAATCATCAACCGCTACCAAAGTATCAGTATGGTTTTTAATAACTCCATAAGTAGTATCATAAACATGGGCTACCATTTCTCCTCTATCCGCATCTTGCGTGATAAATGTACGAAGCTTAACATCTTTGATGGCCAGTTTTTCAACCCTTGGCGTCATCGACAATAATTCGTTCAGTTGCTCGTCGTTTAGTTGTTCCTTGCGATTAAGTAAGGTGTCTTTTTGGACCTCACGAACATGTTCATGCAAACCCTCTACCATTCCATAAAACGAAACTTCTGCAGTATTAGGAATAAATGAGAAAACTGTGTTTTTTAAATCTTTTTTAACTGCTCCTAAAACTTGAGGAATTAGTAAATGACCAAGTTTTTTACGCTCTTTATAAATATCAGCATCGCTACCCCTAGAGAAATAAATACGCTCAAATGAACAAGCTCTCTTTTCTGCTGGTTCACGATACATTTCTTGTGTTACCGTACCATCTTTTTTAACAATTAAAGCGTGTCCTGGCTCAATTTCTTTAACCTGTTTAATCTGTACGTTAAATGCAGTCTGTATAGCTGGTCTTTCAGATGCGGCAACTACAATCTCATCATCTGCATAATAAAAAGCAGGACGGATACCAGACGGGTCACGAAGTACAAATGCATCGCCATTACCAACAATACCAGAAATAGTATAACCACCATCCCAATCTTTCGCAGAGCGACGTAAGATATTAGCAATATTTAATTTTTCAGATATCTTGTGAGTGATATCAACATTACTTAAACCTTCCTTTTTGTACTCATCAAACAACTCTTGATTTTCGTCATCTAAAAAGTGTCCAATTTTTTCTAGAACAGTAACTGTATCTGCTTTTTCCTTTGGATGTTGACCTAGCTCATATAATTGCTCCAATAATTCATCAACATTCGTCATGTTAAAATTACCAGCAATTACCAAATTTCTTGTCATCCAGTTATTTTGACGTAAGAAAGGGTGGCAATTTTCTATGCTATTTTTACCATGTGTACCATAGCGCAAATGCCCTAATAAAACCTCGCCAATGAAACTTACATTTTGCTTCAGAAACTCTGTGTCTTTCATCAACTCAGGCGTTTCGTTTTGTATATCTACAAATTTCCCTTGTACATACCCAAAAATATCTGCAACTGCATTTTGAGCCATTGAACGGTAACGACTAATGTAGCGGCTACCTGGTTTCATGTCTAACTTAATGGTTGCAATACCTGCTCCGTCTTGACCACGATTATGCTGTTTTTCCATCAACAAGTATAATTTGTTGAGGCCATAAAGTGCAGTACCGTATTTTTCTTGGTAAAATGAGAGAGGTTTTAACAGACGGATAAAAGCTATTCCGCACTCGTGTTTGATCTGATCGCTCATGGATTGATGATTGAGCCGCAAATTTACCGCTTTAAAATTTCAAAACCTAACAAGAAATGAATCGTTTTCCCACATTTAAGTAATTTAAATGTTAATTTTCAAAAGCAAAAGAATTAGCTTTTATTCATCTTTTGAGCGGCTATTTTTTCACCAAGAAACATAGATGCACGTTCGTCAAATACCTTGACATCTCCAGATGTGTAAAAAGTTCTTCGTGCATTTTTAGCCAGCTTAGTTTCTAGTTCAGTGTGCCTTTTTAAATAATCCACTAAACTATTTGCCACAATATCACCCTGTGCTACAATTTTAACATTATCGGGTAAGTGTTGCTCAATTTTAGGAACCAATAATGGATAATGTGTACAGGCTAATAAAACACAATCTATTTCATTAGATTTTTGCAACAACTGTTGGATGTATTCATCTACAAAAAAATCGGCACCAGCACTTAAATGTTCCCCATTTTCGATAATGGGTACCCACATTGGGCAAGCTTGCTGATGAACTTTAATTTCTGGAAAAAAATGCTCAATTTCTATAGCATAAGAATTTGAATTTACAGTACCTCTAGTTCCAAGCACTCCAATGTTTTGGGTTGTAGAATAATTTCCAATTACTTCTGCGGTTGGCCTGATTACACCAAGCACTCTATTATTTGGATATTTTATTGGCAAATCGAGCTGCTGAATGCTTCTTAGCGCTTTTGCAGATGCGGTATTGCAAGCTAAAATAATTAATGGGCAACCTTGCGCAAATAACCATTCCACACATTCTAAGGTATATTGATAGACGGTTTCAAAAGAATGGTCGCCATAGGGCGAACGAGCATTGTCTCCTAAATAGATATAATCGTATTGAGGTAGCTTTTCTGCTATTGATTTAAACACAGTTAAGCCACCAAAACCAGAATCAAAAATACCGATAGGAAATTTATTCATAAAAAAAGCGGAATAAGGCATTGAAACCTTATTCCGCTAAGATAATTAAATTTATATTTTAATTAGTTCTTTTTAGCTGGTGTTGTTGCAGGAGCTTTTGTTACTGGAGCAGCAGTTGCAGCAATACCCAATTTAGTTTTAACAGCAGCTGTAATATCTTCACCACCATCAAAATAAACCAAGTTATTAGCACCTTGTCCATTTGCAATATCAAAAACATAAGCTAAGCCTTTTTCTTTAGCCACAGCACTCATTCCGTTAGCCACTTTTGTATTAACTGGGGTAAATAATTCTACTTGTTTAGTTTGAACATCAGTGCTAGCTTTTGTACGAGCATCTTCTACTTTTTTCTGTATAGTTTGTAGTTCTACTCCTGCGTCTTGTAACTCTTTAGATATGATATTTAATTCTTTAAGTGTAGCTTCTTTATTTGCTTCACTCATCTCATTCTGTAGTTTTTGTCCTTTTTGCTCTTTATCTTGAGCAGCTTTAGCTTTTGTTTGATATTCTGCGATCATTTTATCAATCTCTGCTTGCTTACCTTTAGCAAATGTTTGAAGTGCGTTTTGTGCTGTCAACGCTTCTGGGAATGTAGCATAAATTTCTTCAGAATTGATATGACCAAGTTTTTGTTGGGCACTTGCAACGTTTGCAGTAAGCAATAATCCTGCTGCTACAAAAAATACGTTAATTAACTTTCTCATTTTTTTATTTTACTTAATAATTGTTTTTAAATCTATTTTATGTTTTGTTCTCTATTTCACTATTGTACCAGGTTTGTAGCCTAACCTTATAATAACGTCATTACTAATGTCATAATTGCTACTTGCGTAAATCATCATGGTAGTTTCGCTACTTTTATCAAAAACGAAGTCTAAAGTTTTGTTTTTTGCAGTTTCACTAATTACCGTTGCTACCTTTTCTTGTATTGGTTTTAAAAGCTTTGTTCTTGTTTGGAAAAGTTCTCCTTCAGGGCCAAATTTTTGACGTTGCAATTCTTTTGCTTTTTTTTCTTTTTCTATGATATCGTTTTCTCTGCGCTTACGCATATCATCCGTTAATAAAACCTGATCGGCTTGATAAGCCTTGTACATCTTATCAATTTCGTTAAAGCTATCATCAACCTGTTTTTGATACTGTTGAGATAAACCATCTAATTGGTTCAATGCAGATTTGTAATCAGGTAAGTGCTTAAGTATATATTCTGTATCTACGTAAGCAAATCTTTGTGCTGATGCTCCTAATCCAATCAAGAGCAAAAAGCTAGCTAATATATATTTTTTCATAGGTGTGTGTTTTTTCAAATATATAAAAGGTTTTAAACTTAATTAAACCCTCCTAGTTGTTGAGCTATACTAAAGTGAAACTGACCTTTATTCGCATCAGGAATACCAGGTATTTTATCAAATCCGTAACCATAATCAATTCCTAACAATCCAAATATTGGCAAGAATATTTTTGCACCAATACCAACTGAACGTCTAACATTAAACGGATTAAAGTCGCTAAACTTATTCCAAGTGTTACCACCTTCTGCAAAAGCTGTAATAAAAGCCGTTGCTTGCTGAGATGCGATAACAGGATATCTTAATTCCATTACGTATTTATTAAAAATTGGGCTACCTGAACTTTGCGCAATATTTACATTAGCGCCAACTGGTACAACAGAGTTATTTGAATAACCACGCATAGCGATTAGTTCAGATCCTTGTAAGAAATCGAAACCTTGCATACCATCACCACCTAATTTAAAACGCTCAAATGCAGACTGACCAACAGCACTATTGTATTGACCTAAGAAACCAAACTGAGCCTGACCCTTAAACACCAACTTACCTACCACAGTTTCAAAAAACTGCGCCTCAAATTTCCACTTATGGTATTCGGTAAATTTGTAGCGTTCTTTATCTGAAGCTGTCTTGTAATTCACTTTATTTAACAATGAATAAGGAGGCGTAGCTTGGATTGTAAATTTGATATAAGAACCACCAGTTGGGAAAATCTGACTTCCATCTCTAGAATCACGAGCAATTTCTTGAGTTAAGTTTAAGTTATAAGATGTACCGGTACTAAATAAATACCCAGGGTAATTATTTAAGATATACTGATTTAAGTTAACTGAGTGTACTAAAGAGAACCAGTTATCTGGCCATTTTAATTTTCTACCTAAACTAATGGAAACACCATTTAATCGTATTTTCTGGAAAGAAGTTTCACCTTCGGCTAATCCATTAGATTGTAATGAAGTAAATGCACTTAATCCAAAGCTAACTGGCTTTTTACCCCCAAACCAAGGCTCAGAGAATGAGAAACTATAGGATTGGTAATATTTACCATTAGTTTGCCCACGTAAGCTTAATTTTTGTCCGTCTCCTTTTGGAAGTGGCTTATATGCCTCTCCATTAAATATGTTTCTTAAGGAGAAGTTATTGAAAGTTAAGCCCAATGTACCAATTACACGGCCGCCACCAAATCCACCAGAAAGTTCAATTTGATCTGAAGGTTTTTCTTCTACGTGATAAACAATATCTACTGTTCCATCAGCATTTGGCTTAGGAACTGGATTAGTCTTAGATTCATCGAAATTACCTAATGCACCAATTTCGCGAACAGTACGAACTAGTGCTGCTTTAGAAAATTTCTCTCCAGGTTTTGTACGAATCTCTCTTAAAACAACCCTATCATTAGTAATTGTATTTCCTTGAACTGAGATTTTGTTATTCGTGTATTGCGGACCTTCATAGATACGCATTTCTAAATCTACAGTATCTTTATGTATTTTTGTTTGTACAGGATCTATGTTAAAAGTTAAATATCCATCATTTAGGTAAACACTAGAAACATCATCACCATTGGCACTGCCACGTAGTTTTTTCTCTAATTTTTCTTCACTAAATATTTCGCCTTTTTCAATACCAAAAACCTTTTCCAAATATTCTGTTGTATACTTTGCATTACCAATCCAAGTAATGTCCCCAAAATAATATTTAGGACCTTCATAGATATCTAATTTAATACCAACAGACTTGTTATTGTATTTATAGATACTGTCTTTTAAAACAGCTGCATCTCTATAACCTTTCTCTTGCATTTTAGCAATAAGCTTAAGCTTATCTTCTTCGTATTTTTCTTTGTTAAACTTACCACTACCAAATACTTTATAAAAAGCTTGTTGTTTAGTTTTCTTAAGGTACTTTCTTAGCTTGGCAGATTTAAAATCTTTATTACCGATAAATTTCACTTCGTGAACTTTTACACGCTTGCCTTTATCTATTATAACCTGTAAAACCACACTATTTTCTTGATTTGGATCTGGTTTAGATTTAAAATCAATTGTAGTGTAGAAATAACCTTTATCTAATAAGTATTTATTGATAATAGATCTTGTGGTGTTATAAAGGTTATCGTTTATGATGGTTTTTCCGGCTTTGTCAGCTAGTTTCTCACCAATGTCTGTTTTTTGAGATTTGCTGATGCCAATAAATTCAAATGAACTTAAACGTGGACGTTCTACAACTTCAATATCAAAATAAACAGTATCTAAGTTTATTTTAGTAACGAATAATTGCACATCATCAAACAGGCCTTGTGCCCATAAGTTTTTAATGGCATTTGAAGTAGCCTCTCCAGGAAGGACTATTCTTTCTCCTGGAATTAATTTAGATATCTTAATGATAACCTCTTTATCTAGGTATTGGGCACCAGTTAAAGTTGTACCACCAATTACATATTCTTTAGGACTAAAGTAATCTATGTTTAGGCCTTTTACTTTTAAAGTTGGCGTGGCTTGTGCTGGCTGGTTACGGATCTGAGCAATTGCTGGCGAGCCAATCAAAAGCAAAAATATGAGTTGGTATATTCTTTTCATTTACAATCTAAAAAACGTTGCTAAGTTAATTTAAACACATGTTAAAAAGTGTTAAAAGTAAAATTAGTTAAGTTGTTCACTAATTTTTCCGAAGCGACGTTCGCGTTTTTGGTAATCTACAATGGCCTCAAAAAGATCTTCTCTTCTAAAGTCTGGCCATAAAGTTTCAGTGAAATATAATTCGGTATAGGCCATCTGCCAAAGCAAGAAATTACTCACCCTGTGCTCTCCACTGGTGCGTATCATTAACTCAGGATCAGGAATGTTTTTTGTGGTTAGTTGGGCTGCAAAGATTTCTTCGTTAATTTGATCAACAGTAATGTTTTCTTCTTTTACTTGTTGAGCCAATTTTTTTGCTGCTTCTAATATTTCCCATTTAGCACTATAACTTAATGCCAAGGTTAAAGTGCATCTATCATTTTTGCTTGTAACTTTCATTACATTAGCTAAATCATCTATACATTTTTGAGGTAAGGATTTGATATCGCCTATGGCATTTAACCTTACATTATTTTTATTTAAAGTTTCTGCTTGTTCGTTAATGGTAGAAATTAAAAGCTCCATTAGTGCATTTACTTCTTCAATTGGCCTGTTCCAATTTTCAGTAGAAAAAGCATAAACAGTTAAGTATTTAACACCAATGTCTACACAACCTTCAACAATATCTTTTACAGACAATACGCCACTCTCGTGACCAAACATTCTAAATTTACCTTGATTTTTTGCCCAACGTCCATTACCATCCATGATAATAGCAATGTGCTCTGGTAATTTATTAATATCTATTTGTTCTTTAAAACTCATTTGTGTCGTTTGTTGCCCTAAAAAGTAAAACATTTTTGGCTCACAAAGGTATAAGATATACCAATACCTACAAACATGTAATTATCTCTTTTTCTAAAATCTCCTCTTTGTGTTCCTGGATTACCCAAATACACACCTGTTTGCTCTCCAGACCTATCTGACAAAGCCTTACTTATAGATGGATTAGCCGAACTTGTACCTGTCCAAGCATTTACCTTAGGATAAACACTACTTACATCATCAATATAATCTGTTAATGGTGATCGATAACCTATTTGAGAAAAAACAGTCCAATTGTTTTTAAGTTTATATCTTGCTCCTACACCATAAGGAATTGTAATGGTGCAGCTTTTGTACGATTCACTTTGCCCTTCTGTATTATAAAGTCTTAATAGGTATTCTTCATCCTTATATTCTGTTTTCGGTTGAAATATTACAGCGCCAATCCCAGCAAATATATATGGTGTAAATCTTCTTTTTGGTCCGTAAGAATATAAATCGAATAAATTAAAGTCTAACAACAAGCTCAATTCATTTAAAGGAGTATAAAAACTTAGGTTTCTATCTCTAAACTGTGCATTGCTAGAATGTGAATCTGTTGCCTTTACTTTACCATAATTATAATGCAAGCCTAGTCCAAAATGCGGATCAAAGTTTAGCTTGGCAAATGCGCCAGCAGCTATTCCACTAATTTTAACTGGATTATATTGATTTAAATCGCCCAAATATGAAGCCCCACCGGCATTAATTCCAACCTCAACTTGTTGAGCCAAAACAGAATAACCAGAGAAAAAAGAAAAAAGAAATAGGAAGGCAATTTTTATTTTCCCCATCTTAATAATTACGAGTATCTATACCCCAAAGTAATTTATTTCTTAACGTAGTTAAATAACTTTCATTGTTTAAACGAACCAGATTCACATTAAATTTGGCCTTATTAATGGTTATTTTAACAGATCTATCAACAGTTTCTGTTCTCGAGTCGCATGATAGCAAAAATTTAGTACTTCTAGCTTCAATCTCAAAGGTTAACTCTACATTATCAGGAACGATGATTGGCCTCACATTTAAATTATGCGGTGCAATAGGAGTAATTACAAAATTTTGTGCGCTTGGTAAAATAATTGGTCCACCGCAACTTAATGAGTATGCGGTAGAACCCGTAGGTGTTGCAATGATTAATCCATCTGCCCAGTAAGAGTTTACAAACTCTCCATTCATGTAAGCGTGAATAATCATCATCGCGGAGTTATCTCTACGGTGTATGGTGATATCATTCAATGCGAAATTCTCGTCCGTAAATAGATCATTTTGAGATTCGAGATTTAAAATACTTCTTTTATCTAATGAATATTCACCTTTTACCAATGCAGCAATGGCATTTTTAATTTCGTTTTTATTAATACTTGCCAAGAAACCTAAACGCCCAAAATTTATTCCAATAACTGGAATTTGAGAATCTCTAACAAGGGATAAAGTATCTAGCAAAGTTCCATCACCACCTAAACTCAATAGTACTTCTGTTTGATTTAAAAGTTCTTTATGGTTTGAGAATGTAATAATGTTCTCTGGTAAAACAACCTTATTTTTTATAAAATTGTAAAATTTGAGGTAGACTGAAATTTCAGTTTGATGAGCAGCTAAGGCATCAAACACTTCTTGTACAAAAGGTAAAACACTATCGTTAAAATCTCTACCGTAAATTGCTATTCTCATTCAGATGTTATACGTTTAGATAGTTCATGAAAGAGTTAAATCTATCAGTAGAACCATCATCGTTTTGCGTATTGTTAAAAACAGCTTTCACTTCGTAATCATATCTTTCAAAAGAAGCTATAATACCAGACAATTCTGTTTTGTTTATTTTTAAGGTAACTTCTAACCTTGTAGAATCAGGAAATGAGCTCACGTAAGAAGAAAGGATTTGCGCATTATCTGCCTCAACAATTTGGGCCATGTGAGCTAAAGAATTATTTCTATTGCTAATAGACAAAACTACTATCCCACCTGGTTCTTTAACTGCATAAGTATTTGCAGTATATTCTAAAAGATTATTTATTGAAACAACGCCAATGTAGTTTTTATTGGAATCTAAAACAGGAACCAATGACAATTGAAGTTGGTTAAACAACCTTATCACATCATAAATATGCGATTCTTCAAAAACGAAAGGATTAATAATTGATAAAGATAAAGTCCCAATTGGCGTTTCCTGATCACGTACTTCTATCAATTCGTCTTCAGAAACCAAGCCTAAAAACTGACTCTCGTTAACTATAGGTAAATGGTAAAGTTTGAACTCACTCATCCTCTCTAAAGCTTTCTGAACAGTATCAGAAGTTTTTAGTGGTGGGATTATGTTTGATATGAGTTCTGCTGCTATCATTATTTCAATAAAACCCTATTCAAAAACTTATCCAAAAATGCATTAAAAATCTCTGGTCTTTCCATCATTGGCGCATGTCCGCATTCATCAACCCAATTCAATTCAGAATTTGGCAATAATTCATGGAACTCAACCGCTACCTCTGGTGGGGTAATTTTATCTTGTCTGCCCCAAATCAAAGAAACAGGGATCGTAATTCTTGATAATTCCTTTGACATGTTATGGCGAATAGCGGATTTTGCCAAAGCCAATATCCTAATTACCCTAGAGCGGTCGTTTACAGATTTAAAAACCTCATCTACCAACTCTTTTGTTGCAGTGGCTGGATCATAAAACGTAAATTCTACCTTTTCTCTTACATAATCGTAGCTTTCTCTACGCGGAAATGAACCACCAAAAGCATTTTCATATAAACCAGAACTACCTGTTAAAACCAAAGCTTTAACAAATTCTTGGTGTGCTGCGGTAAAAACTAAACCAACGTGACCACCTAAAGAATTACCTATTAATACTACCTGACTTAATTTCTTAAATTTCAAAAAACGGTGTACATATTTAGATAAGCTTTTAACGCCCAAAGTAAGCAAAGGCAAATCATAAATTGGCAAAATAGGGACCAATACACGGTAATTCTCTTTAAAATGATCTAAAGCTGGCTCCCAATTACTCAGTTCGCCCATTAAACCATGAAGTAATACCAGCGTTTCTCCTGTACCTGCCTCTATGTATTTAAACCCCTCTTCTTCAACTACTTCGTATTTCATATATAGTATTGTGCTGTGTGGTATGTGCTACTAAGTTAATAGAGTAAAATTAAATTATGCTAATTAATATGAATATTTTTTAGAAATATCTCAAATACAAGCTACAATTTGGTTATCCCAATTGCGTTTTTACAATTTCTCCGATTAGTTTTCCATCGGCTTTGCCTGCTAATTCTTTATTTGCAAGGCCCATTATTTTACCCATTTCTTTAACTGATGTAGCGCCGGTCTCTGAAATTATTCTTGCAATAACTTTTTCAATATCGGCTCTATCTAATTGTTGAGGCAAAAACTGACTAATCACATCTATTTCTTCTTGCTCTACTGTAAATAAATCTTCACGACCTTGTTCTTTATAAATAGTTGCTGATTCTTTACGTTGTTTAACCAATCTTTGAAGAATCTTGATTTCTCCATCTTCAGTTAATTCTTCAGCGTGTCCCTTTTCGGTTTTCGCCAATAAAAAAGCTGCCTTAATTGCTCTTAAACCTCTCAATTTAGCTTGATCCTTAGCTAACATTGCTTGTTTTATTTCTTGATCTATAGTTGCTGATATCATACCCCTTGATCCCCTAAAGGGGAATTTTTAAGTTAAAATTAATATTTGAAGCTCCTTGTTCCCCCTTTAGGGGTCTAGGGGGCCTAGTCTCTTTTTATTAAATTACCATTTGCTTGTGCTGTTGGCATAATTAGCATGTCATTTATATTTACATGAGCTGGGCGGCTTACCGCATACCAAATTGCATCTGCTATGTCATCAGCAATTAGTGGCTCAAAACCATCATAAACTTTTTTAGCCCTGCCTTCATCACCTTTAAACCGAACGATAGAAAACTCAGTTTCTACTGCACCTGGATGTATACCCGTAACTTTTATCCCGTGAGGCAAAAGATCTATTCGCATTGCTTTATTTAATGCATCAACAGCATGTTTGGTAGCACAGTAGACATTCCCATTGGCGTAAACTTCTTTTCCTGCAATGGAACCAATGTTTATAATGTGACCTTTCTTTTGGGCAACCATCCAATTAGTTACTACTTTAGAAACGTATAATAAACCTTTAATGTTTGTATCAATCATTACATCCCAGTCATCAGTATCCCCTTTATCAATAGGATCTAAACCTCTACTTAAGCCTGCGTTATTAATTAATACATCAACATTTTTCCATACAGCAGGCAAAGTTTCTAAAACATAGTTGATGTTTTCTTTATCTCTAACATCTGCCTGAATTTTCTTTACCTCAATTGCATATTTAGCTGTTAAGTGATGAGCTATTTTCTCCAGAAGGTTTTCTCTCCTTCCCAAAAGGATAAGATGATATCCCTGTTGAGCGAAAATATGTGCGCAAGCTTCGCCAATACCTGAACTTGCACCAGTAATTAATGCGATTTTAGCCATAAGTTTAATTATGATTTGATGAACAAAGGTATAAAAATTTGAACGCTCAGCTTACTCGAAAAATAAACTGAAAGTAAAATGTCTAAGCTTTGCCTTGTCTATGGGATTAGCATAAGGCTGAGGCTCATGCTTTAAAATGTCTTTAAATGAATAAGAAACTTTTACTTCAGGAGACATTTTAAACCATTCGAAATAAATATCAAAGCCTAATCCAGCTTCATAAGAAAGAAAGCTCTTTTTATTTTTTAATAATTTGTCAACTGGCGCTGCACTTTCATCATTAGTTTTTTTACTCGATGCTAAATCGATAGAGTATTTTAAACCTCCCAACATATAGGCCCTAACATTCATCAATCGATCAGATTTTAACTTTAACCCTACTGGGAAGTCTACCATTGTGGCTTGAACTTTCTTTTGCACAATTGGGTTACTTGGATTATATGTTCCGGGTACCACATAAGCATAATCAACCAAACGGTCGTTAAATACCAATGTTGGGGTAAAACGAACATCAACATTTTTATGGATACTAGAGTTAACTACAAATCCAATTCCAAATCCAACAGATGTTGGAGAACTAATAGCACTTAAGGTATCGGTAACATAATCTCCTAAATCTTGGTCGTAATAAGGCTTACGCCAGTTACTGTTTTTAGTGATTTTAAGTTCAGATGAAATGTATTGAAAACTAAAGCCCCAATTAAATCTTTCGCCATCTATACCGCCACCCCAATTTTGAGATTTAGCAATAGAAAAGGAGAATAAGGTAATAATTAGTAAGAGTGTTAGCTTTTTTATCATTTAATACCTGTGTATATCGCACTAATTCCAAACGTTAAAGGTCTGTGTTTGGTATTTTTATAACCCACTTTTTCCATCAATGCAACAAACTCTTCTCCATCTGGAAAAGCAGCCACAGACTCTGGTAAATAAGTATAAGCTCTTTTATCTTTAGAAAATAGTTTACCAAAAAATGGAGTTACATATTTAAAATAGACATGATAACCTTGTTTTACAGGAAAATGCCTTGGCTTAGAGAACTCAAGGATAACAATTTTTCCTTCGGGTTTTAAAACTCGAAGCATATCAGCTAATCCTTTTTCTAGGTTTTCGTAATTCCTCACACCAAAGGCAACAGTTATGGCATCAAAAGTATTATCTTCGAAATGTAGTCCTTCAGAATCGCCTAATTGAACAGAAAATGTATGGCCAAGGTTACGCTCCTTGATTTTCTTTTTAGCCACCTCTAGCATTCCTTCAGAAATATCTACACCAATTACCTTATCAGGATGAAGGATATCTATTGATTCGAAAGCAAAATCTCCAGTTCCCGTTGCTACATCTAAAATAATTCTAGGTTGTATGGCAGATAATTCTCTTATCGCCTTGCGACGCCAAATGATATCGATACCTAAAGATAAAAAGTGATTTAGAAAATCATATGTGCCAGAAATGTTGTTGAACATGGTAGCAACCTGTTCTTTCTTTGTTTCTGTGCCAGCGTAAGGAGTAACTTCTTTATTCATATTGATGGGGTAAAGATACATAATCAATGTAAGATGTGAAATGTAAGACGGAAAATGTGTTTATAATGATTTTACGACAAACTCTCAACTCCAAACTTATTCTTACCTTTGCTGTATGATTATAAAATCTGCCACATTTGTTGTTAGCAACACTAAAGTTTCTGCTTTACCCTTACCAGAATTACCAGAATATGCATTTATTGGTCGTTCTAACGTAGGTAAATCGTCACTTATTAACATGTTGGTAAACGTACAAGGTTTAGCAAAAACATCACAAAGACCAGGGAAAACACAATTGATTAATCACTTTTTAATAAACGAAAAGTGGTACATTGTAGATTTACCTGGATATGGATATGCCAAAGTTTCTAAGAGCAGTAGAGAGAAATGGGAAAAATTCATTAGAAACTATTTGACAAAAAGAGAAAACCTTCAATGTGTTTTTGTATTAATTGATAGCCGTTTAGAACCTCAGAAAATTGATTTAGAGTTTTGTTCTTGGTTAGGCGAATGCCAAATTCCTTTTGCCTTAGTTTATACAAAGGCCGACAAACAATCTGCACCAAAAACAGACCAAAATGTGGCTAAGTTCAATAAAACATTATTAGGTTGGTTTGAAGAAGTACCTCCATTTTTTGTCACTTCTGCAGAGAAAGGCCAAGGAAGAGATAAACTTTTGCAATTTGTGCAAGAAGTAAATGAAGACTTTGTTAAACCAGAAATCGATCCCCAGTTTTATTCAGCTAGCAATACGGAATAATTAGTTTTCAGCTAACAGTTGACAATTTTCAAAAAAACACCTGTTTGCAGTTAACAAAAGAAGTGATTTAACTATGTCTCAAATCTCATATCTCAATACTCACATCTAATAATGAAGAAATATTTTTCACTCGTATTATTTGCGCACTCCATATTTGCTATGCCTTTTGCCTTAATTGGCTTTTTTTTAGGCGTTACCACAACTCCAAACCCATTTAATTGGTATCTATTGGCATTGGTAATTTTATGTATGGTTTTTGCAAGAAATGCCGCGATGGCCTTCAATCGTTATTTAGACCGAAATATCGATGCTAAAAACCCCCGTACCGTAACTCGAGATATCCCAGCAGGAAAAATTTCTGCAACAGAAGCTTTAACCTTTGTAATCATAAACTGTATATTATTTGTAGTGGCTACCGCTTTCATCAATACCCTGTGTTTGTACCTTTCTCCAATTGCTTTGTTTGTAGTTCTTTTTTATAGTTACACCAAACGTTTTACGGCTTTATGCCACTTGGTTTTAGGATTAGGTTTAGCGTTAGCGCCAATAGGAGCATATATTGCGGTAACAGGAGCGTTTAACATTGTCCCTTTATTTTACTCCTTTGCCGTTTTATTTTGGGTAAGTGGTTTCGATATCATTTATGCTTTACAGGATGAAACTTTTGATAGAGCCGAAAAATTACATTCAATCCCTGCAGCTTTGGGCATCAAAAATGCATTACGCTTGTCTGTCGTTTTACATATTTTTTCAGCTTTATGCGTAATTCTACCACTGTTCTTTTCAGAATTTAGTTGGGTTTATTATATCGGAATTGTATTTTTCTGTGCCATGTTAATTTATCAGCATTTGCTAGTAAAACCAACAGATATTAGTAAAGTGGATAGAGCTTTTGCAACAACCAATGGCTATGCATCAGTTATTTTTGCACTTTGCTTTTTAATTGATGCCTACCTTAGAAATTAAATGAATGAATTTTGAATGAGTGAATATCATTCTATAATTCAATCCTTCTCTAATTCAACATTAAAATATTATGATCATAAACAAAAAAATAAGAACTTATATTCCTCAAGATTTAAAAATGGAATGGGAAAACCTATCTCCTATTTTAGAAGAATTATTGAAAAGAGAAATCAACGCTGTTGGAGAATTGGAGCAATGGTTAAAGGATAAAAGTGAGTTAGAAGCAGCTCTAGAAGAAGATTTTGCGTGGAGATACATTAAAATGAGTTGCGATACTGCAAACGAAAGTTTGGTTAAGGATTTTCAATATTTTGCTACGGAGATTGAACCAAAAATTTCGCCTGTGGCTAATGAGCTAAATAAAAAATTAAATGACAGTCCGTTTGTTAACGATTTAGACCACGATAAATATTTTGTTTACCTATGTGCTATTAAAAAATCTTTAGAATTATATCGCGAAGAAAACATTGAGCTATTTACGCAATTACAGGTTGCCCAACAAAAATACCAAAGTGTTACCGGTGCAATGAGCGTAAAAATTAACGAGCAAGAATACACCTTAGAACAAGCCGCCAATTTTTTAAAAGACACAGACCGCAGCGTTAGGCAAAATGCTTGGGAAACCATTCAACAACGCAGATTAGCAGATAAAGATGAGTTAAACATCTTGTTTGATGAATTAATTGCCATGCGACATAAAGTTGCTTTAAACGCAGGTTTTGAGAACTACCGCGATTACATGTTTCAGGCTTTAGGCCGTTTTGATTATGATGTTAAAGATTGTTATGATTTCGCAGTAGCGATAGAAAAAGAAGTTGTTCCTGTTTTAAAAGAACAGGCAGAAAAACGACAAGTCGCTTTAGGCTTAACAGCATTGAGACCTTGGGACATGGAGGTGAGCACAACTGGTAAATCAATGTTAAAGCCATTTCATAACGGACAAGAACTAATTGATAAAAGCATTAGCTGTTTTACAGCGATCAATCCATCTTTAGGTGAGAAACTAAGCATCATGAAGGCTAATGGACTTTTTGATGTGGAAAGTAGGATGGGCAAAGCTCCAGGTGGTTACAATTATCCACTAGCAGAAACTGGTGCCCCTTTTATCTTCATGAACTCGGCCAATTCATTAAGAGATTTAACAACCATGGTACATGAAGGTGGTCATGCGATACATACTTTTCTAACTGCAAATTTAGAGTTAAACGACTTTAAACATTGTCCATCTGAGGTTGCTGAATTAGCCTCAATGAGTATGGAGTTAATCTCAATGGATAATTGGGATGTTTATTTCGACAATGAGGAAGATTTAATTCGTGCCAAAAAAGAGCAATTGGCAGATGTTTTAAAAACCTTGCCTTGGGTTGCAGTAATAGACCAGTTTCAACACTGGATTTATACTAATCCAAACCATAATGCTGCAGATAGGGAAGTTGCATTTAAGCAAATCTATAGTCTTTTCGGGGCAGGCTTTGCAGACTGGACAGATTTTGAGCAACAATTTGGCAACCTATGGCAAAAACAACTACACTTATTTGAAGTTCCTTTTTACTACATCGAATATGCGATTGCACAATTAGGCGCTATTGCTGTTTGGAAAAATTATAAAGAAAATCCAGAAAAAGCTTTAGCGCAATATTTGGATGCCTTAGCATTAGGTTATACCAAACCAATGAATGAGATTTATGAAACCGCAGGAATTAAATTTGATTTCAGCGCAGCTTATGTTAAAGAATTAGCCAATTTTGTTAAGGATGAATTAAATAAATTGGGATAAGACAAGGTTGAGGGAAGGAAGGTAGAAGGTATAAGCTTTCCACTTCAAATAAACATTTCGTTATCTAACAAATAAATTTAGCCGTAGCATTACACTACGGCTTTTTTTGTGGGGTTTTATTTAAGAAGCGCTAATAAATTGGGCAGAATAAGTTCTATTGTAAGAATAATTCAGTGATATCAGTATGAAGAAAAATGAGTGTAAGGATATAACCGTTTATGTTTTTATCATGTAAGTATTTAACCGTTTAACTATCCGCTTTTTGTAAGGGTAATCAAGTATAAGACAGCGCATCTTGCCTTACTTGTTATTGCATCTTCATTCCTGTTTCCTTTCTAGCCAGTCCGCATCTAGTCCGCATCGAGTCCGCGTCTAGTCCGCATTGGACGCGGATTAGTTTTGCATTTGTAGCGGATTTTATAGGGCTATAACTGGGATAAGATACGGCTAAGAGTAAGGCATCATTAGCCCACCCTGCTCATTGCTATGACTTTTAATTGAAATAAGCTTAAATCCCAATAGACGTTGATAATTTTATGTGCGCTATAGCGGTTTTTAATCGATATTTTTTTAAGTTTGGATAAACTAAACAAAGACTGCTCTAATCCTTGAAAAGATAAAAAGCATCACAACCCATTATATGTTCGATAAACTATTTAGAAAGAAATCAATTTCAAAGATTTTAGAAGATGCAGCAAAAGGTTATGGCGACCATGGTGATTCGCTTCATAAAACTTTAGGTGTAAGAGATTTAACGGCATTTGGTATTGCCGCAATTATTGGAGCAGGTATTTTTAGCACGATAGGTAAAGCAAGTGCTGATGGCGGTCCGGCGGTAATTTTCCTTTTCATTTTTACTGCTATCGCCTGTAGTTTTGCTGCTTTTGCTTATGCAGAATTTGCGTCTATGGTGCCCGTTTCTGGAAGTGCGTATACCTATTCTTATGTAGCTTTTGGCGAATTAGTGGCTTGGATTATAGGCTGGTCGTTGATCATGGAATATGGCATTGGAAACATTACTGTAGCTATTTCTTGGTCAGATTACTTTACTGGATTACTGTCCTCCATTCGAATACCGGCATTAGGTATAGATGGCATAAATATCCCAGACTGGGCAACAATGGATTATTTAACCGCTTTTAATGGTCACGCACATGCGGATGCCTTGTTAAATGCAGGAAAAAGCATGGCTAATTTGGATGATGCCACTCGTATTGCTAACAATGCCTGGGTATCTGCACCAACTATAGGTGGTTTTCATTTAGTGGCCGATTTACCTGCATTAGGTATTATCATTTTCATTACTTGGTTAGTTTATCGCGGAATGAAAGAATCTAGAAATGCAAGTAATGCAATGGTAGTGGTTAAGTTGGCGGTTATCTTATTGGTACTTGCAGTTGGTGTTTTCTATGTTGATACTAAAAACTGGAACCCATTTGCACCAAATGGTGTATCGGGAGTTTTAAAAGGAGTTTCTGCTGTTTTCTTTGCCTATATAGGTTTTGATGCCATTTCTACTACTGCAGAAGAGTGTAAAAACCCACAAAGAGATTTACCTAGAGGGATGATGTGGGCAATTATCATTTGTACCATTTTATATGTGGCCATTGCTTTAGTTTTAACAGGAATAGTAAAATCTGATACTTTAGCAGTTGGTGATCCATTGGCATTTGTTTTTGATCAAATTGATTTAAAACTGATGAGTGGTATCATTGCCGTAAGTGCTGTATTTGCAATGGCAAGTGTGTTATTGGTATTTCAAATGGGTCAACCACGTATTTGGATGAGCATGAGCCGTGATGGTTTATTACCTAAGAAGTTCTCTAAAATTCATCCTAAATATAAAACACCTTCATTTGCGACCATCGTAGTTGGTTTTGTAGTGGCGGTTCCTTCTTTATTCATGAACCTAACTATCGTTACCGATTTATGCTCTATAGGAACCTTATTTGCCTTTGTGTTGGTTTGTGCAGGTGTATTGGTTTTACAAAACAGACCAGGCGTACAAAGAGGGAAATTCAAAATTCCTTATGTTAATTCTAAGTTCATTATCCCTCTTGTTTTTATTGCTGTAATTGTAGTTTGTTTTGTGAAATTTAAAACTGAAACAACTGATTTTATTACCAATAAAACAAAGATTATTGAGCCAACAACATTTATTAAATCCCTATCAGACCAAGAAATCGCGACTGTTAAAGGGGAAATAAGTGCGAGCCCAGTTGTTTTACAAGGTAAACAAATTGATGCTGAGGCTTACTTGACAAATCTAACTCCTGCTCAATATGAAGACTTCATGAACAAATCTTCTATTGAAACGGATAAGAAATTTGAAGGTGGCTGGTCGTTATTTAAACACAAAATTCCAATGTGGATTTTCTTGATCATCTGTCTTGTTATTACTTATTACTGTGTAACTAAAAACCTATCCCTTATTCCTGTTTTAGGCTTATTGAGCTGTTTGTACATGATGTGCGAATTAGGTATTTCTAACTGGATTGGTTTTGGAATTTGGTTGGTTATTGGCTTGGTGGTTTATTTCGCTTATGGTTATAAACATAGTAAGTTGGGGAAAGAGATTGCTGAGGGGTAGCACAACCAGTCTATGTTTCACTAAAGAAAAATTAAGAGTCAAATTAATCTGGTTAATATTTAATAGTAATGGATAAAGCAGAAATTGAAGAACATTATCATTCAAAACACAGTTTGTATGCCAGATTAGCAGAAAATTTGAAACAAGCGTTAATTACATTTCTAACTGAACAAAAGATTTCTTACCATACAATATCTTTTCGGATAAAAGAATTTGATTCTTTCTATGAGAAAATTGAAAGGAAAGGATATGAGAATCCTCTTGATCAAATTGAGGATTTTTGTGGTTTAAGAATCGTTTGCTTTTATCCATTAGATTTAGACAGAATTTCAGATATTATAAACGATGAATTTGAAATTTTAGAAGCAATAGATAAATCCTCTGCTCTCGAACCAGATCGTTTTGGTTATCGCTCTAACCACTATATTGTAAAAATTAAAAAAGAATGGTCAAAAGCTCCTAATTATAGAGGGTTGGAAAATTTAAAAACAGAAATTCAAGTAAGAACAATTTTAATGCACTCATGGGCTGATATTGAGCATAAATTGGCTTATAAAAACAAGGAAGATATACCGATAGAATTTCGAAGAAAATTATATCAACTAAGTGCACTTTTAGAGATTGCAGATAGTCAATTCCAAGAATTAAAAAACGAAAAAGAAAATTTCAAACAATCCTTAATAATTAATACTAAAGGTAAAAAATCCTTCGATTTCTCTAAGGATCTTAATCTTGATACCCTTCAGGCTTATCTAGATTTCGTATTTCCAAAACGACCAAAAACAAATCCGTTTAGGCTACTGAAAGAGCTTTTAGAACACAATATTTCGCTTGAAGAACTGGACAATATGAGAATAGCAGTAGAGCCTTTTATATCTGAAGTAGAAAAAGAAATATCATCAACGGGATGGGCTCAAGTAGGAGTTGTTAGAGCTATTTTAGACTTAAAATCAGAAAGTTATTGGAGATGGCGTAGTGAAGCAATAAAAGGTACAGGATGGATAAAAACCATTTCAAAATGGAAAGATATAATACAGAATTAAATTACTATGTCTAAAATGGTTTGAGAGATTGATTCGCCTATCGGTTTGTGTCTCAATGCCCGAAATAAATGACTAGTAAAAGTAAATCAACAATTGAATATGTATACCTTTAGATTGCTTACAATTCTGTTTTTATTTATTGCTTTGCAGGCACGGTCCCAAAATAAGGAACCTTATAAATATCCACCAAGTGAGGTTGTAACGATCAAGTCTAAGGTTTTAAATGAAGATCGCAAGGTTTATATTCATTTTCCCAAAGTAGACTCAGCTGATTTAAACAAGCGATTTCCCGTATTGTATTTAATGGACGCTGACAATCATTTTGAGCTTCTTGCACATTATGTCGATTATCTTAGTCGCCCAGACGTGTTAGCAATGCCGAAGATGATAGTTGTTGGCATCCCAAATACAAATAGAACAAGAGACCTTACCCCAACAAAAAGTATAACCAACTATATGGGAAAACCAGATAGTGGTTCGTATAAATTTAGTGGCGGGAACGAAAATTTTTTAAAGTTCATTGAGACAGAATTAATTCCGATGATTGACAAAAATTACAAAACAGAGCCTTATAAAATTTTGGCTGGACATTCTTTTGGTGGAATTTCAGCTCTCAATTGTATGTTAAACCATCCCGACATGTTTAATGCTTATATTGCAATAAGCCCATCGCTTTGGTGGGACAATGAATATCTTTTAAAATTGACTGATGAAAAACTTAAAAAGGGTTCAGTATTAAACAAAAAGATTTTTTACAGCAGCGGAAATGAAGGTGGAAATAATTCGTTCTTTCATAAAGGTTTATTAAAACTGGACTCTACAATAGCTAATAAGAAACTTAAAGGACTAGATTACATCTATAAACACTACCCGACCGAAACACACATGACAGAACCAATTGTTGCTTATTTCGATGCATTGCGATTTATTTTTAAAGATTGGGGAAAGCAGCGATAAGGGCAAGATTTAGAAAAGGATAAAGTTCGCCTATCGGTCGGTGTCTCACCGACCGAAACCACTCAAAAAATTTCTAATTTTAGAGAAAATAGCTAACTTGTATTGTTGTCCCTACAACTGATTACAAATTATGCATATATTTCATAAACGACAGGGACAAATGGATTTTTATAATTCATATTTTTACACTGATACCATTTGTAATTTTGCTCATCTATTAGCTGATGACAACCTAAAACTAATTGTAATTAGTTCTTTGCAGTTTCTAGTTAAGCAAAAGTTAGTAGAAATTTATGGTTATGTAATTATGCCAAATCATATTCACTTATTATGGAATATGTTAAGTCTTAATGGTAAGGAGAGTCCAGCTGCAAGTTTTACAAAATTCACTGCTCATCAATTTAGAAGATATCTGCTGACCAATAACACTATATTACTAAATGATTATCAATCTGAAAAAATGGATAGAAACTATCAATTCTGGAAACGTGATCCACTTGCAATCTCTATAAGTACCGAAACAATTCTAATTCAGAAATTAGATTATATACATTTGAATCCAACGAAAGAAAAATGGAATTTAGCAAAATATCCCGAAAACTATAGGTGGAGCAGTGCAAAATTTTACTTAACAGGGATTGATGAGTTTTGTATCTTAACCCATTACAAAAACTAGCTTTTCGGTCGGTGAGACACCGACCGATAGGACAAAAATCAGCTGCTCACATCAGTTTGGCAGTTGACCTTTAGAGATGAGAATCCATCACTATGCAGAAAACAGTTATCACAATTTATGATAGAAGAACACAGAATAATACTTGAGAAATTAAAAATCTATTTAGATCAAAACCCTAGCCAGAGATTTGGTCAGGCGATTTTCAATTTAGGAATAAATGAATTTAAGTCAAATGAGGAATACCAACTAAGAGACATTTACAATGACAATGATTCTGATATCATCGAAAGAATTGAAAAAAGACTTGAGTTGTTTAACTCTAAATAAAAAATAAATCAAAACACTAATTACATAAAACAATTAGAAAATGGAATTCTCACCATTCAACAATGTTGTTAAATTATGCCTTCATGGCATGGAAATGGAGCAAAAGTCTAAACAAGAAGAAGCACTTAAACTGTTTCTCCAAGCCTGGGATGAAGCAACAAATGATTTTGAAAAGTTTCTTGCGGCTCATTATGTCGCTAGGTGCCAGAAAGATATTTCCGATAACTTAAAATGGCTTGAAATTGCTTTGCAGTTTGCATTAAAAACAAATGATGACTCCGTTAAAAGTGCATTTCCTTCTCTATATTTTAATATTGCTAAATGTTATGAGAGCTTAGGGGACTTGGATAATGCAAAAAAGAATAATGAATTAGGAAATATGTTTAAAGATAACCCTTCTGACGAAGGACCTTTTTACCATGGTACGAGAGCAGATTTGCAGGTTAATGACTTGCTAACAGCTGGTGGCATTTCCAATTACCAATCTGAAATAAAGATGAACCATATTTATTTTACTGCATTGGTTAATGGAGCAGGACTAGCAGCTGCGTTAGCAAAGGGTGATGAACGTGAACGGGTGTATATCGTTGAACCAACAGGTAGCTTTGAGAACGACCCAAATCTGACAGATAAAAAATTCCCAGGCAATCCAACTCGTTCCTATCGTTCACAAGCTCCATTGAAAGTTATCGGAGAAGTAACAGAATGGTCTAGACAAACACCTGAAGAGATTGAAAAATTTCGTGAAAAATTAGCAAATAATAAGGGGGAAATCATTAATTAGCCTTGCCCCTATCTAAGTAAGTAAGACACCAACTAATAGGACAAAACTATTTTCCTATGTGCCTATGTGGTTAATCCCTACCTTTGCCAAGAATGAGCGATTTTGAACAAAGGGAAGACACTTCTTGGCTAGATAATTTAAGGGTTGTGGCAACCATCAGTGTGATACTTCTTCACGTTGCTGCCCCCTTTCTGTACAAATTTGAGAGAATATCAGGTTTTAATTGGTGGACGGCTAATGTATATGACAGTTTAGTGAGGTTCTGCGTTCCGGTTTTTGTAATGATTACTGGGGCTCTACTTTTACCAAAAGACTATCAACTTGGTGATTATCTAAAAAAACGAGTTACGCGTATTATTTTCCCATATCTATTTTGGATTTCAATCTATTTAATTCACGTTTTAACCACCTTAAAAAACGGGTTTAAACTTCCGTTTTTAGAGATGTTAAATATAGGCTCTACTAAAATTGCTTATAAAACAACTTATCATTTTTGGTATATCTACATGATCATTGGGATATATTTATTCATTCCGATTTTATCGAAATGGGTGAAAAAGGCAACTGAAAAAGAGATTATCTATTTTCTGGCTCTTTGGGTTATCGCTATTATTATTGCCCAACCTCTGTTTTCTAAATACATTCCAGATTTTAACCTAAAATATTTCTCTGGATTTGTAGGTTACGTCGTTTTAGGTTATTATTTATCGATTAGAAA
Source organism: Pedobacter frigiditerrae (assembly GCF_032678705.1). Taxonomy (NCBI): domain Bacteria; kingdom Pseudomonadati; phylum Bacteroidota; class Sphingobacteriia; order Sphingobacteriales; family Sphingobacteriaceae; genus Pedobacter; species Pedobacter frigiditerrae. The sequence goes on along the minus strand of NZ_JAVTSS010000002.1, from coordinate 2,139,436 downwards.
CTTTGAAAAGGTAAAGCATATCAGAACCATTTCCTTTCTCATTTTTACAACTGGTATATTACTCACCATTTTCGGAACCTATTTTTTATCAAAGTATAACGGGCGTTTTACTATTGATTTATATACCTACTTTTCTCCAAATGTGGTTATTTCTGCTGTAGGATTATTTTTATTCTTTAAACATTCTTATTTAGTAAATCCACAATTAAAAGCGATTAGAAAATTCATTAACAAACATAGTTTTGGAATTTACTTTGTGCACATTTTGGTGTTATACTATATGAGCAGATTTGGAATGAATGGAGCTGTATTTGGAGTAGTTTTCGGGATTCCACTGACCACGGTGATGTGTTTAAGTATCTCGGGATTGGTTATTTATCTGCTTAAGAAATTGCCATTTGGTGATAAGGTGGCAGGGTAAGCTAATGTTTTACCACATAGACACATAGTTTTAAGAACACCAAAAATTCAAATTATTAGCCACAGTTAGCAGATTAGAATGAGGTTGCTGCTATGATGTAAATCTATCAACAAGTCCAACAAAACAATAGTTCTAAAGCTCCAAGGACTAAAATTATTTAGCCACAGATCGCAGATTTAAATTAAATAATCTGTTAATCTGTGGCTATTATTGATCGACAGACTAAACTGCTAATCTATTTAACTCTATATCATCAGGAGTAACAAAAATCAAAGGAACTTTTTCTACTTCTACGTAACTAGAATCTAATCCAAAACCACTTACTTCAGATAAGCTAAAATGTTTAAGCAAGAAATAATAATCCATGATACTACGTTCATAGAAACTTAAGTTGGTAAATTTAGACAGGTGTTTCTCTAATAAGACAAAACGAAAATCACCAGCAATGTTATGTTTATTTAATGAAGTGTACTGACTCGTAATATCAATTTCACCATTTTTAACCAATTCCTCAACCACTTTACGATAAAGCAAATTAACACGTTGTTCTACCCTAAATCCGAGTTTAAAATCGATACGAATAAGTTTACCAGGGATTAAAAATTCTACTTTATAATCTCTTGTATATGGTTCATCAACAACATCAACGTGTACTAACCAATACACATCAGCTCGCTTCGGCTCTTTCTGGATAATCGAATAAATAATTTTTGATTCTATTTCCGTTTTAAAATTAGCACTTGTTAAATAAACTAGTTGAGAGGAATATTTGGGAACTGAGATATCACTACTTAATTCATTTATAATCTGATAATAATCTTCAATCTCCACATACTTAACAAATCTATTTTTGATTTTTCGAGCTACGTACCAGCTCCACATAATAGAAAACAAAACGGATCCTATTAACACTGTCACCCAGCCACCATGTAAGAATTTAGTTAAATTACTTACTAAAAATGTACCCTCAATAATTATATAGGTAACTAAGAATGCACCAATTATATATTTAGGAAAACGTTTACTACGTAAATAATACGTAACCAAAATGGTTGTCATCAACATTGCTATGGTAATCGAAAGACCATATGCTGCATCCATTTTTTCGGCCTTTTGAAATAGTAAAACTATACCAACACAACCTACCCATAACATCCAATTAATTGCCGGCACATATAATTGTCCTTTCGAAGCAGTAGGATAAACTATTCTGATTTTTGGCCAAAGATTTAAACGAACAGCCTCTGCAATCAATGTAAACGAACCACTAATTAAAGCCTGACTTGCAATTATTGCAGCCATAGTTGCCAAACAAACCATGGCAATTTGATATTGGTCTGGAACAATTTCAAAGAACGGATTCATCTTAGCATTTGGTATGTATGTAGCTCCGTTATGTAAAATCCATACGCCTTGCCCTAGATAATTAAGTATCAGGGTTAGCTTCACAAAAATCCAACTTATGCGTATATTATTTCTTCCACAATGACCAAGATCTGAATAAAGTGCTTCTGCCCCTGTTGTACATAGAAAAACACCACCCAAAATAACAAATGCAAGACTATTTGTACTCAATAGATGTATCGCCCAATAAGGATTGAAGGCCTGTAAAACACTAAAATCCTTAACAACATAAGATATCCCAACAACTCCTAAAACAGCAAACCAAACAAACATAACTGGGCCAAAAAGCCTTCCAACTAGATTTGTCCCAAATTGTTGAATAAGAAATAATATGCTTAAAATTCCAATTACGATTGGAATAATAGGGACGTTATCAAATTTATTGGTTAAACCCTCAATTGCTGAGGTCACTGTAATACTTGGTGTAATGATTCCATCTGCCAATAATGCACAACCTCCAATTGTAGCAGGAATCACTAACCACTTTGCCTTTTTTCTAACTAAAGAAAACAATGAAAAAATACCTCCCTCACCCTTATTATCTGCCCTTAATGTAATTATTACATACTTTATGGTTGTTTGTAAGGTTAAGGTCCAGATGATACAAGATAAAACGCCCAACACAACATCTCTGCTAATGGCTTGTTTACCCCCTAAAATAATAGTAAAAATAGCATTTAGGGTATAGAGTGGTGAGGTACCAATATCTCCAAAAACAATTCCTAAACTAACTAGAACTCCACCTGCGGTAAGCGCATTAACGTTTTTATGATTTGACACTGCTATAAAATTTGGATGCAAAAATAATTAAATTATTAGGAATAAGCTCATTAATATTTTCATCATAATTTATGCGCTGAATACCTTAAATTATAGTCGAAAAAATGGGTGTTAAATATTGTTAAATATTGTTTTCTACAACAAGTTGTTTGATTTGTTTGTTTAATTATTTATATTTTTGCTCGAATAGATGTATAAAAGGTCAAAAATAGCGTTCTCATGGAGCATACTCTGCATAATTTGCATGGTTGCCTTGGTAGGCCCTTCTGTTTTTGCACAAAAAATTGATACTGGAAAAGTAAGTATTAAGCCAAAACCTAAAGTTGTAAGTCGAGTTCCGCAAATAAAGGGAACTATACAGCCCTATAAACCAAACACCACAATGGGCGGTTACAATCCTAGCAGTACCGCTGTATCAGGCACTACAACACTACCAAAAAGCAATAAAATATTAACTGTTTTAAAGGTTTACCCAAATCCAGTAAACGAGCAAATTAATATCAGCTTGCGTTTAGATAGAGAAACTACGCTTTCTGTTAAAATTACAGATTTACTAAGCAATGACGTTGTTGTACTCGCTAATGAAAGAACTCCAGGTGGCGAGCAAACAAAAACTTATACTATTCCAAATAAGTTAAATGCTGGCATTTACTTTCTTAAAATTGTTGCTGGCGGAGAACAAAAGGTTGTGAAAATCTCTGTTCTTTAATTGCCTATTTCTTACTATTTTTGAGTTATGAAGATTATCGCCATTGGCCGCAATTATGCTGCTCACGCCAAAGAATTGAACAATGCTGTTCCAACAAAACCTATCATATTTTTAAAACCTGATACTGCTGTTTTAAAAGACAATAAACCATTTTATATTCCAGATTTCTCTTCAGATATTCATTATGAATTAGAAGTGGTTTTAAAAATCTGTAAGGAAGGCAAACACATTTCAGAAAAATTTGCATCAAATTATTATGATGAAATCGGCTTAGGAATAGATTTTACAGCGAGGGATATTCAAAGCGAGCATAAAGAGAAAGGTTTGCCATGGGAATTGGCAAAGGCTTTTGACAACTCTGCTGCGGTAAGTAATTTCTTACCAAAGGCAGATTATGCTGATATGTACGATATAAAATTCGAACTGCAAATCAATAAAGAAACTCGCCAGAAAGGACATACGGCTAATCTTTTGTTTTCATTTGAGAAGATTATTTCATTCGTTTCTCAATATATTACCTTAAAAAAGGGCGACTTAATTTTTACCGGAACGCCAGAAGGTGTTGGTCAAGTAAAACAAGGCGACCAGTTAGAGTGTTGGTTAATGGATAAACAATTACTCAATTTTAGTATTAAATAATAAGAATGTTTCTACCTACTAAGTCTACCTCACTAAAACTCTCATTTTATATTCTCTTTCTTTTTGTAGCCATCAAGGCTGATGCCCAACAGATTTTCAGCAAAAACAGCTATCCACTTACCGATTTTAGGCAACCTTTAGATATCGTTCCTCCAGCTTTGGCAGGTTCATTTGGCGAATTAAGGTCAAATCACTTTCACTCTGGAGCGGATTTTAGAACAAACCAAAGAACAGGCTATCCTATTTATGCAGTTGCGGATGGTTATATCTCTAGGCTAAGAGTTCAGAATAGCGGATTTGGATTAGCGCTTTATATCAATCACCCAAATGGTTTTACCTCTGTATACGGCCACTTGTCTCGGTTTAGCCCAAAAATTGCGCAACAAGTAAAGACAATTCAGTACAAAAACAAATCGTATGAAACTGATGAATTTCCAAATTCAGATTTAATTCCAGTTAGGAAAGGAGATGTAATTGCTTATTCTGGTAATACAGGTAGCTCAGGCGGACCGCATTTGCATTTTGAATTGCGTGATACCAAAACCGAAGCTACGGTAAATCCTCAGTTATTGGGCATTCAAATCCCTGACAACATCCCTCCTGTTATTTCTTCGATGTATGTTTATCGCCTTAATAGCAAACCTTTTAATGAACTTACACCCAAACAATATTTTCAGGTTGTTGGTGGTGCAGGCAAGTATAATTTAAATAAGGTTACAACCATTAACCTAAGTGGCGAAGTAGGTTTTGGGATTTCTACTACAGACAGACATAGTGGGAATTCGGGTTTAAATGGTGTTTATTCTATCGAATTATTTTTAGATGGCAAGGCGATTTATACTTCTGCCTTAGAGCGCTTTAGTTTTGAGAATAGCAAAGCGATTAATTCACATATCGATTATCCTGCTTTACTTAACCTTAAAAGAAGCATTCAAAAAAGTTTTGTAGACCCAGGAAATCCCTTACAGATTTACAGCAATTTGGTTAATAGCGGAAGAATTACTTTTAACGATGGCAAATTGCATGAAATGAAATACGTCATTACAGATGCAAAAGGCAATAAAAGTACTTTATTATTTAATGTACAGGCAGATTCAAAAGCGATTATCAATACTCCATCGCCAACTGCCGGAACTCTTTATTCTTACGCCAACGTAAATGAATTTAACAATGCGCTTGTTAAAGTAATCTTACCAAAAGGCACATTATACAACGACCTCAACTTTGTTTACAAAACATTACCAAAACCACAGGGAAATGCTTTTTCAGCAATTCATCAAATTCATAATAACTTAACGCCGCTGCATATTGGATTTGAGCTTTGGATAAAAGCTGATAGTACTTTAAGTAAATATCAAAACAAGGCCCTAATCGTTAACACCAATCGAGCATCACAAGGTGGATATTTTGAAAACGGCTATGTAAAAGCCACACCTCGTAACTTTGGTAGTTTTTTCATTGCCATAGATACCATTGCTCCGAATATCATTCCTGTTAACATCGCCAATGGCAAAAATATGGCTGGCTTAACTAAAATGAGTTTTAGAATTAGCGACAACCTATCTGGAATTAAAAGTTTTAATGGCTATATTGACGGCCAATGGGTTTTGATGGAATTTGACACCAAAAGTGCAAGTCTTTGGCATAACTTTGATGAACGAACCGCAACGGGAAAGCACACTTTTGAGTTACTTGTTGTAGATATGAAAGACAATACCAAAAGATACGCGATAGATTTTTATAGATAGTTAAAATAAAAATTGTTGGATTGTTAGATGGCTAGATTGTTAGCAGCATACAAACAACAATAAAACAATTTCACAATTAAAACGATATGAGCACACTTAAACAAGGCGATAAAGCCCCAGTATTTACTTCAAAAGACCAAGATGGAAAAACTGTTTCCTTAAGTCAATATAAAGGTCAAAAAGTAGTATTGTATTTTTACCCGAAGGATGATACACCAGGTTGCACCACCGAAGCTTGTGATTTCCGTGATAACTACCAAGGATTAAAAGCAAAGGGAATTGAAGTTTTAGGTGTAAGTGTAGATGATGAAAAGTCTCACCAAAAATTCATCAATAAGCACAGTTTGCCATTTACTCTTTTGGCAGATACCGATAAAAGCATTGTGGAAGCTTATGGCGTATGGGGAGAGAAAAATATGTATGGTAAAAAATACATGGGAACTAACCGTACTACTTTTATTATAGACGAAGATGGTAATATCGCACACATCATCAGCAAAGTAGATTCAAAAGCACCAACGGCACAAGTGTTAGATTTGCTTAAATAATTGCTGTTTAAGCCCATAGGATAAAAAATATTGCAATTGTTGGAAAATTAAAACAATTATACCTGCAGAAATCAACAACTGTGATATAAAAAAACTAGCAAAGTAGAAATACCTTAAATTTTTATAATTACCTTGCCTTTAATTTAATAACCATACTAAAATGATCAATTCAAGCAAATAATTGCTGCTTGCTTAATCATTACCTTAAAAACAATAAACAAATCAATGAAACATTCAATTAGTGAACTAGAAGATATTGCTTCACAAGTAAGAAGAGACTGTTTAAGAATGGTTCACGCCGTTCAATCTGGACATCCAGGAGCATCTTTAGGTTGTGCAGATTTTTTTACAGCCTTATATTTCGAAGTATTAAACCATAACCCTAAATTTTCTATGGAAGGTGTTGGAGAGGATTTATTCTTTCTTTCAAACGGACACATTTCGCCAGTTTGGTATAGCGTTTTAGCAAGGTCTGGTTATTTTGAAGTGAGTGAATTAGCTACTTTCAGAAAATTAGATTCAAGATTACAAGGTCACCCAACTACACATGAAGGTTTACCTGGTGTTCGTATCGCATCTGGTTCATTAGGTCAAGGTTTATCAGTTGCTATCGGCGCTGCCTTAGCTAAAAAAATTGATGGTGATAAAGGATTAGTTTATGCCTTAATGGGCGATGGTGAGTTACAAGAGGGCCAAAACTGGGAAGCATTAATGTTTGCACCATTTCACAAGGTGGATAATTTAATTGCCAGTGTAGATTACAACGGTCAACAAATTGATGGTCCGACTGAAAAAGTTTTATCATTAGAAAATCTTCAAGCTAAATTTGAAGCTTTCGGTTGGCACGTAATAACTTCTGATGGTAATGATATGGCAGAAATAACCAAAGCATTACATTATGCTAAATCATTAACTGGAAAAGGCAAACCTATTTTAAACTTAATGAGCACACAAATGGGTTACGGCGTTGATTTTATGGTAGGTACGCACAAGTGGCACGGTTCTGCACCAAGTGATGCACAATTAGAATCGGCATTAGGTCAACTTAAAGAAACAGCTGGGGATTATTAATTTACGTATAGCGTAGTGAGATATGCGTAATGAGATTAAATCGCAATACGCAATACGCTTTACTCAATACTATTCAAAATGAAAAAATATACATATACAGAAAAGAAAGATACACGTTCGGGTTTTGGAGCTGGATTACATGAAGCAGGTAAACGTAATGAAAATGTTGTTGCGCTTTGTGCAGATTTAGTTGGCTCTTTAAAAATGGATGCTTTCATAAAAGATTTTCCAGAAAGATTTGTGCAAGTTGGTATTGCAGAAGCTAATATGATGGGTATTGCTGCAGGTTTAACTATCAATGGAAAAATTCCATTTACAGGTACTTTTGCAAACTTTTCTACTGGTCGTGTTTATGACCAAATTCGTCAATCTATTGCTTATTCTGGCAAGAACGTTAAAATATGTGCATCACATGCAGGTTTAACTTTAGGAGAAGATGGTGCAACTCACCAAATTTTAGAAGATATTGGTTTGATGAAGATGTTGCCAGGAATGGTAGTTATCAATCCTTGCGATTATAACCAAACCAAAGCGGCTACTTTAGCTATCATGGAATATGAAGGACCAGTTTATTTACGTTTTGGGCGCCCAGTAATTCCTGTATTTACGGCAGAAGACCAAAAATTTGAGATTGGTAAAGCTTGGATGGTTAACGAAGGAACAGATGTAACCATCATTGCAACAGGCCACATGGTTTGGAGAGCAATTGAAGCTGGCGAAAAATTAGCTGAGCTAGGCATTGATGCAGAAATTATAAATATCCACACCATTAAACCTTTAGATGAAGAAGCTATTCTAAAGTCTGTTAAGAAAACTGGTTGTGTGGTAACATGTGAAGAGCACAACAAGTTTGGCGGACTAGGCGAAAGCGTTGCTCGTTTATTAACAACTGAATATCTTGCACCACAAGAGTTTGTTGCAGTAAATGACAGCTTTGGCGAAAGTGCTACACCAGATCAATTAATGACCAAGTATAAATTGGATCCATCTGATATTGTTGCTGCAGCTCAAAAAGTAATGAAAAGAAAAGTTTAGAAAGTCCGGAAGTTATTAGTCCGAAAGTCGGAAAAGATTACGGAACAAAATAACATTAGAACTCATAAAAAATGAAGCAGGTTGAAGACGCAGAAATATTGCAAAAGTTTGGTGTTCAAAAAACACAGAACGAAGCCTTCAACTTGCTTTTAAATAAATATCAACAAAAAATCTATTGGCATATTCGTCGTTTGGTTATAGACCATGACGATACTGATGATTTAGTCCAAGAAACCTTTGTTAAGGTCTGGAAAAATCTAGCCAATTTCCGTAGTGATTCTCAACTTTATACTTGGATTTACAGAATCGCAACCAATGAATCCATCACCTTCCTGAATAAGAAAAAATTAAAGAACAATATTTCTTTAGATGATGTTAGTGGAGAATTAGCAGAAAGTCTAACCGCTGCATCTTATTTTGATGGCGATAAAATTCAGAAGAAATTACAGGAAGCCATTTTAACCTTGCCAGAAAAACAACGAATTATTTTTAACATGAAATATTTCGATGACATGAAATATGATGAAATTTCTGAGGTTTTGGGCACTACAGTAGGTGCTTTAAAGGCTTCATTTCATATTGCAGTAAAAAAAATTGAAAGTATTTTAATAAATGAAGATTAAGTATTAAACCTTTTACAATAAAAACCATCAATAGTACGTGATGAATATAATGGATGAAAATATGGAATGGGAAAAGGAAGCACCACAATTAGCGAGCTTACCTAGAACAATGCCATATAGTGTGCCGGATAATTATTTTAACAAACTGCAAAGCCGAATTAATCAATCTGTTTTTGTTGATGGCTTAATGCAAAAGGAAAATCAAGGTTTTACTGTTCCTCAAAACTATTTTGAGGATTTAGGCAATCAAATTGAAAGTAGAATTGCCACAGAGGAAATCAAATCTTTGGTTAAAATTGATGGATTTAAAACTCCTGCTAACTATTTTGAAACTTTACAAGCCGATATTTTAAGCAAAACTTCTGCTGTTCCTCAAAAAACTAAGGTTGTACGTTTATGGGGTTCAGACTTTATGAAATATGCCTCAGCTGCTTGTTTATTTATTGTAATTGGTTCTGGGTTATATTTTACTCAACAAAGTAAGGTTACTCAAACTGCTTCATTGGAACTAGCAAAAGAGCAAGTTTTATATGACATTGATGAAAGCACAATTTTAGAACATATAGAGGAAAGCCAAGCGGCTACTACAACTACTGTGTCAGATACAGAAATGGAAAACTATATTTTAGATAATTTCTCTTCAACAGATTTATCTAATAATTTATAAAACAAGCTGTGATAGCTCGAAAATTTTAAAAAACATAATATATAATGATGAAACCATCAAGATTAGAAAATCTAATTCTTGATAGCTTCATCACCATTGAAAAACAATAACATAATGATGAAAAACCTATTTATTGCACTATTGTTCATCGTTTTGCCAGGATTGGCTTTTTCACAAGGACCAAGAATGGATGATGAAAAGTGGGAAGCGAAAAAAGTTGCTTGGTTAACTACAAAGCTAGATTTAACTCCAAATGAAGCTAAAGTGTTTTGGCCAATTTATAACGACTATATCAAAGAGCAATCTACTTTAAGAAAGGAACGTTTTCAGAAAATGATAAGCTTCAGAAAGATTAAAGAGATAGACGACCTTTCTGATACTGAAATACAAGCGTTAATTACCAATGATTTTGATTTTAAGCAAAGAGATTTAAACATCGAGAAAAAATATTACAACAAGTTTAAAACTAGCTTATCTATTAAAATTGTAGGCAAGTTTTACAGAGCTCAAGAAGCATTCAAAAAAGAAATTTTAAATCAATACCGAGGCGGAGGCCCACGAAAAGAAAACTAACTAACAAATAAATAATTAATTTTTTAAGTCCTGTGTGTTAAGTCATACAGGACTTTTTATTTTCACCCTATATTTCTAAAAGGATAAGATTTAAAAATGAGTAATTTTGCCTTATGCAAACACAACGTCAATTATTTCTAAAACATAATGCACAAACATCTCCTACCCCACTTTTGCTTGAATTTGTAAGGGCAAAAGGAATTTATATGTATGATGTGGATGGAAAAAAATACATGGATTTAATTGCTGGCATTGGTGTAAGTAATGTTGGTCACTGTCATCCCACAGTTGTGGAAGCAGTAAAAAAACAGGCAGAAACCTATATGCATTTAATGGTATATGGCGAGTTTGTTCAGAGCCCACAGGTAAATTTTGCGAAAGCAATAGCATCTGTTTTACCCGAAAATTTAGATTGCACTTATTTCGTAAACTCAGGTACCGAAGCTGTTGAAGGCGCCATGAAACTGGCAAAAAGATATACCAACAGAACTGAGTTAATAGCTTGTAAAAACAGTTATCACGGCAGTACACAAGGCTCGTTAAGTTTAATGGGCAACGAAGAATTTAAGCAAGCTTACCGTCCTTTATTACCAGATGTTCAATTTATAGAATTTAATCAATTATCAGATTTAGAGAAGATTACCTCTAAAACCGCAGCTGTTTTTATTGAAACTATACAGGGCGAAGCAGGCATAAGAATTCCAGATCCGGAATATTTAATCGCCCTGCGTAAAAAATGTAATGAAACAGGAACGCTTTTAATATTTGATGAAATACAATGTGGTTTTGGCAGAACTGGGAAAATGTTCGGTTTTGAGCATTTTAATGTAATTCCAGATGTTTTATTACTGGCAAAAGGGATTGGAGGCGGAATGCCAATTGGTGCCTTCATCAGTTCTTCACAAATAATGTCGGTATTTGCAGATAATCCAATACTTGGTCACATTACAACCTTTGGCGGTCACCCTGTAAGCTGTGCAGCAGGCTTGGCCACTTTACAAACCATAGTTAATGAAGATTTAGTAAAGGATGTAGAAGCAAAGGGAGAACTTTTTAAATCGCTATTGAAACACCCAGCAATTAAAGAAGTTCGTGGAAAAGGATTAATGTTGGCAGCAGAATTTGAAAGTTATGACATTCTTAAAAAGATAATAGATGGTTGCATTGAAGATGGAATTATTACAGATTGGTTTTTACATTGCAGTAATTCGATGCGCATCGCTCCTCCTTTAATTATAACCGAAGATGAAATTAGGGCAGCTTGTGATGTTATATTAAAAAATGTAAATTCAGTATGCAGCTAGCCTAATGAACTAGTGAACTATTTATATTGATGAACTAGTGAACCCAATGAACTGACAAAATGAACGTACTAATTGTCGAAGATGAAAAAAGCCTTGCCTTAGAAATGGATGAATTTTTAAGTCGTGAGGGATATATCGTAGAACATGCTTGGAAAAAATCATCAGCCGAGGAAAAGATATTTGTCAACAATTACGATTTCATTCTATTAGATTTAGGTTTGCCAGATGGCGATGGTTTTGAAGTCCTCAAACAATTAAAAAACTTAAAAGACCGGGAAGATGCGGTTATCATTTTAACTGCTAGAAGCGAAGTTGATGATAGAATTAAGGGGTTAGATGGTGGTGCTGATGATTATTTAGCAAAACCATTCTCGCTAAATGAATTACTGGCACGTATGCACGCCATCACCCGTCGCAAGCATAAATTAGAAAAGAATGAGGTTAAAATACACGATTTCACCTTAGACATTCAAAATCGTACTGTATCTTATAACGACGATAGATTGCCTTTAACTAAAAAAGAGTTTGAAATTTTCAACTATTTGGTATTGAACAAAAACAGGGTAGTTTCGAGAATGAGTTTAACAGAACATGTTTGGGGCGATATTTTAGAAGTAAATTCAGACTCTAACTTTGTTGATGTTCACGTAAAAAACCTCCGTAAAAAACTAACTCAATGCAGTAAAACGGATTGGTTTGAAACGGTAAGAAGTATAGGATACCGAATTAACTATTGATGGAAAATGTAAAATGGAAGATGGTAGATGTGATTAAGAATATCTCAATACGCTAATCGCAATACGTAATTCTAAAATGAACCTACAAGCAAAATTTGCGCTCTATAATGCCATTACCAAAATAGCTATCATTTTGGTTTTGGGAACGATTATTTTGCTTTCTCTAGAAACCATTTCCTCTCATCATTTAGATACTCGACTTGCAAAAAAGCGATTAAAGGTAATCGAGAACTTAGATGATAAAGAGATTGACAGTTTGATTAAATCGCGGCAATCATTTACTGACTACAATATTTTAAAAGAGGAGTTTATTGTATTAACAGCTATTCCTAAAGCTGGGAAAATTGACACAACCCTTACGTTCACTTCAGAAACAAGAGAAATTGAGGGCGAAATAGAAATCTATCGAATATTGAACGACCAGTTTGAATTTAACAACAAACGTTATAAACTGGAAATCGGAGAAACAATGACTGCGATGGAATCGATTAAAACAACCATCAGGTTTTATATGCTCATTGTTTTGGTAATTTCTTTATTGATTACTTTAATTACAGATTATGCCTTTACCAATTTCATCCTCCGTCCTTTCTATAAAATCATCGACCAAAAGTTAAATAAAGTAAACAATCCTACATCTTACAATTACCAAAACATCCCAACAAACACTACAGACTTCAAAATTCTAGACAATAGCATTAACTCATTAATGCGAAAAATATCGGATTTGTTCTTGTTGGAAAAACAATTCATCGCCAATGTTTCTCACGAATTATTAACGCCTATTTCCATTTTAAGTGGTCGACTAGAGAATATTTTAACAGCAGACAATCTTCCTATTGAACACGAGAATAAGATTTTTGCATCCCTTAAAACACTTAATCGCTTAAAAGTTATCATTAATAGTTTGCTGTTAATCTCTAAAGTAGAAAATGAGCAATACCTTAAAAAAGATAATGTTTCCATCAAACATCAGTTGGATGAGATTTACGAAGATTTGGAAGATAGAATTTTAGATAAAAAGATTGTTTACCAAAACCGTATCAAGTCCGATTTTATATTTACTGGAAACCAAGCCTTAATCCATACTTTATTAGTTAACATCATTAATAACGCTATCAAATACAATGTTGCAAAGGGTTCAATCACAATTGAAGAAGAGTTGTGCCAATCTGGTTACATCCTAAAAATATGTGATACTGGAATTGGAATGGAGAAAGAAATCGCCACCAATGCCTTTAATCGCTTTGAAAGAGAAAACAATGAGAATGAAGATGGTTTTGGTTTAGGCTTAGCTATTGTGAATAGTATAGCAAAGTTCCATCAATTAAATATTGATATTAAATCTGAAAAGAATAGCGGAACTGTTGTTAGTATTGAGTTTCCAGTAGGTTAAAATGTTTTTTCCGTCACCCTGAATTCATTTCAGGGTCTTTCATACAAGCCAGATGCTGAAATAAACAGCGAAGCTTTCTTGAAGGCAAAAATCAATAAAAGCTCCTGAAAAATTCAGCATGATGCAATTTATTAAACTTCATAAAATCTTCATAATAGAAAGGCATCTTTGAATAACAAAACATCAGAAGCGATTTCCGTTTTGTTATCTACAAAACTCATCAAAATAGTTTTTTAGTTTTCCGGTTACCCTTATCTGAACCCTTATGTATTGCGAAATATATAAGGGTTTTTTTATCGCATTTCGTCATTGCGAGGATCGATTTTTCATCTCCCGAAGCCTGCCTACCGCAGGCAGGCAATCTTCTTGGCTATCTGCCAAGCAACAATTTAACAATCTAGCAATTGAACAATTAGTCCATCTACTACGCTCAAGATGACAAACTATTGAGGCCAAATGAACTAATGAAACCAATGAACTCGATTAGCCCATCTTCTGCCTTTTAATCAAATAAGCTTGCAACACATTATCAAAACCTTCATTAATATCAGCATCTACCATATCAATTTTATACTGAGCGCATTTAAGTGTTAAATTCTGACGATAAGCATTCATTTGCTCCAAGTAAGCATCCTTAACTTTAGAAGTATGTGCTTTTAAAACAGCACCAGTTTCCATGTCTATAAATTCGTAAGGGCGATTGGCGAAATTAAAATCTACCTCTTTGCTTTTGTCTGTCACGTTAAAAATTACAACTTCGTGTTTGTTGAATTTTAAGTGTTGCAGCGAAGAAAACAGGGCTGTTATTTTAGTTTCATCGTGAACAGTTTGCAGCATATCACTAAATACAATAACCAACGAACGTTTATGAATCAGCTCTGCTATTTGATGCAAAGCCAAAGCCAAATTAGTTTGAACATTCATTTTAGGTGACTGCAAAACTTGCTCTAAAGCTGCAAACAAATATTTTTGATGGGTATTAGTAGATTTGGCATGTGTATTCAAGTTCACTTGGTCGGAGAATAAACTCAAGCCAAATGCATCACGTTGTTTTTTGAGCAAGTACATTAAACAAGCTGTACTTTGAACCGCAAAAGTTAACTTGTTGTATTTCTCATCAGGAAAGTACATTGATGATGAAGAATCAATCACAAATTGGCAACGCAAATTGGTTTCTTCTTCATAACGTTTACTGAATAACTTATCTGTTTTGGCAAATAACTTCCAGTCTATATTTTTTACACTATCGCCAGTATTATACAAACGATGCTCGGCAAACTCAACCGAAAACCCGTGAAAAGGGCTTTTATGCAAACCTGTAATAAAACCTTCAACCACTTGTCGGGCTAAAAGCTCTAAGTTGGTATTCAGTTGTAAGTTTTCATATTGATTTGTGTTTGCCATAACGTAAAGCTAATAAATTATTGCGTTTCCTAGATATCGTCATTCTGAATTCATTTCAGCATCTTTAAAGCAGATAAAGTAAATATTTTGAAAAGTAATGCCTATGCTTATCGGCAATTGCAGCCCCGCCAACCACTTCAATCTTTTTTTGTGATTTTACAATAGTCATCCGATGATTATAAACTTGGTGCATATATTCATCGGATGACTAAATTGACTTAAAAAAAGTATTTCCGTTTTTGTCGGGTTTATTTAACAAAGCTGGTGGGTTTTGGGATTGGGAAGTTCCTTACAAGTTTCATCAAGATAATTTTAGTTTATGATCAGGTGTTTTTAGCCATATAAAAATAACCTAAATTTAATTATTTGTAATTTGAATTTTTGCTTTAAAGACTTAAATTGCAGCATTTATACCATCTAAATAAAATATCCCCTCTCTATGGAACACACTTGCCCAAACTGCACCTTTACAATCAATGATAATTTTTGTAGTAACTGCGGACAAAAAAAATTTAAGAGGATTGATAGAAAATATATTATAGACGAAATTCAATACTCTGTTGTACACACCAATAAAGGTTTTTTATACTCAGCAAAAAAAATTCTTAAAAACCCAGGTAAAACTGCCTATGAATTCATTTACGGCAACAGAGTAAACCACTATAAGCCAATTTTACTGGTTTTTTTATTGAGTGGTATTTCTGCCTTTATATCTTTTAAAATTATTGGGCTAGACAACATCATGAGCGAATATTACACAAGTCAGCACATGAATTCTAAATTGATGAACGATATGCAGACTTTTATGCGTAGCTACAACTCTTTCATCATGCTTTTACTGATCCCAATTATATCAATTTTTACTAAGCTGGCATTGAGAAAATGGGGACAAAATTATTATGAGCATATCATCATGAATGCTTATGCCTTATCTTTTTACATTTTCCTCAACATTCTTGTACTGTATCCTATCATGTACTTCTTGAGAACCAATGTGAATGCATTTATGATTTTTACAAGTTTAACTACTTTGGCTTACCCTCCTTTGTATGTATGGTTTTACAAGGGTTTTTACCCCGAAAAACCTCTTAAGACTATTATAGGTAAGGTTTTAATTATTATTGGTTTAATTATATTGGCTTATATAGTATTAATTATAATTGCAATGGTTATTGGCATTGTTGCTGCAATTGTAATGGGGCCAGAGGCTTTAAAATATATTAAACCACAGTAAGTACAGCATTATAGAATTGGTTTTAAGCTTTGACAAAAGCCTATACGGTTTGCTAAAATTTTGTCAAAGCTTTAGTAGACTTATTTTAGTTTCTTACACTGTATTTCGTTCAATAAACCTGATATAAGCGGAAATACTTTTTTGAAGCCAATTTAGTCATCCGATGAATATATAACTGCTGCATATATTCATCGGATGACTATCGCTAAACCCAAAAAAGATTGCAGCGGTTAGCAGGACTATCGAAACCGATTAGCACTGAAACTGCTTTTCAAATAAAAAAATATCGGTTAGTGATTTACCAACCGATATTTTTATTTATTACAGAAAACACCCCGCCTTTCAGGCACCCCTCTAGAAGAGGGGAATTGTGGTAGAATTACTTCTTAGCAATTCTGTATAATTTACCTCCATCAGTTACGGCATACAAAGCACCGTCTTTACCTGTAACTAAATCACGGAAACGTTCGCCTTCATCTGCCAGTAATCTTTCTTCGCCTACTACTTTATTTGCTTTTAAAACCAATCTAATGATATGAGAACCACTTAAAGCGGCAACAAATAAATTGCCTTTCCATTCGCTTAGGTTACCAGTATAAAAAGCAATGCTTCCAGGAGAAATAACAGGATTCCAATAGTAAACTGGCTGCTCGTAACCATCTTTTTGTTGGATGGCATCGCCTATTTTTGCGCCACTATATTCTACGCCATAAGTAATGATTGGCCATCCATAGTTTTTACCTGGTTTAATTAAGTTAATCTCATCTCCACCTTTAGGGCCAAATTCTGCTTCCCATAGTTCGCCTGTTTGAGGGTCAATTGCCAAGCCATCTGGATTGCGATGACCTAAAGAATATATCTCTGGTCTTGCTCCTTCTTTAGTAACAAAAGGACCGCCTGCAACAGCTTTACCATCTGGAGTTAAATGAAGGATTTTACCCAAAGAAGAGTTCAAATACTGTGCATGCACTCTAATTTCTCTATCAGAACGTTCGCCCGTACTTACAAATAGGTTTCCATTTTTGTCAAATACTATCCTCGAACCATATTGCAGTCGGCCAGTATGAGCTGGGGTTGCCCTGTAAATAACTGTTTGATTTTCGATAGCAGTTTCATTAGCTGATAGTTTTCCTTTTGCTATAGCTAGCAATATGCCTTTGCTTTGCGGTTCTGAATATGCCCAATAGACCATCCTGCTTTTTGCAAAATCGGGCGCTAAGGTTACGTCTAATAATCCACCTTGACCTGAGTCATCTACTTTTGGAAGTTCAGTAATGGTTTTAGACAAGCTTCCATTTGCAGCTAAAATAACCATTGTACCTCCTTTTTGAGTGATAAGGAATCGACCATCGGGCATTACTGAAATAGCCCAAGGATTTTCTAATTTCTTATTAATAACAGTTGTAGCATAAGGGGTGGTTGTTTTAATTCCCTTAATCCGAGTTTGACCAGCAAAAGCAGGTTTGTAATCTGCAGTTGGCCTGTTAGTTTCTACAGGATTTTGAGCCGAAACGTTTGTTTCATTTACGCAACTCAACAAAAAACTTGCTGCAAGTAGATTGAATAGTTGAAGATTAAAAGCTTTCATAATTTGGGATAATTTATTTGCTTAAGGTTCGTGGAGACACGAACCTTGGCTTCATTTAGTTTCCTTGGTTTGTGTCTCCACGAACCAATAAATTGATCTGTTTATTAAAAGAACAAAAAAATAAGGACAATAAAAAATCCAAACCTGTAAACTAGATTTGGATAATAAATATGTTACTTTAAACTTCCAAGAAGCGCATTATCACCGTAAAGCGTCATATATGGATAATCTACCTTCTATCGCATTACGATTGCCAGACGCCTGTCCCGATTTTGATTCGGGAAGCTGGCAATGACGCACACATTTGAGTTTTTTCAAATTAATGAAACAAAAAATCCGAACTCAATGATGAATTCGGATTTATATATGATTACCTTATTTTTCAGCAATGAGATTGCTTCGTTCCTCGCAATGACGAAGGTTTATAATTGTTTATCTAACTTACCAGCTAACACTGATTTTGGAACAGCACCAACTTGTTTATCTACAACTTCGCCATTTTTAAAGAACAATAATGCTGGAATATTGCGGATACCAAATTGAGTTGAAATTTGTGGATTGTTGTCAACGTTTACTTTTCCTACTAATGCTTTTCCTTCGTATTCTTTTCCAATCTCATCAACAATAGGACCTACCATGCGACATGGACCACACCATTCTGCCCAAAAATCTACCAATACTGGTTTATCTGATTTTAATACAAGCTCCTCGAAGTTTGCATCTGTTATTTCTAAAGCCATAACTTTTTATTTTAATTTATATACAAATATATTATCAATTGTAATGCCATCAATGGCTTGCTGTCAATTTGACAATTTTACAACTTATTAGTGATTCGTCATATCGACCGCAGCGCAGCGAGGAGATATCTATTCGGCAAAACCTAACGTCAAGTGTCTAACAACAGATTTCTCAATCGCGAAGGGCTCATTTCGAAATGACGGCAATGAACTAATTCAGCTTATAATTCACAACATTCAACTTTGTTAATTGTTCTAAAAATTGATTGTTTGGATTTATTTTTAACGACTTAGAGGGCAGTTCTAGCTTTAAGTTTTGTTCTCTATCATAAACTTCGAAATTAAGCTTACAATTATGTTGTTCGCTATTCTCCTTGTTTTCCTCTAAAAGGATATCAATCTTAGCCATTAGCTCATCATTGATAGCGTCAATTGGTACTTGAATCGTGATACATTTCGTCAGTTTATCTCTTAATTCTGCCAATAAGTCTATCGAAGTAACCTTAAATTCCCAATCTCCTTCTTTCCTGAAACGTTCTCCTACCCTGCCTCTAATCTGCAAGAAATAACCTTCCGTTAAAAACTGCTTAAACTTCAAGAAATCATCCCCAAACAAAGCAATCTCACAACTATCATCGTAATCTTCAAAAACGAAAATCCCGAATGGTTTACCTGTTTTTGTAATTCGTTGAGTAGCCAAAACAACCAATCCGCCAACAACTAAATCCCTATTTTTTAGACTTTCAAATTCTGCTAAAATCTCTTCGTTGGTATCGCCGCTCCTTATCTTATTAACGATAGACAAATGTTTAACCGAATGCTGACAATAGTGATTCAATTCAAAACGATAATCATCTAACGGATGTCCTGATAAGAAAATTCCAATGGCATCTTTTTCGTATTTCAAACGGTCTATCAATCCCCATTCTGGAGACACAGGAAAAGTTGGTTCTAAAATTAAATCTGCTTTTGACCCACCAAATAATGATGATTGCGATGAATTCTGGTTATTCTGAAAATCGTTGGCATATTTAATTAGCTTTTCAATTCCGTTCATTTTATCGTTGGCACCGATGTAAAAATATTGAGCTCTATGAAATCCAAATGCATCAAAAGCACCGCTGTAAACAAAACTCTCGTAAGCCTTTTTATTAACGATACGTGTGTTTGAACGTTTTGCAAATTCGAAAACAGTGGTATATGGACCATTTTCTACTCTTTCTTCAATGATACTTTCTACCGCTTTTTCTCCCACACCTTTTACTGCCGACATACCGAAGCGAACCTCGCCTTTGGCATTTACAGAGAATTTCAAATCAGATTCGTTTACATCCGGACCTAAAACAGTAACACCCATTTGCCTACATTCTTCCATAAAAAAGGCCACTTGCTTAATATCGCTCATGTTATTGGAAAGTACAGCAGCCATATATTCTGCTGGATAATTTGCCTTTAAGTAAGCAGTTTGATAGGCAATCCAAGCGTAACAAGTAGAGTGAGATTTATTGAAAGCATATTCTGCGAAAGCTTCCCAATCTTTCCAAATCTTCTCTAAAACTTGTGCATCATGACCTTTTGCTGCCGCTTGTGAAATAAATTTGGGCTTCATTTTATCCAACACGTCACGTTGTTTTTTACCCATTGCCTTACGCAAAACATCGGCTTCACCTTTAGTAAAATCTGCCAATTTTTGCGACAAAAGCATTACCTGCTCTTGGTAAACTGTAATTCCGTAAGTTTCTTTCAACAGCTCTTCGCAAGCTTCTAAATCGTATTTAATTTCTTCCTCACCGTTTTTACGTTTAACGAAACTTGGGATATAGGCAATCGGCCCTGGACGGTATAAAGCGTTCATCGCAATTAAATCTCCAAAAACAGTTGGTTTTAGCTCCTTCATGTATTTCTGCATACCAGCACTCTCGTACTGGAAAATGCCGACTGTTTCACCACGCTGAAAGAGCTCGTAAGTTTTTACATCGTCTATCGGAAAAGCATCCGGGTCTAGATCGATATCGTGTCTTTTTTTAACGAGTTTAACCGTGTCTTTTATAAGGGTTAAGGTTTTTAACCCCAAGAAGTCCATCTTTAACAAACCAGCGCTTTCTACAACCGAGTTGTCAAATTGGGTAACATATAAATCTGAATCTTTTGCAGTAGCTACTGGAACGAAATTGGTAATGTCATCCGGTGTAATGATAACTCCACAAGCGTGGATACCTGTATTTCTTAATGAACCTTCTAAAATAATAGCCTGCTCAATGGTTTCTGCACTTAAATTTTTGGCTGCCGCCAATGCCTTTAACTCAATTATCTTTTCATATTCATCTGGTCGCAAGGCTGCTTTTAAAGCTTTTTCATCCAAGTTAAATATCTTAGCTAACTTCATGTTAGGAATCAGCTTTGCGATTTTATCTGCTTCAAAAAGTGGTAAATCTAAAACCCTTGCCGTATCACGGATGGATGACTTTGCTGCCATTGTACCATAAGTGATGATTTGCGCCACTTGGCTAGAACCATACTTATCGATTACATATTCCATTACACGACCACGACCTTCATCGTCAAAGTCAATATCAATATCGGGCATGGAAACACGGTCTGGGTTAAGGAAACGCTCAAATAGCAAATCGTATTTTAAAGGGTCTATGTTGGTAATCCACAAACAATAGGCAACTACAGAACCAGCTGCCGAACCACGACCAGGGCCAACGGAAACATCTCGTCTACGAGCTTCGGCAATAAAGTCTTGTACAATTAAGAAATAACCAGGGTAACCAGTTTTCTCAATTGTTGCCAACTCAAAATCTAAACGCTCAATGATAACTTCAGTTAGCTCACCATATCTTTTTTTAGCACCTTCATAAGTAAGGTGTCTTAAAAATTTATTCTCACCTCGTTTTCCGCCATCAGCATTATCTTCTTCAACTAAAAACTCTTCTGGAATACCAAATTTAGGCAAGAGTACTTCACGAGCCAATTCATAAGCCTCTACCTTATCTGCAATTTCTTGGGTGCTTAAAATCGCCTGTGGCACATCGGTAAAGAGCTTTTTCATTTCTTCGGCAGATTTGAAATAATACTCTTGGTTTGGCAAACCATATCGATAACCTCTTCCCCTACCTATAGGAGTAGCTTGTTTCTCCGCATCCTTTACACACAGCAAAATATCATGTGCATTAGCATCTTTTTTATTGATGTAATAAGTATTGTTGGTTGCCACTAATTTAACCTCGTGCTTGTTAGCCATCGCAATTAAATCAGTGTTTACACGGTCTTCATTTTCCTGACCGTGACGCATGATTTCTACATAAAAATCATCGCCAAATTGTTCCTTCCAATAAAGTAAAGCTTCTTCTGCTTGTTTTTCACCTAAGTTTAACAACTTGCTGGCCACCTCTCCGTATAAGTTCCCAGAAAGTACAATGATATCGCTTTTATACTGCTCTATTACTTTTCTATCTATCCTAGGCACATAATAAAAGCCTTTGGTGTAAGCGATAGATGACATTTTTGCCAAATTATGGTAACCAGTTTTATTTTTGGCTAACAATACAACCTGGTAACCATCATCCTTGCGTTTTTTATCTAGGTGGTCATCACAAACGAAAAATTCCACACCAATAATTGGCTTTACCACTTGCATGACAGGCTCTTCGCCTTTTTCTAAAGCTTCAGCATTTTTAGCTTTGGCTTCTTTGTTATGCTTGCTCACATTACTCACAAAGTGGAAGGCGCCCATCATATTTGCGTGGTCGGTAAGTGCTACTGCTGGCATTTTTTGAGCTGCCGCAGCTTTTACCAAATCTGGTACGCTGATGGTAGATTGTAAAACAGAAAATTGGGTATGGTTATGCAAATGCACAAAATTTGCATTCGCTAGTTCTTCTTTATTATCTGCTAATGTTTGTTTAGATATTCCACCAGTTTCTGCACCTTGCGAACGTTTTCTAATCTCATCCGATGCAGCTTTTAGGTTGATGTGCTGTAAACCAATCGAACTGATTGGATTAGCATTAACTTCTTTAAAACGTAAGAAATAATCAGTGTCAACTAATAGCTCCTCTTTCTTGAAAACTTCTTTTTTAATCAACTCTAAAAAGCAACGAGTTGTAGCTTCCACATCGGCAGTTGCGTTGTGCGCTTCAGAAAATGGAACGCCAAAAAGGTATTGATGCAGCTCCGTTAAAGTTGGCAATTTAAAACGACCACCTCTACCACCAGGAATCTTTAATAAGTCGGCTGTAACTTCTGTACAAGTATCTAAAACTGGCATACTTGCCATCGGACTTTCAACGCCTAAACGATGAAACTCACAGCCCATGATGTTCACATCGAAGCCTACATTCTGACCAACAACAAATTTCGATTTACTTAAGGCAATATCAAATTTCTCTAAAACTTCCGCGAGTTCAATTCCTTGCTCTTGCGCTAGTTCTGTAGAAATTCCGTGGATTCGCTCTGCATCATAAGGAATGTTAAAACCTTCTGGCTTAACTAAATAATCTTGATGCTCTACCAAATTACCCATTTCATCATGTAACTGCCAAGCTATTTGAATGCAACGTGGCCAATTATCCGTATCGGTAATGGGCGCATTAAAATTACGTGGCAAACCAGTAGTCTCGGTATCAAAAATCAGGTACATAGTGGGAATTATCGTGGAGTTCAAAAATAGAGTTTTTTGAGGGTGGTTGTGTCAGTAAATTATCAACAATCCAACAAAAAATGGAAGAGGTAAAAGGTAGAAGAGAAGATGTGTGGATAAGGAAAAACATTAGATTGTTAAATTGTTAGATTGCTTAATTGTTGAAGAGTTTGAAAAGCAAATACAGTAGCTTTTAGGAAAGATTAGCCCTGCTTTTTGGTACAAGTCCCGATGAAAAATCGGGAGCTTTCCCCTTCAATCAGGTTTAGAGAAAATAATTTCTGCAACTATTTAGAGTAGCCACCAAATTAAGTCGATATTTGTGTTGAGCAATATCATTTTATGAAAATCCCTACGATACACGGCTTTATTGATAGAAGAATACTAATAAATTATACTGTAGACCCTGATATCATTACAAAGATTATCCCAGCACCTTTTAGGCCAAAAATTTATAAAGGCAAAGCAATTGTGGGTATCTGCCTTATTCGATTAAAAGATATAAAACCCAAAGGATTACCGAATTTCATAGGTGTTTCATCAGAAAATGGCGCACACAGAATTGCGGTTGAGTGGGATGAAGGTGATGAAGTTAAAGAAGGTGTATTTATACCAAGAAGAGATACATCATTAAGGCTTAACAGCGTAATTGGCGGAAAATTTTTTCCTGGTAAACATTACTTAGCGAAATTTAATGTCGTTGAAGAACACAACAATTATCACATCGATTTTATAAGTTCAGACAATACCAAAATCAATATAGATGCTGTGGAAACTAGTCATTTCGATAGCAATTCTATTTTTGAAACATTAGAAAATGTTTCTGACTTTTTTGAAAAAGGTTCTATTGGTTATTCACCCAATGGTAAAAAATTTGATGGCTTAAAGCTAAATGCATACAGCTGGAAAATAAGACCATTAACTGTTAGTAATGTGCAATCTACTTTCTTTGAAAACGAAGATATTTTCCCAAAAGGAGCAGTAAAATTTGACAATGCACTATTAATGACAAAAATTGAACACGAATGGAAAAGTGTAGCGGAGAAATGATTTTGCCTGCCAAACCGAGAACTCCCAACTGTTAACTGAACTAATGTTCTTGACTAACCAAACTCCCCGTATCATAACCAATCTTCCTGCATCTTTCAATAATATCTCTTAAAAGTTCAGGTTCTATTTTTGGTTCACGAGCCATGATAAATAAGTACTTTTCTTCTGGGTGACCAACAACCACATAACTATAATCATCTGCTAATTCTATAACCCAATAACCAATTTTAAAAGGCCATAAAAACTGTGCTTTCATATCGCCATCTGGCTTATGTTCATCGAAGAATAATTTTGAAGTAATTGTTTTTTGTTCTGCTTTACCTTCCTTGTGATAGGTAGTTAAAACATCATAGTGGTCATCATCAACCAACGTATAAGTTTCGGTAGTTTGTTTCCAGTTTTTATCCAATAATGTTGGAATAGAATAAAGAGAATACCATTTGCCAGCGAAAGCTTTATGGTCTATAATATTTACAGGTTGATTTTCCATATTGATGACGATTTATATTTTAACCAATTTAGAGGGAAAAGGTTTTAATGAGTTGTTTTATTAGGCTTAATGAATGGTTTTGTGCACAAGCTTTTGTTTCTAGCCCCGATTGATGTGGAAATACTTTTTTGACGAGCAAAGCGAGTATTACAAAAAAGATTGGAACGAAAGTGGGACTGACAATAATTATTGCATTGCAATTGCGCTTCTAACAAAAAAATGTCTTAATTCACTTTATGTAAATTATTTATCATAAGCTTATTAAATTTCATAAAGCATTTGGGTAAACTAATGCAATTCTATATCTTGGGCATCGAAAAACAGTTTTCAACCAAATTCCAAAATATAACCAAATGAAAATAACGGTAGTAGGTGCAGGAGCCGTAGGAGCAACTTGCGCAGATAACATCGCCAGAAAAGAATTAGCAGAAGAATTAGTATTGCTTGATATTAAAGAAGGTTTTGCCGAAGGTAAAGCGATTGATATGATGCAAACTGCTACGTTGCTAGGTTTCGACACTAAAATCAAAGGAGTTACGAATGACTATAGTCAAACTGCAGGTTCTACCGTAGCGGTAATCACTTCAGGCTTACCTCGTAAACCAGGGATGACTCGTGAAGAGTTAATTGGAATTAATGCTGGAATTGTAAAAGGTGTAGCAGAAAATATCTTAAAATATTCTCCAGATGCAATCATTATCGTGATTAGCAATCCGATGGATACAATGACTTATTTGGCATTGAAATCTTTAGGCTTACCTAAAAACAGAATTATTGGAATGGGCGGAACTTTAGATAGTGCTCGTTTTAAATATTATTTAAGTGTAGCGTTAAACTGTAACTCTAACGACTTACAAGGATTTGTAATTGGCGGTCATGGTGATACTACGATGATTCCTTTAACTCGTTATGCAACTTACCAAAGTTTACCTGTTAGCGAATTATTGGATGAGGCTACTTTAGCAAAAGTTGCTGCAGATACAATGGTTGGCGGTGCTACATTAACTGGCTTATTAGGCACTTCTGCTTGGTATGCGCCAGGTGCTGCAGGTGCTGCTTTAGTTGAAGCAATTGTTCGTGATGAAAAGAAATTATTTACTTGTTGCGTGGCGCTAGAAGGCGAATACGGACAAAGTGATATTTGTTTAGGTGTTCCTGTAATCGTTGGAAAAAACGGTTGGGAAAAAATCATCGACTATAAATTAAACGAAGAAGAACAAGCTTCGTTTAACAAAAGTGCTGATGCAGTGCGCAACATGAATAGCGTTTTGGCAGAAATGAAATTAGTTTAAATCCATAATTTGTCATGCTGAGCCTGCGGAGCATCTCTAAGTTATTTTACTTTTGAGATTCTTCCTTCGTCAGAATGACAATTCTATAAAATAAATGAGGACAATCACTGTTCCCTTAACCTTAATTAATTTACAAGACGACGGTTTCCACCTTTTGGTGGAAATTGTTGTTTTTGGAGAAACCTTGTTCGCTGTATTAGATACTGGCGCATCTCGCTCTGTTTTTGATAAGGGTTTTATGGAGCATCACATCCAAGAACTTTTGGAAAGCCAAGAAACCCAAGCCGCCACAATTTTCAGCACATCAACAACTTTACAGGGTGTAATTCCAAAACTTAAAATAGGTGGATTAATCTTAAAACAATATGATGCCGTAGCATTAGATTTGCAAGGCGTAAGCGATACCTATATACAAATGGGACATCCATCAATTGCAGGAATAATTGGCGGAGATATCTTGATGAAGTTTAATGCTAAAATCGACTACCAGAAAAAACTATTAAGATTGTATAAGTAATTCCTATTGTTAAATTGCACAATTGCTAAATTGTTGAATCGCTAAACATAGCACTCTAAATGACCATCTACAAAAAGTTTCTCTTCCTAATCTTAATTTCCGCTTCGATAAATTCAACTGCACAGCAGATTAAAATTATAGAAAAACCGATCATATTTGATGCAACTCGAACTCAGTTATCTTTAGATTATTTAAAGAGAAGGCACAATTTGGTTCAAAAAACACCAACAATTATACCTTCCATGATTGTTTTGCATTGGACCGCTTCTAAAACGATGATGGGAACTTATAATGCTTTTAACAAATCTATCCTACCAAGTTCACGTAAAGCCATTGCCAACGCAAGTAGCCTAAATGTATCTTCACATTATTTGGTAGATAGAGATGGTTCAATTTATCAGTTATTGCCTGATACAACTTTTGCTCGCCACGTTATTGGCCTAAATTACTGCGCCATTGGAATTGAAAACGTGGGGAGCGATAATTACCCTTTAACAAAAGCTCAGCTTTTTGCTAATGAAAAATTGGTTCGTTATCTAGCTGCTAAGTATAAAATCCAATACTTAATTGGACATTACGAACATACTTTATTTAAAAACACTTCGCTTTGGAGAGAAACCGATCCATATTATCACTCAGGTAAAATAGACCCCGGAAAAACTTTCATGAATAATATTAGGGAAGAGTTACAAGATTTAAATTTAAAAGGCCCTCCATCACGAGTTAAATAATACTTGTATTCTTTATTTGTTTATGATTATCTTTAGTTAAACCAAAACAAATTAATCATGAAATTTTTAAAAGTATTAGGAATTATTATTGTCGTGTTGGCAGTAATTATTTTAGTTGGCGGAATGTTCTTGCCTAAAACCTACACTGTAAGTCGTAGTGCAGTAATAAATGCGCCAGACAGTGTGATTTATAAAAACATTGCGGATTACAATGAATTTTTAAAATGGAATCCCTGGTCTAAAATGGAACCAACCGCCACAACCAAAATTAGTGGTCCAGTTGCGCAACCAGAGCATTTATACGAATGGGAAGGAAAAGAAACTGGGCAAGGTTACATGAAAACCAAAAGTGTTGAACCTTATAAAATGGTTGACATTGAACTGAAATTCATTAAACCTTTTGAGAGTTTAGCAGATACCCGTTTTGATATTGTTCCAGAAGGTACTGGCAATAAAGTTACTTGGACAATGAGCGGAGAAAATAATTTAATGGGTAAATGGATGGGTGTTTTTATGAGTATGGATAAAATGATTGGAAAAGACTTTGAAGATGGCTTAAAATTCTTGAAAGAAAAATCTGAAACAGGAAAATAATTAAGAATTTTAATTAATTCTAGGCCTTGTTAAGAAATTAGCAAGGCTTTTTTATTGACTTTTTGCAATTATTAAAACTAAAATGTCCTATTTGTGTTAAAAAACGATCTATATTTTATGAAATAACGTATATCATTTTAATTTTTACCATTTTTTTGAATATTTGCGACGATGAATTTATTGTTAGTAGAAGATGAACCTAATGTTGTTTCTGTAATTACTCGTGGTTTAACCGAAGAAGGGTTTAATGTGAGTGTTGCTCCAGATGGTTTGATTGGCGAAAAAATGGCAATATCAAATCATTTCGACTTGATTATTTTAGATATCATGCTACCTGGCATTAATGGTTTAGAACTTTGTAAAATCATTAAAAAAGAAAAACCTACTACGCCAATAATTATGCTTACTGCACTAGGCACAACCGAAAACGTGGTTAATGGTTTAGATAATGGTGCTGATGATTACCTCATCAAACCTTTTAAATTCGCTGAGCTTTTTGCCCGTATCAGAATGTTGTTAAGGCGATACAATGGAGCTATCGCTAACGACCAAATCATAAATATTTCAGATCTGCAAATCAACCTATCTGCTAAAACTGTAAAAAGAGCAAATACAGAATTAACATTAACGGCAACAGAGTATAGACTATTAGAATTTATGGCGAAGAATAAATCTAAAATCTTATCTCGTATAGATATTTTAGAAAATGTTTGGGACATAGATTTTAACCTTGGCACTAACGTAGTTGATGTTTATGTAAATTATCTCCGCAAAAAAGTTGACAAAACTGGTTCTCAAAAATTAATTCATACCGCTATTGGGCTTGGTTATGTTCTAAAAGATGCATAATGAGTATTGCTAAGAAAATTACACTGCTTTTTGCTATCCTATCGGCCATAATAATTTCGTTATTAAGTGGCTTTGTTTGGTATTTTTCTAACGAATTTGCTTTCGAAGATTTCTATAAAAGGCTAGAAGCAAGAGTTAACATCACTGCAGAAATTAGACTATCTGAAAATAAAACAAACGATGTTTATGCAAAGGTTCGTAATCAATATTTAGAGCGATTACCAGATGAAAGAGAATTTGTAATAGATAAAACAGATCTTGATAAAAACACCATCGATTCAGATTTGCCCAAAAGCTTTTTTAACACCATTAATTTTGGAAAAGTTGCTAGGCATAGAAAAGAAAACCAGTTTTATGCAGGTAAATCCTTTATCAGCAATAATAAAACTTACATTATTATTGTTTCTGCCAAAGACCCAGTAGGCTTTAGAGAATTAAAAGATTTACAAAAAACCTTAATTGCGGGCTTCTTTTTATCAGTCGCACTCTCATTTATAGTTGGCTGGAAATTTTCTAATTATATGCTTAATCCTTTAAGAAGTATAATTAAAAGCGTTAAAAAAATAAAGGCCGAAAACTTACATTTAAGGTTAGATGTAAAACAGGGAACCGATGAAATGTCTCAACTTGCACAGACATTTAACAACATGTTAAACAGGTTAGAAACTGCTTTCGAAACTCAAAATAATTTTATCAGTAATGCATCACACGAGTTAAGAACACCATTAACCATAATTAGTGGAGAGGTAGAATTGGCAATGAGGACTGAAACCGACATTAAAAAACAACAAAAAGCACTAACTAAAATAAAAGATGAGGCCGAAAGATTAGAGCATATTTTAACCAGTTTACTAGGCTTGGCTCAATCTGGTTTTAATGGAAAAAATCAGCCTTGGGAACAAGTAAGGGTAGATGAATTGATTTGGGAAGTGCAACAAACCGTTAATCAAGTACACCCAGAAAGCAAAATTGAAATAGATTTTAGCCAACTACCCGAAGACGAGAACTTAATTACCCTAAAAGCGAACAAAAACCTGCTTAAACTTGCTTTAACAAACATTGTTAGCAATGCTTGCAAATATTCTAACAACAAAACTGTTTTTATAACGCTCCTCAGTAAACTTAATGTAATATCCATTGCAGTTAAAGACCAAGGCATTGGAATTCCGCAAGGCGATGTACAACACGTTTTCGAACCATTTTATAGAGCATCAAACACCTCAGAATTTAAGGGCTATGGTGTTGGCTTGCCTTTATCTTTAAATATTATCCGTTTGCATAGAGGTAGTATTGGCGTTAGTTCGCAAGAACAAATAGGTACAGAAATTAAAGTTTTGTTGCCGCTTAAGTAGTCTTAGCATTTTTTTAAATTCTAATCTCATTCTAATCTCCTTCTTATTTCGCTATAATATCATAGCCCTAAACTTGTATTAATTATTTAATCAATCATTAAAAAACAAGAAAAGCTATGAAAACTATTTTAATACCAACAGACTTTAATACAGAGAGCGTAAAAATTATTGATGCTTTGGTTTTAACAAACAAACCACAAAACATAGGCATAATTTTCATGCATGCTTTTGGGCTATCAGATTCAATCACAGATATGTTAATGTTAAGTCGCAGAAGCAGGGATTACGAAAACATAAGCAACGACTTTTACACACAGCTAGAGATTTACAGGCAGAAATACCCAAACCACATTAAATTTATTGGCATAGAGTACTTTTATGGGAATACTGTAGCAGCATTTAAAAACTTTATAGATGGTGTTAATGCAGATTTTATCGCCTACCCTAAAGATTACAATTTCGAAAAAATAAACAAATACAGCATCGACGCAAAAACTTTAACCAAACGTTGCGGTTGCGAGGTAGTTGAATTAGACGTAAATGAATTCTCAAAAGAAGAAAAATTATTCGACACCAAGATGCCTCAAGAAAACATCCAAGTTTTAAGTGCTTAATTATAAACCCTTATTCATTTTATCATGCTATTACGAAATAACATTCCCCTCACTTATATTTTTGGAAAAATCAAAAAAGAGCTATTTTTTGTAATTGCTTATTCATTAGGTATTGTAGTTCTTTATGAGAATTTCCATGTAACCCGAATTTCTATTCCACTTGCTGTACCAGCTTTACTTGGTACTGTAATTTCCTTACTATTGGCATTTAGGTCTAACCAAGCTTATGACAGATGGTGGGAAGCCAGAATAATTTGGGGCGCCATTGTTAACGATTCTAGAACAATATCTCGACAAATTTTATCATTTGTAGAAAACCCTTATGATTTAGATGAAGTGGAAAAATTTAAACACCGCTTTATTAAACGACAAATTGCGTGGTGTAACGCCTTAAGTCAATCTTTACGCGGCTTTAGTTCTCATAAAGGTTTAGAACGCTACCTTGATAAAAATGAACTGGCATTTGTTAAAAACCAGCGAAATGTGATGGTAGCTTTATTAGAATTACATGCAATGGACCTTAAAAAAGCTTTAAATGAAGGCTGGATTAATAAATACCAACAAATAGAAATTGACAAAACGATAACTGCGCTTTGTAACCACATGGGTGGGTCTGAACGTATTAAAAACACCATATTCCCAGTTACTTATAGCAAGTATATCAACATGTCTATCCATCTATTTATCGTGTTGTTACCTTTTGGTTTAATTGAATACTTTGGCTACATGGAAGTGCCATTGGTTATCGCACTTGCAGCATTCTTTTTGCTAGTAGAGAAAATGGCTGTTCATTTACAAGACCCTTTTGAAAATAAACCTACAGATACACCTACTACAACCATTTGTAGAAATATAGAAAAAGACTTGTGCCAAATGTTAGATGACAACAAATTATTTGAAGATATGCCACATGTAGAAAAAGCAAGCATTGGGTCTTATTACATACTCTAAATATTAAATAACCAAGTATCTAGCCTCTTTCAACATCATTTTGGAAGGGGCTTTTTTTAGTTCTGTACTTAATATGGATTTGCTACAGTAATAATTTGAAGCGCAAATTCCTCGCTAAAATTAAAGTTAGTCCTGCTTTTCGTTAAATCTTTTTTGAGCTTCGCCATGGCTCAGCTTCACAAAAAAGGATAACACTACAATCAGGGCTGTAAACTAAAGCTTGTGCAAGTAAGACCCCTCATAGCTGCACAACCCTTGCACTATAAACCTGATTGGCGGGGAAAGCTTTTTGTCATCCTGAGCGTAGTCGAAGGACAAAAAGCTTGTACCAAAAAGCAGGACTGGATTTACCGAAGAATTACCACCCTTCATTTTCAAAATTAAAAACCCTCCAAGAATTAACTTGAAGGGTCTATATTTAAGTCCCCTTTAGGGGATTTAGGGTTTAAGCATCAATCTTAGCATATTTCGCGTTACGCTCAATAAACTCTCTACGTGGTGCAACTTCATCGCCCATTAACATAGAGAAAGTATGGTCGCATTCTGCTGCATTTTCTATTGTTGCTTTTAATAAGGTACGTCTAGCTGGATCAAGAGTGGTATCCCACAATTGTTCTGCGTTCATCTCACCCAAACCTTTGTAACGCTGAATGTGAACACTTTCTTCTTTACCAGCACCTTTTAAACGTTGCACCGCAGCATCACGCTGAACATCATTCCAGCAGTATTCAAACTCTTTACCTTTTTTAACTTGGTAAAGTGGTGGCGCAGCAATATAAACATAACCAGCTTCGATTAGCGCTTTCATGTAACGGAAGAAGAATGTTAAAATCAACGTGGTAATGTGCGACCCGTCGATATCAGCATCTGTCATGATTACAATTTTGTGGTAACGAAGTTTAGTGATATTTAAAGCTTTATCATCTTCAGGCGTTCCGATACTTACACCCAAAGCGGTAAACATATTTTTAATCTCGTCGTTTTCGTAGATTTTATGTTCCATTGCTTTTTCCACGTTCAGGATTTTTCCTTTTAATGGTAAAATAGCTTGGAAATTACGATCACGACCTTGTTTAGCAGTTCCACCTGCGGAATCTCCCTCTACAAGATATAATTCACATTTTTCTGGATCACTATCAGAACAATCGGCAAGTTTTCCTGGCAAACCAGAACCGCCCATTACACTTTTACGTTGAACCATTTCACGAGCCTTACGAGCTGCTGCTCTAGCCGTTGCCGCCAAAATAACCTTGTTAACGATCATTCTAGCTTCTTTTGGATATTCTTCTAAGTAAATACCCAAAGCCTCACCTACTGCAATATCTACAGCACCCATTACCTCGCTATTACCTAGTTTAGTTTTGGTCTGACCTTCAAATTGTGGTTCTTGAACTTTTACAGAAACTACTGCCGTTAAGCCTTCTCTAAAATCGTCTCCAGTTATTTCGAATTTAACATTCTTAAGCAAGCCTGATTTCTCAGCATAAGCCTTTAAAGTACGTGTTAAACCACGTCTAAAACCAGCAATGTGTGTTCCACCTTCGTGCGTATTAATGTTGTTTACATAAGAGTGAACATTTTCTGAGTAGCTATCATTGTACTGCATCGCTAACTCTACAGGAATACCATTTTTAATTCCCTCAACATAAATTGGCTCAGGAATTAGCGATGGACGAGTTCCGTCTAAAAACTGAACAAATTCCTTTAATCCACCTTCAGACTTGAACACTTCGGTTAAGAAAGTACCATCAGCCAATGTTTCACGCTCATCAACCAATGTTAGGCTAATACCTTTATTTAGGAATGATAATTCACGTAAACGAGATGCCAATGTATCAAAACGATACTCAGTAGTTTGCGTAAAAATGGTTGCATCTGGACTAAAGGTCACAATTGTACCACGTTTTTCAGTAGTTCCAATTTGCTTAACGTCGTACAAAGGTTTACCAATGTTGTATTCTTGCACCCATATTTCGCCTTCACGATGAACTTCGGCTCTCAAGTGCGTCGATAATGCGTTAACACAACTTACCCCAACACCATGCAAACCACCAGAAACTTTATAGGTGTCTTTATCAAATTTACCACCAGCGTGTAAAACCGTCATTACGATTTCTAGTGCTGATTTATTTTCTTTCTTATTTATTCCGGTTGGAATACCGCGACCATTATCTTCTACCCTAATCGAATTATCTTTAAGAATATTTACATAAATGGTATCTGCGTGACCAGCCAATGCCTCATCTATCGAGTTATCTACAACTTCATAAACTAGGTGGTGCAAACCTTTAATTCCGGTATCACCGATATACATCGAAGGACGCTTACGAACAGCCTCTAAACCTTCTAAAACCTGTATATTATCGGCTCCATAATTTGAGTTTGGATCTTTTTCTTCGCTCATAATTTTATTTAATACATAAAGAATCAAAAATAACCATTTTTTACCACTTAAGGCACATTGTGGATAACTATTTGAGTGTTGAAATCATCTGTTTTTTGATTAAAAAACACCTATTTTTAGGATACTCGGTTTTGATTTTTATATTTGCTAAAATTTAATAAAACATAATGAAGATAACTACATTAAAAGTAAGCAGTTTAGCTACTGCAATAGCAATAGTTTCGGTACTGTCTGCTTGTGGAAATAAGGATGCAAAAACTGATGCAACGGCTGCAAAAACAACTAGCGCAACTGTTGCTGCTGATGAGAAAATCGTTTACGTTAACTCTGACTCATTGTTAACCAAATACGAATATGCTAAAGACATTAAAGCTAAAATGGAAACTAAAGGTAAAGCTGCAGAAGCTGATTTAGCTGCTAAAGGCCAAGCTTTTCAGCGTGAGGTACAAGCATATCAAGCACAAGCTAATACTTTACCAGCCGACCAAAGAGCTGCAACTGAGCAAAGATTACAACGTAAAGACCAAGAGTTAAAAGCTTATCAGCAAAATGCTGGTGCTGCTTTACAAAACGAAAATGCTAAAGAACAAGAAGCACTTTACAACAAAATTGCTGATTACTTAAAAACATATTCAAAATCAAAAGGTTATAAAATGGTGTTAACTTACTCAAAAGGTAATAGTGCTATTTTATTTGCTGATGAAACTTTAGATGTAACTTCTCCAGTACTTGTTGGCTTAAATGAAGCTTATTTAAAAGACAAAAAATAAGTCGCTAGTTAGCTGTAAAAATTGAAAATATTAAATGCCCCGAACAATCGGGGCATTTTTTTTGTCTTTTAAATTAGGGCAGCAAGTAAAAGAGAACCCATCAACTATTTATTTGTAATAATTTTAAAAAATATAGTCTAAAAAATGACGCAATGATTTTGAACAACTTACAATTATGAGCAATTACGAAGAACAAATAAAGCTAGAACTACAATTTTGGGAATTGGAATTGATGAAAAAGCCATCTCTTCTCGGAAATTTAGCCACAAAGGTTCAAACCAAAATCAACAGCTACATCCCAACAAAAGTTCATAAAGCAATTACAGCGGCTATAAAACAAATGGTTAAAGCTGTGTTATTTGGATCTACATACACTACTTCGGCAATGCCGGATAGAGAAATGAGTTTATTATACAGAGAATCTTTGGTTAAATCAAAAATCGACAGCTATAGTAAAACTGGAGCTGCAGAAGGCGGAATAACTGGCGCAGGTGGTTTTTTAATGAGCATGGCCGATTTTCCAATATTAATTGGTATCAAAATAAAAATGCTTTTCGAAATCGCAGCGCTGTATGGCTTTGACGTTAAAGATTATCGCGAAAGATTGTATATTCTTCATATCTTTCAATTGGCCTTTTCTAGCAAAATAGGTACTCAGAATGTTTATAAACAAATGCAGAATTGGGATCAAAAGCTAATTGTATTACCAGAAAGTGCAGATCAATTTGATTGGCAAACTTTTCAACAAGAATATAGAGACTATATAGATTTAGCAAAAATGGCACAGTTACTTCCAATTGTGGGTGCTGCCGTTGGGGCTGTAGCTAATTACCAATTGATACAGAAGCTAGGCAAAACGGCGATGATGGCCTACAGAAAGAGGTTGATAGCTAATGGTTAATTGCCAAGTGAATTATATTACGAACCCAATCAATGGTCTATTGACTATTAACCATCAGCCAAATGAACCAATGAACTAATGACACTAGTAAGCTACCCTTCTTCATACAGCCCACCAATCAAATCGTCAGTTTCTCTTCTATCTTTTTTAGTTGGCCTACCTGTTCCCCTATCTCGTTTTAAACTTGGCGCATGAAACATAGATTTGTAAGCATGGGTTTCTTCCACAGGGGTGATATCTTTATACTTTGTTACTGCTATTTTTGCCTCAACTCTGTTGTATAATAGTTCTACTACCTCTATTACTTTTTTCTCTATTCCCTTAGAAACTTGATACACTTCTCCAACTTTCACAATAGCTGAAGGCTTTAAATTTTGACCATTAAATTTTACCCGACCAGCTTTGCATGCATCAGTCGCCAAACTTCTGGTTTTAAACAATCTTATTGCCCAGAGATATTTATCTATCCTTAATTTCTCTTTTTCAGTCATAAAAATCAAAAATACAACGCTCAATAGATAAAATTGATTTATTTTGTAAAAAATTAAAAAAACAATGATTGGAGAATTAAAAAAATTAGTAGAAGCTGCTTGGGAAGATAGATCTTTATTAACCTACAACAACTATTGCGAGGCAATTGAAGAAGTAATTTTGAGATTAGATAAAGGCGAGTTGCGTGTTGCAGAACCTATTTTAAATTCTTGGGGAATAAACGAATGGATTAAAAAAGCCGTGATTTTATATTTCCCAATCAAAGAAATGAAAGAAATTAAAGTTGGTCCTTTTGTTTACCATGATAAAATGGAATTAAAAACCAACTATAAAGAACAAGGTGTGCGTGTTGTACCTATGGCTAGTGCCCGCTATGGTGCTTTTTTAGCTAAAGGTGTAATCATGATGCCTTCTTATGTTAACATTGGTGCGTATGTAGATGAAGGTACAATGGTTGACACTTGGGCAACTGTAGGATCATGTGCTCAAATTGGAAAACGAGTTCACTTAAGTGGTGGTGTTGGAATTGGTGGCGTTTTAGAACCTGTTCAAGCTGCACCAGTTATTATTGAGGATGACTGTTTCTTAGGTTCTAGAGCAATCGTTGTTGAAGGCGTAAAATTAGAAAAAGAAGTTGTTTTAGGGGCTAATGTTGTATTAACTGCATCCACAAAAATTATTGATGTTACTGGTCCAACTCCTGTTGAATATAAAGGATATGTGCCTGCTCGTTCAGTTGTAATTCCTGGTTCATATACTAAAAAATTCCCTGCTGGCGATTTTCAGGTTCCATGTGCTTTAATCATTGGAAAACGTAAAGAATCTACAGATAAAAAAACTTCTCTAAATGATGCATTGAGAGAAAATAATGTAGCCGTATAAATAGGCTGAAGGCATAAAGGCAGAAGGTGGAGGGTTATGCATCCAATACCTTCTACCTTCCACCTTTCCGCCATTAACCTCATCTTAATGAATATTGGATTCGACGGCAAACGTGCTGCAAATAATTTAACTGGATTAGGCAATTACAGCCGCTCATTGATTGAACATGTAGCAAAGCAGTTTCCAACCAACCAATATTTTATTTATACCCCAAAAGTAAAGGAAAACATTTTAACCCTTCCTTTATTTTCTAAAGCTAATGTCTATCTAAAACAGCCTGATAAAGGTAAATCAAAATTGTTTTGGCGAAGTTCTGGCATCAAAAAACAACTTATAGAGGATAAAATCGATTTATTTCATGGCTTAAGTCACGAAATCCCTATGGGCATACAGCATATTGGAATTAAAAGCATTGTAACGATGCACGACTTAATCTTTCTTCGCAAACCACACTACTATAAACTTATAGATAGACTTATTTACAAGTTTAAAAGCAAATATGCATGTGATAAATCTGATAGAATTATCGCCATCAGCGAAAAAACAAAAGAAGACATAGTTGAACTCTACAATATCAATCCCTCAAAAATCGATGTAATTTATCAAAGCTGTGATGATAGTTTTAAAACGTTATCGAGTACTTTTGAAAAAGAAAAAATAAAGAAAAAATATAAGCTTCCTGATAAATTCATACTGAACGTGGGAACGATTGAAGCTAGAAAAAATCTTTTACTTGTTATCAAAGCATTGCCAAAAATAAATGATGATTTTAAACTAGTTGTTGTCGGCAAAGAAACCACTTATACTGCTTTAGTAAAAAGAGAAATAGAAAATCTAGGCTTACAACACAGGGTGATTTTTCTTAAAAATGTCCCTTTTAATGATCTGCCTTTAATTTATCAGCTTGCTAGTGTTTTTGTTTTACCCTCTTATTATGAAGGTTTTGGTATTCCAATAATTGAAGCTTTGTACAGCAATATTCCGGTGGTTGCAGCAACTGGCTCATGTTTGGAAGAGGCTGGCGGACCGAACAGCATTTATGTTTCTCCAGATAGCGAAATTGATTTGGCGAATGCGATTAACAAAGTTTTAACTGACGAAAAATTACAGGATACGATGAAGCAAAAAGGATATGAATACGTTCAAAAATTCGAAAATGAAATAGTAAACCAACAACTGATGGATTGCTATTTAAAAACAATGAAACAATGAAAAGTTGCGTAATCATTTTTCCTCTTTATCAAAAACCAACAGCTATTGAACTGGCGTTTTTAGAAAATGGTTTACAGCTAACCAAGGGATTTAAGCAAGTTATTGTTGCACCAGAGGGATTAATAGTTGACTCATCTTTTGGTTTATTGGAGCAGTTAGAAGTGAAAAGATTTGCCAAACACTATTTTGAAGGCATAAGTGGT
This sequence comes from Pedobacter frigiditerrae, assembly GCF_032678705.1. Lineage (NCBI taxonomy): Bacteria > Pseudomonadati > Bacteroidota > Sphingobacteriia > Sphingobacteriales > Sphingobacteriaceae > Pedobacter > Pedobacter frigiditerrae. The sequence continues at coordinate 2,100,866 of NZ_JAVTSS010000002.1, read as the reverse complement.
TATAATCAATTGTTGTTATCAAAAGGCTTTTACACTGCCTTCGGTTTATATGATTTCATGTTAATTCATCAGGCTGATGTTTATCTTTTTAAAGATGAGTTACAAGCTTGGTGCGAGAAAGATTACGATTATATTGGTTCTCCTTGGTTTAGACCAGACAAGTTGAACAGAAATGCCCTTTACAATTTAGTTCAAAAAATAAAGCTCTCCTTTAAGGAAAATAAAGTTTACGGCAATAGATACAATAAAGTTGGTAATGGAGGTTTATCGCTTCGTAAAATCAGCTCAGCATTAAAAGTATTAACTATAGTTAATCCATCTTTGTTAAACAAATACATAAAAGCGAAAGGTGATGCATTTAATGAAGATGTTTTCTGGTCCCTGGAAGCTCCACAAATTGTAGAATTTAAAATCCCCCAATGGGAAGAAGGAATGGAATTTGCGGTTGAATTTCATCCGGCAGTTGCCTATAAATATTTAGGAGAAACGTTACCTTTTGGTTGCCACGCTCCATTAAAACATAATCCAGAATTCTGGAAAAAGTTTATTCCAATTATTAAATAGAATGAGACAGGAAATTAACAATGCACTTGAAGTTTTAAAAAATGGCGGTGTAATTCTTTATCCTACGGATACGGTTTGGGGTTTAGGTTGCGATGCTACTAATGAAGAAGCTGTTGCTAAGGTAAATGCTTTAAAGGGTCGCAGCGCTGATAAAAGTTTGATTATCCTTTTAGATAATGAGAACAAGCTACAAAGTTATGTTACGGAAATTCCTGAAGTAGCTTACGAGTTAATTGAATATGCAGAAAACCCAATGACCATTATTTTTTCTGGAGCAAAAAACTTAGCTAAAAATGTAATTAATACAGATGGAACTATAGGCATTCGCATTGTTAAACACGACTTCTGCGAACAATTATTGCAACGTTTTCGCAAACCAATAGTTTCTACTTCTGCTAATATAAGTGGCGAGCCGACACCTAAATTCTTCGATGAAATTAGTGATGAAGTAAAAGAGGCTGTTGATTACATTGTTGATTTAGACCAAGAAAATCGCACTGTAAAAAAACCTTCTACGATTATTAAATTAGGTCCTTCTGGGCAATTTGAGTTTATACGTAAGTAATTTTACTATTTTTGCATTTCTTGTCATTCTGAGCTTGAGAAGAATCTCTTATTGAGATACTTCCTTCGTCAGTATGACAATAACGACATTATGCAACAACACCTAACAAATCCAATATTTAAAGTATTAGCAAACATTGCTGAACAAACCAAAACAGAAGCTTATGTTATTGGTGGTTTTGTACGGGATTTATTTTTAAATCGCCCTTCTAAAGATATTGATGTAGTCATACTAGGTAATGGAATTGATTTTGCAGAAAAGGTTGGTCAGCAATTAAAAACAAAGGTTGCTGTATTTAAAAATTTTGGCACAGCAATGCTGAAGTATAACGATTTAGAAATTGAGTTTGTTGGTGCAAGAAAAGAGTCTTATCGTTCTGATTCTCGAAAACCCATTGTAGAAAACGGCACTTTAGAAGATGACCAATTACGCAGGGATTTTACAATTAACGCTTTAGCTATATCTCTTAACGCTGATAATTACGGAGGTTTAGTTGACCCATTTAACGGATTAGCAGATTTAGAAAACAAGTTTATCCGCACGCCATTAGACCCTGAAATTACTTTTTCTGATGATCCTTTAAGGATGATGCGTGCCATCCGTTTTGCTACACAATTGAATTTTGATATTGATGAGGTTGCTTTACAAGCTATCAAAACACAAAAGGAACGGATTAACATAGTTTCAAAAGAACGAATAACCGATGAGTTAAATAAAATCATCTTAGCTAAAACACCTTCAATTGGTTTTAAACACCTGTTTGATACTGGATTATTACACCTAATTTTCCCTCAAATGGCAAATCTTTATGGTGTTGACATTATTAAAGGGAAAGGACATAAAGACAATTTCTATCATACTTTACAGGTTTTAGATAACATTTGTGAAACCACTGATGACCTTTGGTTACGCTGGGCGGCTATTTTACATGATATCGCCAAGCCAGCTACTAAAAGATTTGAAGAAGGACACGGTTGGACATTTCACGGCCATGAAGACAAAGGTGCTAGAATGGTTCCTCAAATTTTCGCTCAATTGAAATTACCACTGAATGAAAAAATGAAATACGTTCAAAAATTGGTTCAATTACATTTACGTCCAATTGTTTTAGCACAAGAAAAAGTAACAGATTCTGCCGTAAGAAGATTGTTGTTTGAAGCTGGAGAAGAGATTGAAAGTTTAATGTTGTTATGCAATGCGGATGTAACTACAAAAAACGAATACAAAATCAAGAAATATCGCAATAACTTTGAGCTAGTTAAGCAAAAACTGAAAGATGTTGAAGAACGTGACCAATTGCGTAACTGGCAACCGCCAATTTCTGGAAATGATATCATGCAAACCTTTGGTTTAGATGCTGGTAGAGAAGTGGGATTGCTTAAAAATGCAATTAGAGAGGCCATTTTAGAAGGCGAAATAACAAATAGCTACGAAGAGGCGTTTACTTTTATGCTAGAAAAGGCTAAACAATTAGGTTTAAATCAGGTTACAAAATAAGCTTAAGGCTACGATATTATTTTTTATTTCTTAATTTTACAGAAAGATACAGAACACCACAATGGCAATTTATAGATTTAAAATTTCTTTTGAAGATTTTGACGACGTAGTAAGAGAAATCGATATTAAAACTACTCAAACTTTTGAAGATTTACATAGGGCACTCCATCGTTCTACCGGATATAATGCTGATAAATCATCATCATTTTATGTAAGTACGGATAACTGGATTAAGGGTGATGAAATTGCATTGTTACCAAACGAACGCAAAATAAACAATGGCGTTACTTTAATGGAGAAAGCAAAATTGAGCAGCTTTATTGAAGACCCACATCAAAAATTCTATTATATCTACAACTTTGAACGTCCGTTTGATTTTCACGTAGAACTGATTAAAATTATTCTAGAAAACGACCCAAACATCGAATATCCTTTCTTGGTAAAAAGCACAGGAGAGGCACCTAAAATCATTGAGAAAAATGCTGGAGGTTTTGCAGTAAGTGCTGCAGCAGCTTCAACAGATTTCGACTTTTTAAATGAAATGGATTTTGTGCCAGAAGATACTGAAGAATTAGAAGCCATGGGCGGACGAGGGATCATGGCCGAAGAAGTTGATGATACTGAAGAAGAGGAAGAAAAAGATGAGTTTGCGGATGGCGATGATTTTGCCGATGAAGAATACGGAAGCGGCAAAGAAGAAGATTATTAAAAGATGGGGGATGTAAGAGGTAAAATGGAAGATGGAAATACTGAAATTCAACAATCTTACAACCCAAAAGCCCAAAATAAAACACTAATTGTAGTAGTTGGGCCAACAGCTATAGGTAAAACTGCATTAGCTATAAAGTTAGCGCAGTTTTATCAAATTGAGATTATCTCTGCAGATTCGAGGCAATTTTTCAAAGAAATGCATATCGGAACAGCTAAACCTTCAAACGAAGAACTAGCTACAGCACCTCATCATTTTATCAATTCTCATAGCATACAAACACTTTTTAGTACAGGCGATTTTGAATCCCAAGCTTTGCAATTGATGGACGAGTTGTTCAAAAAGCATAAGGTGCTAATCATGGTTGGCGGTTCTGGTTTATACATCGATGCAGTTTGTAAAGGATTGGATGATTTACCAGAAATAGACCTTAGCATCCGTGAAGCATTAAATGAAAAATTAGCTACAGAAGGAATTGAATCCATCAAAAAACAATTGCAGGAATCAGACCCTGAATATTACGAAAAAGTAGACCAATCTAATCCTCAAAGAATGATTAGAGGCTTGGAGGTAGTGCTTTCTACAGGCAAAAAATTAAGCTCTTTTTTAACTGCAAAGAAAAAGCAAAGACCATTTCAAATCATCAAAATTGGATTAAATATGGATCGTGCTTTACTTTATGACCGTATTAATCATCGTGTGGATTTAATGATGGAAGCAGGTTTACTAGAAGAAGCAAAATTACTTCTCCCCCATCGACAATACAATGCATTAAACACTGTTGGCTACTCAGAATTGTTTGATTATTTTGATGACAAAACAGATTTAGCTTCTGCAGTTGCGATGATAAAACAAAACACCCGTCGTTTTGCTAAAAGACAACTCACTTGGTTTAGGCGAGATGAAAATACTGCTTGGTTTGAGCCAAATCAAGTTGAAGATATTATTGAGCACCTTAACGCTCAACTCCAAACTCCAAACGCAAAACTCAACTAGGCTTGAGCAGTTGGCCCACCAAAATTCATCGGAAAACCTGGAGGCTCTTCTTGAGTTTTAATTCTTCCGTTCGCAGCTTCGTATTTCTCTATGTTATCTTGCATGGCATGCAATAATCTTTTGGCGTGTTCTGGTGTTAAAATAATTCTCGATTTAACCTTTGCTTTAGGCACACCAGGCATTACCCTAATAAAATCTAATACAAACTCAGTATTTGAATGTGTAATGATGGCTAAATTAGAAAAAATCCCTTCTGCAATTTCTTCAGATAATTCTATGTTAAGTTGGTTTTCGTTTTGTTGTTCTTCCATAATAACAAAACTAGCAATTAAATAATTAATTGCTAGCCAAGTTTAAAATATCTTAATGCACTAATTATTTATTGTAATAGAATTTTTGCCCTTCGTTACTTCCATCCATTAATTTCATGCTAGTTGCATAACCTGCAGCATTATACTCATAAGTTCTTTTTTGAGAATTATTAGTCGTTCCTGATGTGGTTTGTATTTCAGTCACATTATTTTTAGACTGTGCAACCCCTCCTAATACAAAGGAAACAATTTGACCACCGAGTAAATATGGGCTCAATTTATCATCGTAGCTAACATATTTTGAAGTATAAATTGAAGTAGAAGAGTAGGTTGACTTAGTTTCTGAAAGATTTTCCCCATTCCAAGTATATTCCTGAACAGTACTTCCTGTGGCATAAGTCATAGTTTCTTTGCTTATTTTTCCGTTTGCATTATAATCATATACAATTTCTGTATTGCCAGTTACCGCACCAGATGATGTACTTGCTTGATTATTCTTTATAACCTGACCTGCTGCATTATAAGTTAAAGTGTAAATCGTTTGTCTTCCATTGGGGTTACTTTTAGTTACTTTACTTAGCTTACCATCCGAATTATACTCTGGTGTATATAAATCGTTATTACCTCCCCTTACAGAGGAAACTATTCCTTTGGCATCATAAACTAATTCATAAATTATTACTTCTGCACCTGTTGATGGGTTCCAAGTAGAAACTTTAATTAATTTTGTATCATTAGCATTCGATGGTTCTGAATCACTTTTTTTACAAGATGTTAATCCAGCAGTTGCTGTAAGGATAAATAAGAGCACTAGTTTAGAAAAATAATTTTTCATTGTTTGTGGTTTTGATTTTGTAAATATCAATTCAAAAAATCAGCTTTTATATACCACAAACAGGGCATATTTAAGTAAGGGCTATTGGGTACAAAAAAATCCCTAGCGAATTAACGCTAGGGATTTAATTTACAAACTTTAAAGTTTGTTATGACAATTAAGCTTCTACTTCCTCTTCTTCTTGTTTCGAAGCTAATAATTTATCGTATTCTTCTTGAGAACCAACAATGATACGCTCATATCCACGAACACCAGTACCTGAAGGAATCAAGTGACCAACAATTACGTTTTCTTTTAAGCCTAACATGTTATCACGTTTACCTGCGATAGCTGCCTCATTCAGTACTTTAGTAGTTTCCTGGAATGATGCTGCAGAGATAAATGATTTGGTACCCAATGAAGCTCTAGTAATACCTTGTAAGATTGAACTCGCTGTTGCAGGTTGTGCATCACGAACTTCAATTTGTTTCAAATCTTTACGTTTCAATTGAGAATTTTCATCTCTTAATTTACGTAGAGAAAGAATCTGACCTGGTTTTACTGTTTCTGAGTCACCTGCATCTACAACAACTTTTTTGTCATAAATTTCGTCGTTCTCAACCATAAAGTCCCATCTATCAACAGAATCATTTTCTAAGAAACGAGTATCACCCGGATCTTCGATATGAACTTTCTGCATCATTTGGTGTACAATTACTTCAAAGTGTTTATCGTTAATTTTCACACCTTGTAAACGGTAAACCTCTTGGATACCATTCACTAAGTATTCTTGTACAGCCGCAGGGCCTTTAATAGCTAAAATATCAGCTGGAGAAATTGATCCGTCAGATAATGGCATACCTGCTTTCACAAAGTCGTTATCCTGTACCAAAATGTGTTTAGACAATGGCACTAAATATTTTTTAACTTCTCCGTCTTTAGATTCGATAGTCATCTCACGATTACCACGTTTAACACCACCTAAAGTTACCACACCATCAATCTCAGTTACTACAGCTGGGTTAGATGGATTACGTGCTTCAAACAATTCAGTTACACGTGGTAAACCACCCGTAATATCTCTTGTTTTTCCTGTAGCACGAGGTATCTTAACTAAAATCTGACCAGTTTGAACTGCATCTCCTTCGTCAATAGCAATGTGAGCTCCTACTGGGATGTTGTATCCTCTAATAAGTTCACCTTTTTTATCTACTACTCTGATAGATGGATTTTTAGTTTTATCACGTGTATCGATAATTACTTTCTCACGGTGACCAGTTTGCTCATCTGATTCTTCACGGAAAGTTACACCTTCAACAATCGCATCAAACTCGATTTTACCTGCAAATTCTGAGATAATAACCGCGTTATATGGATCCCATGAACAAATCTTATCGCCTTTAGAGATTTTGTCTCCTTCTTTAACGAATAAGAATGCACCATAAGGAATGTTGTTAGTTACAATTACTTTACCAGTACCTGGCTCAGTAATTTTAAACTCACCTGAACGACCCAATACGATATCAACAACACCATCTTCTGTAGTAGTTGGTACAGTACGTAAGTTTTCAAATTCGATCACACCATCAAATTTAGCATTGATTTGAGATTCTGCAGCAATGTTTGATGCAGTACCACCAACGTGGAATGTACGTAAAGTTAACTGTGTACCCGGCTCACCGATTGACTGTGCAGCAATTACACCGACAGCTTCACCTCTTTGAACACGTTTACCAGAAGCTAAGTTACGACCATAACATAGTGAACAAACACCTCTTTTATTTTCACAAGTTAATACCGAACGAATTTCAATACCTTCTAATGGAGATTCTTCAATAGTTTTTGCAATTTCTTCAGAAATATCTTCGCCTGCAGCAACTAATAATTTACCATCTAATGGATTGAAAACATCATGAAGAGAAATACGACCTAAAATCCTGTCATATAATGGCTCAACAATATCTTCTTGATCTTTTAATGCAGTGGTGTACATACCTCTTAAAGTACCACAATCTACCGCATTTACAATCATATCTTGTGCAACGTCATGTAAACGACGGGTTAAGTAACCAGCATCAGCAGTTTTTAACGCCGTATCCGCCAAACCTTTACGAGCACCGTGAGTAGAGATAAAGTATTCTAATACCGATAATCCTTCTTTAAAGTTAGATAAAATCGGGTTTTCGATAATCTCACCACCTGAACCAGATTTTTGAGGCTTAGCCATCAAACCACGCATACCTGCTAACTGACGAATTTGCTCCTTAGAACCACGGGCTCCAGAATCAAGCATCATGTAAACAGAGTTGAAACCTTGGTTATCGCTAGACAATTGGTTCATTACAAACGTAGTTAAACGGTTGTTGATACGTGTCCAGATATCGATAATTTGGTTGTAACGCTCGTTGTTGGTAATGAAACCCATGTTATAGTTGTTTCTTACCTCTTCAACTTCACCAGCTGCTTGTTCCAACAAAGTATGTTTCTCTACTGGAATGTTAACATCTTGCAAGTTAAACGATAATCCACCTTGGAATGCCATTCTAAATCCAAGTTCTTTGATATCATCAAGGAATCTTGCAGAACGAGCCATACCAGTCATTTTCACTACTTCACCAATAATATCTCTTAAAGATTTTTTAGTTAATAGTTCGTTGATATAACCCACTTCTTCTGGCACCATTTGGTTGAACAATACTCTACCAACAGTAGTTTCAGTTAATTTATTTACAATCGTTCCATCTTCTTGTTTTACGTTAACTTTCACTTTAATGAAAGCGTGTAAATCAATTTTCTTCTCGTTGTAAGCAATAATAACTTCTTCTGGAGAATAGAATGATGAATCTTGTCCTTTAACAACACGACCAGCATCAGTTCTACGGCCTTTAGTAATATAATAAAGACCCAAAACCATATCCTGAGATGGAACCGTAATCGGTGTACCATTTGCAGGGTTTAGAATGTTGTGCGCTGCTAACATTAGAACTTGGGCTTCCAAAATTGCTGCATGACCTAAAGGTAAATGCACCGCCATCTGGTCACCATCAAAATCCGCGTTAAATGCAGTACAAACTAATGGGTGTAATTGAATAGCTTTTCCTTCAATTAAACGTGGTTGGAAAGATTGGATACCTAATCTGTGCAACGTAGGTGCACGGTTAAGTAACACTGGGTGTCCTTTTAATACGTTTTCAAGAATATCCCAAACTAATGGGTCTTTTCTATCTACAATTTTCTTAGCAGATTTAACTGTTTTCACAATTCCACGTTCAATCATCTTGCGAATAATAAACGGTTTGAAAAGCTCAGCAGCCATATCTTTTGGTAAACCACACTCGTGTAGTTTAAGGTTTGGTCCTACAACAATTACCGAACGAGCAGAATAATCCACACGTTTACCTAGTAAGTTCTGACGGAAACGACCTTGTTTACCTTTTAAAATATCAGATAGAGATTTTAATGCTCTGTTACCTTCAGTTTTAACAGCATTTACTTTACGTGAGTTATCGAATAACGAATCTACAGCTTCCTGTAACATACGTTTTTCGTTACGCAAAATAACTTCTGGTGCTTTAATCTCGATCAAACGTTTTAAACGATTGTTACGGATAATTACACGACGATATAAATCGTTCAAATCTGAAGTTGCAAAACGACCACCTTCTAGAGGTACTAAAGGACGTAATTCTGGTGGAATAACAGGAACGATTTTAATGATCATCCACTCTGGGTTATTCTCAATACGAGTTCTAGCACCACGGAAAGCTTCTACAACTTGAAGACGTTTTAACGCTTCATTTTTACGTTGTTGCGAAGTTTCGTTAGCAGCTTGGTGACGTAAATTGTATGATAAGCTATCTAAATCAATACGTTTTAATAAATCTTCTAACGCCTCTGCTCCCATTTTGGCAACAAATTTATTAGGATCTTTATCGTCTAAATATTGATTTTCTTTAGGTAATTTATCTAAGATATCTAAATATTCTTCCTCAGTTAAGAAGTCCATATAGTTGATACCTTGATCTGCCATTAAACCAGCTTGAATTACTACATAACGCTCGTAGTAAATGATCAAATCTAGTCTTTTGGTAGGTAAACCTAAAAGATAACCGATTTTGTTAGGTAAAGAACGGAAATACCAGATATGCGCAACAGGCACCACCAAGTTGATGTGACCCATACGCTCTCTACGTACTTTTTTCTCAGTTACCTCAACACCACAACGGTCACAAACAATACCTTTATAACGGATACGTTTGTATTTACCACAGTGACATTCGTAATCTTTTACCGGACCAAAAATACGCTCGCAAAACAAACCATCACGTTCTGGTTTGTAAGTACGATAATTGATAGTCTCAGGTTTTAACACCTCACCACTTGAACGCTCTAAGATATTCTCAGGCGATGCCAAGCTAATGGTAATCGAGGTGAAATTGCTTTTTAATTTATTATCCTTTTTGTAAGACATACTTCTTTAAGGTTAAAATGTAAGAGGTAAGATGGAAGATGGAAACGACATATTTGCCATTTTCCATCTCACATTTTACATCATTGTTAGTCTAACGTAATATCTAAACCTAAACCGCGTAACTCATGTACCAATACATTAAATGATTCTGGTACACCTGGAGTTGGTAGGTTTTCGCCTTTAACGATGGCTTCGTAAGTTTTGGCTCTTCCAATAACATCATCAGATTTTACTGTTAAGATCTCTTGTAGGATATTAGCTGCACCAAATGCCTCTAATGCCCAAACCTCCATCTCACCAAAACGTTGACCCCCGAACTGAGCTTTACCACCCAATGGTTGTTGTGTAATTAATGAGTATGGTCCGATAGAACGAGCGTGCATCTTATCATCAACCATGTGACCCAGTTTAAGCATATAAATAATACCTACTGTAGTCGGCTGATCAAATTTCTCTCCCGTTAAACCATTGTGTAGGTAAGTTCTACCAGAAGCTGGTACACCTGCCTTAGCAATCCACTCTTCAACCTCATCAGATTTAGCACCATCAAAAATTGGAGTTGCAAATTTAACACCCAATTCTTTACCAGCCCAAGCCAATACAGTTTCGTAGATCTGACCCAAGTTCATACGTGAAGGTACACCCAGTGGGTTCAACACGATATCAACTGGTGTTCCATCTTCTAAGAATGGCATATCTTCATCACGTACAATACGAGCAACAATACCCTTATTACCGTGACGACCAGCCATCTTATCACCTACTTTTAATTTACGTTTTTTAGCTACATAAACTTTCGCCATTTGAACAATTCCTGATGGTAACTCATCACCAACACTAATTGCAAATTTATCGCGTTTGTATGCACCTAATTCTTCGTTTACACGGATACCATAGTTATGTAACAACAACTTGATTTGATCGTTTTTATCATCATCAGTTGTCCATTTGTATGGGTTAATATGAGCGTACTCTAGGTCTGCTAATATTTTCTGAGTAAACTTAGCGCCTTTAGCGATTAACATTTCCTTGTAAACGTTAAATACACCTTGAGATGTTTTACCATTTACAATTTGGAACAATTTATCAACTAATTCGTTTTTAAGGTTCTCTGTAGCTAAATTATATCTCTTATCTAATTTCTCAATAGCTGATTTTTCTTCTGCTTTAGTAGTTTTCTTAGCTCTTGAGAATAACTTAGTATCAATTACCACACCTTTAATTGAAGGTGGAGTTTTCAATGAAGCATCTTTAACATCACCGGCTTTATCACCAAAGATTGCACGAAGTAATTTCTCTTCTGGTGAAGGATCAGACTCACCCTTTGGTGTAATTTTACCAATTAGAATATCGCCTTCTTTTACTTCAGCACCAATGCGGATGATACCGTTTTCATCTAAATCTTTAGTAGCTTCTTCAGAAACGTTAGGAATATCTGGTGTTAATTCCTCTTCTCCACGTTTTGTATCACGTACTTCTAATTCAAACTCTTCAATGTGTAAAGAGGTAAAAATATCATCTCTAACAATACGTTCGTTAATTACAATCGCATCCTCAAAGTTATATCCTTGCCAAGGCATGAAAGCAACTTTTAAGTTTCTTCCTAATGCCAACTCTCCATTTTCAGTTGCATAACCTTCACAAAGTACTTGTCCTTTAACAACTTTCTGACCTTTCTTAACGATAGGTTTTAAGTTGATACAAGTGTTCTGGTTGGTTTTTTTGAACTTGATTAATTTATAAGTTTTGCTATCACCCTCAAACGATACTAAACGATCTCCATCGTTACGTACATATTTAATAGTGATTTCGTTAGCATCAACATATTCTACAACACCATCACCTTCTGCATTGATCAAAGTTCTCGAGTCACGAGCAACGCGACCTTCTAAACCTGTACCAACAATTGGAGCTTCAGGACGTAACAATGGTACAGCCTGACGTTGCATGTTCGATCCCATCAAAGCCCTGTTCGCATCATCATGTTCCAAGAAAGGAATCAATGAAGCAGCGATAGAGGTAATTTGGTTAGGAGCAATATCCATTAAGTCTAATTTCTCAGGCTCAATAATCGGGAAGTCACCTTCGTAACGAGCTTTAACACGAGCAGTTGTAAAGTTTCCTTTTTCATCATACTCAGCATTTGCTTGTGCGATAGTTTTACCATCCTCATCTTCAGCAGAAAGATAGATTACATCTTTATCCATTGCCACAACACCATTCTCAACAATTTTATAAGGAGTTTCGATGAAACCTAAATTGTTAATTTTAGCGTGTACACATAGTGATGAAATCAAACCAATGTTTGGTCCCTCTGGAGTTTCAATGGTACATAAACGACCATAGTGAGTATAGTGAACGTCACGAACCTCGAAACCAGCACGCTCACGTGATAAACCACCTGGGCCTAAAGCTGACAAACGACGTTTGTGCGTAATCTCTGCCAAAGGATTGGTTTGATCCATGAACTGAGATAATTGGTTAGTACCAAAGAATGAGTTAATAACCGACGATAATGTACGGGCATTAATCAAATCTGTTGGTGTAAACACCTCATTATCACGAATGTTCATACGCTCACGGATAGTTCTAGCCATACGAGCTAAACCAACACCGAATTGCGCATATAATTGCTCACCTACTGTACGAACACGACGGTTAGACAAGTGATCAATATCATCCACTTCTTCTTTAGAGTTGATCAATTTGATTAAGTATTTAACAATAGCAATAATATCTGCTTTAGTTAATACTTTCACATGATCAGGAGTATCCATTTTTAACTTACGGTTAATACGGTATCTACCCACATCACCTAAGTCATAACGTTTATCTGAGAAGAATAAACGCTCAATGATACCTCTTGCAGTTTCCTCATCAGGTGGTTCTGCGTTACGCAAAGCACGATAGATGTTTTCAACAGCCTCTTTTTCAGAGTTTGAAGTATCTTTTTGTAAAGTATTGTATATAATGGTATAATCAGCTTGAGATGCACCATCATCTTTAGATAAGATAATAGTTTTAACACCTGCATCGATGATCATATCGATATGGTCGTCTTCAAGAACGGTATCCCTATCTAAGATAACTTCATTACGATCTATAGAAACAACTTCACCTGTATCCTCATCTACAAAATCTTCAGTCCATTTTCTTAAAACTCTTGCAGCCAGTTTACGTCCTGTATACTTCTTTAAGCCTGATTTACTAACTTTTACTTCGTCAGCAAGATCAAACAATTCTAAGATGTCTTTATCAGAATCATAACCGATTGCACGCAATAAGGTGGTTACCGGGAATTTTTTCTTACGGTCGATGTAAGCATACATTACGTTATTAACGTCTGTAGCAAACTCAATCCAAGAACCTTTGAAAGGGATCACACGAGCAGAATATAACTTGGTTCCATTTGTGTGACGGCTTTGGCCGAAGAACACACCTGGAGACCTGTGTAATTGAGAAACGATTACACGTTCTGCACCGTTAATCACAAACGTACCTTTTGGAGTCATGTATGGTATGGTTCCTAAGTATACATCTTGAATGATGGTTTCAAAATCCTCGTGTTCTGCATCGTTACAAGAAAGTTTTAGCTTTGCTTTTAACGGGACACTGTAAGTTAACCCACGATCAATACATTCAGGAATGTCATAACGTGGTGGGTCAATAAAATAATCTAAAAATTCTAAAACGAATATGTTTCTCGAATCAGTGATTGGGAAATTTTCAGCAAATACTTTAAACAAACCTTCTGTGTGACGGTTATCTGAAGTTGTTTCTATCTGAAAAAATTCTCTAAATGATTGCAACTGCACATCCAGAAAATCTGGATAATCTATGATATGCTTACTACGTGCAAAATTTACTCTTTGGTCTACGACTTTACTTGCCAAGGGACTAAATTTAATTTAGTTTAAGAATAAACTATTAGTTTGGTTTGCCTTTAAACAGATCACCAACCAAACAAGATGAAATGTTTATAAACGGGAATAGACTCCGACTTAATAGTCGGAGTCTTATTCTTAAAGGTTCGTTAAAATTAAGTAATTACTTAATCTCAACTACAGCTCCAGCTTCTTCTAATTGTTTTTTCAAAGCTTCTGCTTCGTCTTTAGCAACACCAGTTTTTAATTCTTTTGGTGCACCATCAACTAAATCTTTAGCTTCTTTCAAACCTAAACCAGTTAGGTCTTTTACCAATTTAACAACTGCTAACTTAGCGCCACCAGCTTCTTTCAATATTACATCAAAAGTAGTTTTTTCTTCAACTGCAGCAGCTTCGCCACCAGCAGCAGGACCTGCAACAGCAACTGCCGCAGCAGCTGGTTCGATACCATACTCGTCTTTTAAGATTTGAGCTAATTCGTTAACTTCTTTAACTGTTAAGTTTACCAATTGCTCAGCAAACGCTTTTAAATCTGCCATTTTATTAAGATTTTAAAAATTTACGTAAAAATATTTTTGTTTAATTTCGAACTTCAGGTGTTCGTTAACCTCTTTCTTGTAGTGTTTTAACAATACCTGCAATTTTGTTACCGCCAGATTGCAATGCCGACACAACGTTTTTAGCTGGTGATTGTAATAATCCAATGATTTCACCAATAAGTTCTTCTCTTGATTTAAGACTTACTAATGCATCTAATTGGTTATCACCAACAAATATTGCTGTATCGATATAAGCACCTTTAAGCGCTGGTTTCGTTTCTTTACCTTTTCTTAGAGATTTGATCAGCTTAGCTGGTGCATTTCCTACTTTTGAAAATAATAAAGCCGATTGACCTTTTAATGCTGCGTGTATCTCAGACGAGTCGCCTTCTAATCCATCAATCGCAATTTTGATCAATGTATTTTTTGCAACTTTCATTTCGATACCGCTTTCGAAACATTTGCGACGGATGTTATTTACTTTCTCAACAGATAAGCCTGAGGTATCAGCAATATAAAAATTGCCATACTCTTGCATTTTCTCTTGTAGAGCTAAAACTACTTCTTGTTTTTCTTCTCTGTTCATAATTAGATCCCCGCTACTGATTTAGTTTCGATTGCAATTCCAGGACTCATTGTAGAAGACACGTGAATGCTTTTAAAATAAGTTCCTTTTGCAGCAGAAGGTTTTAATTTAGAAATCGTTTGAAGAACCTCCAACGCGTTTTCATATATTTTCTCTGCTGAGAATGATACTTTTCCTATTGAAGCATGGATGATACCAGTTTTGTCAACTTTAAAATCAATCTTACCGCCTTTTACGTCAGTTACAGCTTTTCCAACTTCGTTGGTTACTGTACCTGATTTTGGGTTTGGCATAAGGTTACGTGGACCTAAAACGCGGCCCAGTTTACCTACTTTTGCCATACAAGCAGGAGTAGTGATAATAATGTCAACATCTGTCCAACCACCTTCAATCTTTGCCACATATTCGTCTAAACCTACGAAATCTGCTCCTGCAGCTTTAGCCTCTTCTTCCTTATCAGGAGTACAAAGTACTAAAACACGTACAGTTTTACCTGTACCATGAGGTAAAGTAGCTATACCACGTACCATTTGATTGGCTTTACGTGGATCTACGCCTAAACTTACATCGATATCAACAGATGCATCAAATTTAGTTGTAGTAATCTCTTTTACCAAAGCAGCCGCATCCTGTAAAGAATACGATTTACCGATTTCTAGTTTAGCGTGTGCCAGTTTTTGATTTTTTGTTAATTTCGCCACTGTTGTAAACTGTTTTTTGTTAATTAATTTGTCCAGGGTGCATCACCACTAACGGTGATTCCCATACTGCGTGCTGTACCTGCTACCATTTTCATAGCAGATTCGATAGTGAATGCATTTAAATCAGTCATCTTATCTTCAGCAATTGACTTAACTTGATCCCAAGTCACCGAACCAACTTTCTTACGGTTGGGCTCAGCAGAACCACTCGTTAATTTAGTAGCATCCAATAATTGGATAGCAACTGGAGGGGTCTTGATGATGAATTCGAAAGACTTGTCCACATATACAGTAATCACAACTGGTAATACTTTACCTGGCTTATCTTGGGTACGAGCATTGAATTGTTTACAAAACTCCATGATATTAACACCTTTAGCACCTAATGCAGGTCCTACTGGTGGTGATGGGTTTGCAGCTCCGCCTTTGATTTGTAATTTAACAAGTGCACCGACTTCTTTTGCCATTTTCTGATTTGTTAATTGTAATACTCAATGTTAAATATTGGAAGCATGTAACATTTTGATCCTTTTAGATATGAGATTTGAGATATGAGAATTGAACAAAAAATGCTCTTTTTACGATATTCCCAACCCAGCATAAACCAAAAGGACTGCAAAGATATGAATAATCTTGCAGTCCTCAAATATATTTTTTAAAATAAATTTTATTCTTTTTCTACTTGCATATAGTTAAGCTCCAGTGGCGTTTTACGACCGAAGATTTTAACCATCACTTTTAGTTTTTTCTTTTCTTCGTTAACTTCTTCGATAACTCCGGTAAATCCATTAAACGGACCATCCATTACTTTAACATTCTCACCTACATAATATGCGATGTTCATTGTTTCAGCTTGTTGGCTCATTTCATCAACCTTACCTAAAATACGGTTAACTTCTGCTTGGCGCATAGGAATTGCATTTCCAGCTTTGTCGCCTAAAAATCCAATAACACTATTCACTCCTTTTATAACGTGTTCTAACTCTCCGTCTAAAACTGCTTCAATTAAAACATAACCTGGATAAAAGTTACGCTCCTTTGCAATTTTCTTTCCCTCTTTCATTTGATAGTATTTCTCCATAGGGATTAATACTTGAGGAACTAGATGAGAAAGACCTAAACGGCTAATTTCAGAATCGATATACTGTTTTACTTTCTTTTCTTTACCACTAACCGCTCTAACTACATACCACTTTAACTGATCGTTCATCTAGTTATCTTATTTAGAAAGTGAATTATAAAAAGTTTCTAATATATAATTAGCTCCTTTATCCATTGCAAACACAACTAATGCAATAATTAATGATGCTACTAAAACCAGTACGGCAGAATTTTGCAAATCTCCCCAAGTAGGCCAAGTTACCTTCTGGGTCATTTCTTCGTATGATTCTTTAATAAATTGAACTACACCAGCCATATTATATAATTTTAAATGATTGAATTTTAAAGGATTAAAGGATTGTATATTTTGGACAAACCCCCATTCTTTCATTTTATTATTCTCTCATTGTTATAGCACGGGAACAAGGATTCGAACCCTGATCAAAGGTTTTGGAGACCTCTATTCTACCATTGAACTATTCCCGTAGACACAATTAGCTAATCAGCGAATTTGCCAATTAGCTAATTGTGATATTTAAAGGTATAACCCTTATTTTAAAATTTCAGTTACCTGACCAGCACCTACTGTTCTACCACCTTCACGGATAGCGAAACGTAGACCTTTTTCCATTGCGATAGGAGAAATCAATTTCACAGAAATTGTAACGTTATCACCTGGCATTACCATTTCAGTTCCTTCAGCTAATGAAATTTCACCAGTTACATCTGTAGTACGGAAATAGAATTGTGGACGGTATTTGTTGAAGAATGGAGTGTGACGACCACCTTCTGCTTTTGATAATACGTAGATCTCAGCTTTAAAATCAGCGTGAGGAGTTACTGAACCTGGTTTACAGATTACCATACCACGTTTGATATCAGTTTTCTCAATACCACGCAATAATAAACCTACGTTATCACCAGCTTCACCATAATCAAGGATCTTACGGAACATCTCAACACCAGTTACTGTAGATTTTAAGTTCTCAGCACCCATACCTAAGATTTCAACTGGATCACCAGAGTTGATTACACCACGCTCAATACGACCAGTTGCTACAGTACCACGACCAGTAATCGAGAATACATCTTCAACAGGCATTAAGAATGGAAGATCTGTCAAACGTGGAGGAATTGGAATGTAGCTATCTACAGCATCCATTAATTCCATGATTTTTGCTACCCATTTAGCATCTCCGTTCAAACCACCAAGAGCTGAACCTTGAATTACAGGAATATCATCACCAGGGAATTCATAGAAAGATAATAATTCACGAACTTCCATCTCTACTAATTCTAGTAATTCTGGATCATCCACCATATCAACTTTGTTCATGAAAACAACTAATGAAGGTACACCTACCTGACGAGCCAATAGAATGTGCTCACGAGTTTGTGGCATTGGACCATCTGTAGCTGCTACCACAATGATAGCACCGTCCATTTGAGCCGCACCAGTAACCATGTTTTTCACGTAATCCGCGTGACCTGGACAGTCAACGTGTGCATAGTGACGGTTAGCTGTTGAATACTCAACGTGAGCCGTGTTAATTGTGATACCTCTTTCTTTTTCCTCTGGAGCAGAGTCAATTGAATCGAATGAACGTGCCTCAGATAAACCTGCATCAGATAACACTTTAGTGATAGCTGCTGTTAAGGTTGTTTTACCGTGGTCAACGTGACCGATAGTGCCGATGTTTAAGTGCGGCTTGCTGCGGTCAAACTTTTCTTTTGCCATTTTTTTATACTTATTAGTAGGTTAACTTTTTATTTATTTATTGTTTTGATACAATTTCAATACAAAAAACCTTGCTCATTCTGCTTTTTCAGCAGATTTAACAAAGTATTTATTCTTTATTCTTTTAGAGCCAACTATGGGAATTGAACCCATGACCTCTTCCTTACCAAGGAAGTGCTCTACCGCTGAGCTAAGTCGGCTTTTTTCAGCTCATTAGTTCACTTGCTCATTAGTTCAAAGTTATAAAGAACCATTGAACCAATTTTACTAATGAACTCCCAAGAGCGGAAGACGAGGTTCGAACTCGCGACCTATAGCTTGGAAGGCTATCGCTCTACCAACTGAGCTACTTCCGCTTTTTGATTTACAATTTTTTGATTTACGATTTACGATTGCAATACAATCTAAAATTTACAATCTCCAATCTAAAATCAGATTGTGGGGGGAGAAGGATTCGAACCTTCGAAATCTTGCGATAACAGAGTTACAGTCTGTCCCATTTGGCCGCTCTGGAATCCCCCCGCTTTTAAATTACGAACTTATTACTAAGCTTATAAAATAAAAGAGCCTCCTATCGGGATCGAACCAATGACCTACTGATTACAAGTCAGTTGCTCTACCAGCTGAGCTAAGGAGGCTTTTATACTTTTTTAATGAGGCGCAAATATATAAAAAATTGTGTTTTTATATAATCGAACTGACATTTTTTTTATTTTTTATCTTTTCACAGAACAACCCATTTCTAATTGAAGCAATGCCCCTTCCGAAATGGAATGCAAATCTACAATAATTAATCTTTGAAAAAAATTTATTTTAAAAAAAATTGACGGAATAGTTTCCGTCAATTCTTATATAAATGAATGTTAAAAATATCTACTTAGTAATCAGATACTTCATCAGCATTTAAAAGCGCTTTATGTTCGCTTAATTTTGCACGAGTTTTATCTTTATGCTTGGTAATTTGCTTTTTTAGTGATTCGATGGCCAAATCTGTAGCCTCTTCGAATGATTTGCATTGCTCTTTAGCGAACAATGTTCCTCCTGGAACCATTAATTTTATTTCTGATATCTTATTTTCTTCGTCTTCTACATTCTCGAGTTTCAAATAAACCTCGCCCCCTATAATTTGGTCAAAGAATAAATCTAACTTATCTACTTTTTTTTGAATGAAATCTAATAATTTCTTGTCCGCATTGAAATGGATCGACTGTACTCTAATTTTCATTTTTCCTCCTTTTTTATGCCTTTGGATGGGCTTGTTTATATATAGTTTTTAAACGTTCTACTGAATTGTGCGTATAAACTTGTGTTGCAGCTAAGCTTGCATGCCCCAACAGCTCTTTAATTGAATTTAGATCCGCACCTCTATTCAATAAACTAGTTGCAAAAGAATGCCTTAAAACATGTGGGCTCTTTTTATCTTGAGTTGATATTAATGTCAAATAACTAGTTACTATCCTGTATATTAATTTGGGATAGCCTGAAGCGCCAGTATTGCTAACGATTAAGGTAGTGTTTTTGTTATCAAATTTTTGCAATGATTTTAATTCAATGTAATTTTTAATTTGAACAATTAGTTCGCTATGCAATGGGATAATGCGCTCCTTGTTTCTCTTACCCAGCACTTTAATCGTTGATTCGTAAAAATTAACATCTGTTTCCTTTAAAAGTAACAATTCTGCTAAACGAACTCCAGTGCCAAAAAGCATTTCTAAAACAATTTTATCTCTTTGGCTAGTGAAACTTTCATCAAACCTATCTAACCCATCTAATAATGAAGCCATTTTAGTTTCTTCAATAAACACAGGTAAGCGTTTTGGAACCTTAGGCGCCTTAATTAAAAGCATTGGATTTTTCTTTAGCGCCTGCTCCCGTAAAAGATATTTGTAGAAACTACGGAGAGAGGATATTTTTCGCCCAATGGCATTTTCAGAAATTTTATCTTCCATTAAAGAAACCATAAAACTTCTTACTTGGGGCGGTTGGGCAGAGATGAGATCAGTTTCAAATTCCTTTTCTAAAAACTGCTCAAATTGCAATAAATCAGTATGATATGACTTTACAGTATGTGGAGAATAACGCTTCTCATGTTGCAAATAGGTTAAAAAACTACTAATAAGCATAGGCCTTATTCGTTATTCAATATTTGTCAATATACAAAAAAATGAATTGCAAAATATTTTTTTCAAAAAAAAAGTCCCGACTAAAACATCGGGACTTTTTTATCTATGTAAACAAGTTAAAACTATAAAGTTCCTTCTTGGTTCATGTTCTGAATGTAAACAGCATGTTTGATTTCTGTACGACGAGCAACAGATTTTTTCTCGTATGCCTGACGACTACGTAGTTCTCTCAATACACCAGTTTTTTCAAACTTTTTCTTGAAACGTTTAAGCGCTTTATCTAATGATTCGCCGTCTTTAATGTTAATAATAATCATAACGTAGAAATACCTCCTCTCGATGTGTTTAATGTTCCCTGTTATTGGGGTTGCAAATGTAGGTAAAATATTGAAAACTAGAAAGGTTTTTATAAAAAATATTGGAAAGCTAACGGTTAAGTATTTTCAGTCTTCTTTTAAGTAAATAAAAATGCCCCGAAAAATTCGAGGCATTCATTAAACACAAAACTAAAATTAGTTATCCGTCATCAATTTATTATATAACAATTCTGTTTGCGAGATAGGAAAAATATATCTTCTATCCGTTGAGGGAACCGAAGACACGGTTCCTTTTGCAGGCAAATCTAAACCTAGTCTCAATAAATCTGGACTTCTTAACCCTTCTCCAAGCAACTCAATATTTCTCTCTTTTAAGAATGCGTCAGCAAGGGATTGAGAAGTCAAGAAATCCGCAGCCGTAAAAGTAGTTGTGGCGTCTGAACGTTGCCTAACTGCATTTAACAGACTAATTGCTCTAGCATCAACTGTGTTTGTGCTTCTGGTAATAGCCTCCCCTAAACTTAACAAAACCTCTGCGTAGCGGATAATTGGCACGTAGTCTATATAAGGAGACGGTGTTGCAAACTTACCCATCAATTTACTAGATACCCCACTTATTGTTGCCGTACCTATTAACGTCCTTCTAGCGTCTGTTGTTTTCCAACCAGCATCGGCAATAATACCAGCATCATTTAATTTAAATTCTCTTACCGAGAAAAAATACGACCCCAATGCATTTTGCCCGCCAACAACATCGGTAGTGGCATTCATTGGTGACGATAAAATTGACTCCGTAGTAGTATAAGGGGTTTTAAATACATTAGCCACATTAGCTTGTAGCGCATTGGCAACACCTGATGTTGCAGTAAACGGTGCAGCAGCACTCACAATTTTATTAGCTTCTGTAATTACATCTGCATAACGCTGCATACTTAAATAAACCCTTGTTTTAAATGCAATTGCAGTATTTCTATGACCACGTATTGTATTATCATACGCTGTAGCATAATTCAATGGCAAAGCTGTTTCAGCCTCACTCAAATCCTTCAAAATTTGAGTATAAACCTCTCCAACAGTACTTCTAGCCAAGTCGTAATTACCAGCAACGGAATTTCCTTTTAATCTTAGTGGAACCCCAGGTTTATTTCCATTACCATCATAATATGGCCTAGCATATAACTGCAATAAGCTATAATAACTAATTGCCCTTACCAATTTCGCTTCTGCAACATAATTGGCTGCCAATGCCGGCCCCACGGTTGCAGCACCACCAGCAGCCATTCCATCTATAAATAAATTACATCTATTAATTACCGAGTAAGCGGCACCCCACAAACCAGTTACCTCTTGGGCATTATTAGAGGTTGTAAAATTCCATACTTGATAAGCCGTTACAGCATTTGTTGTGAGGTTAATATAGTTATCTGCCCTTACCTCATTGTAAACGATGTACCTACCGCCATAAAAATCACTGGCCTTTAACCCTGAGTACATCCCTAGCACCTGGGCTTTTACCCTATCTGGGGTAGTAAAAGAAAATTCAAAGGAAACGGCATTAACCGATTCTGGATTTAATTTCGATTCCTTTCTGCATGATGTAGCAATAACAGCCAACAATGCAAGTGTATATATTATTTTTCTTTTCATGTTAATCATCTTAAAATTTGAAATTTAATCCTGCAGTAAACACTCTTGCACTTGCTACCGAGTTACGCTCAACACCCTGAGAACCATTAGAACCACCATTTGATGAAACTTCAGGATCAGTACCATTGTATTTGGTAAGGATGAGTAAATTTTGTCCGCTCAAAAACACCCTTGCAGAAGCGATCTTCATTTTAGTAAGAAAGCTACCCGGAAGAGTGTAACCTACTGAGATATCTCTCAATTTAACGAAATCTCCTTTATAAACATTGATATCAAGCGGCACTGCCGAACCATTAGACATGTTATCGCCCGCAACAACTCTTGGCACAGCGGTAATTTGTCCAGGTGTAGTCCATCTATTTAATATATCAACAGAGTTATTCCAGAAACGTTGATCCATGATGGATGCCTGTGTTCCATTATAGATGTAGAACCCTGCTTGATAAGTAATAGTTAAACTCAAATCAATGTTTTTATATTTAAAGTTGTTGTTGAAACCACCATAGAATTTAGGCTGAGAGTTACCATACACTTGCTGATCTTGAGAAGTTATACCCGGTGCAATTGTCCCATCTTCATATCTCCAGCGACTTGCCACAGGCGAAGCATGGTCATAAAGCATTTTTCTGCCTGTAGAACCGCTAACAAATATTCTTCTTCCAGTTGCAGGATCTACACCAGCAGTGGTTACCACATAAATCATACCTAATGATGTACCTACTCTAGAGATACTTGCAGTTTCTAAACCTGATGTTGCTGATGTAAACTGCGTAATTGTTGGTGTTAGTGCTTCAATTTCATTCTTGTTATAGGTAAAGTTAAATGATGATGACCAGCTAAAATTCTTAGTGGTAATCGCTTGTGCATTCACAGTAAACTCATAACCTTTATTATACATAGAACCTATGTTAGTTTGTGGAGAATTAGGCAAACCAGCAGATGGAGCTTGAGGAACATTATAAATTAGACCATCGATATCATTTTTATAATAAGCTAACTCGAAGGTAATCCGGTCTTTTAAGATACCCAAATTAACCCCCACATCTAATTTTTTACTGGTTTCCCAACCAATTTCTGAATTACCTGCTTGACTAAAGTTCAAAGTTGGGGTACCCCCGAACAAGCCTGCACTGTAATACGAATTTGGGGCCAAATTGCCTAAACCAGCAAAATTACCAACTTCTCCATAACTACCTCTTAATTTAAAACTGCTGAAAATTTTACCCATTTTGCCGTTTTTCCAAAAATCTTCTTGCGCTAATTCATATCCCAAACCTACACTATAAAATGTACCTGCTTTTTTATCAGGACCAAACGCAGAGTACTCATCTTGACGTAAAGTACCGTTTACTATATATTTCTTTTTATAATCATAGTTTAAACGGCCAAAAAATGAAACTAGATAATTCTCTCCAAAACCTCCTGTATTAGAAAACTGGGTATAACCAGCAGTAAAATCATTAAAAGCTAAATCAGAAAGCCCTGATCTACCAGCACCGAAAGAGGAATTCACAGTAGTTTGCTGCTCTGTACCTAAAAGTAGAGAGAATGTATGCTCATCATTAAATGTCTTATCTGCCTGAGCAGTAGTGGTCCAGACCGAACGTTTATTTTGACTATAACTCATACCCGCAGAGCCCAACGCCGCAAAACCATCGCCATTTATAGGGTTTGCAAAGGTGTCATTGGTAGAGTATAGATAATCTATACCATAAACACTTCTTAAGGTAACCATTGGAATTGGCCTATATTGTACAAATGCATTTGATTGAACCCTATTCAAATAGTTATAAGACCTATCCAAATCTATTTGAACTACAGGATTATAAAAACCTACTTGACTAACTTTATTATTCATTATACCTAGGTTATTTCCACTTAAATTATAACCACCAGTATTTGAGTAAGGCGAAACGTTAGGAGAATTAACTAAGGCCACACGACCAAGACCTGCCGTAGAAAACGCCTGTCCATCTAAAGAACCCGAACTAATCACTGCGAGGTTATCCTCATTAGCATATTGCAACTTAGCGCCTACACTTAATGATTTGCTTATTTTATGATCAATATTAAAAAGCACTCCTAATCTTTTATAATCATTTTTAACAATTATACCTTGTTGATTACTATAGTTAAGTGACATGTAATAGTTTGTAGATTCTGAACCGCCAGATACGCTTAATGAGTTGCTATAAGATACGCCTTGACGATAAGCATAATCATACCAATTTGTATTGATAGGATTCCCATCTGGACCATTTGTTAATGCATAAGCGTTAGTTGCAGC
Source organism: Pedobacter frigiditerrae (assembly GCF_032678705.1). Taxonomy (NCBI): domain Bacteria; kingdom Pseudomonadati; phylum Bacteroidota; class Sphingobacteriia; order Sphingobacteriales; family Sphingobacteriaceae; genus Pedobacter; species Pedobacter frigiditerrae. The sequence continues at coordinate 2,076,014 of NZ_JAVTSS010000002.1, read as the reverse complement.
GTTAAAAGTTCCAGCATTTCTCAAACCTTCATTTTTAATATCAGTATATTGATAAGCATCCATCATATCTGGCAGCCTTTGTACTTTTGCTACACCCGTCCAACCATCATAAGTCACTGTTGCTTTCCCAGTTCTTCCTCTTTTGGTTGTAATTACAACTACACCATTAGCGGCTCTACTACCATAAATTGCAGTTGCAGATGCATCTTTTAAGATGTCAATTGTTTCAATATCTTGGGGATTAATACTTGAAAGCGCATTACCCGCAGCGTTACTTCCACTCACATCTCCTGTAAAAGATGCAACACCATCAACAATAACTAACGGATAAGAACTTAATGAGATTGAGTTAGTACCTCGAATACGAAATACGGGAGGATTGTTGAGCACACCATTTGGTATTGTGATTTGAACACCAGCTGCCTTCCCTCCAAGCGCTTGATCAAAACTTTGAACAGGCCTATTTGCAATTTGATTACCTCTAATTGAAACTACAGAACCAACCAAGTCACTTTTCTTAACCGTACCATAGCCAGTTACAACTACATCACTTAATGTACTTGTATCTTCTTCTAATGTTACATTAATTGTGCCTGAGGCAATAGTTAATGTTTTACTTACATAACCTAGGAAACGAAATGCAAGTAAGGTAGTATTATTGGGAACTGTAATGGAATAAACACCATCCTCATTGGTCTGAGTGGCAATTCTAGTTCCCGGAACAGTAACGGAAACTCCCGGAAGGGGAAGCCCTCCTTTTTCTGTAATTTTTCCAGTAATCGTCTTCTGTTGTGCATTTACCGAGGCACTTAGCAAAATTAGAAGGAACAAAACGAGTAGTTTTTCTTTCATACTTTTAGTTTTTAGGGTTAATGATTATTTTATGTGAGAAATTGAATTCTTAATAAAACAACCTAAAACAAGAAATGAATACTTTTTCTCACTACTACATTCGTCAAAAGATTAAATTTGACAAAAAAATGCGACTCACAAGCATAATTTATCATTATGCAAGCAAAAATTGCCGACAAAAAGAAAATAATAGTTTAGTTTTAAGTTTCGATTAGCAAAATAGGAATTATTTTTTTATAATTTCTATGTTTTTATAAAAAATATAGAAATTATAAAATTTTTTATCGCCAAAAATCAACATAAAATGAAAAAATAGAGGATTTTAAAGGTAATAAATCAATAAATGAGATTATAAAAACGTCATTTAGTTTATTTTATCAAATATTTACTTAAATAAAAACAAAAAAGATAGAAATAAAATGATTTTATTGAAGCTTTATCAGCGCATAGATAAGGTTTTTTAAATACCTACCACAGGGTATACATACAAACTGAAGTTTCTAATATTTTTATATAAAATTATCATACTATTCAAAAAACTATGCATTTAAAGAAATTCAACTGTTTTTTAGTATTGTTATCGCTTTGTATAAATACCTTTTCACAAACACCATATGGAAGAGGATTAGATTTAGATGATAATGCATATAAGGCCACGCCAAAAAAAGCAAAACTAACCAGAAACCTAGATATTGTACCGTCAGCAGCATCCATTAAAATGTATGCACCAACACCGGGCCACCAAAGTTATTACGGCACCTGTACAGCCTGGGCATCTGCTTACTGCGGAAAAACAATTGTGGACGCTATTAAACACAACTGGACCGATAAAGCCTACATTACAGACCACGCCTACTCACCCGCTTTTTTATATAGGTTACTAAAACCAGATGATTTAAAATGTGTTGGTGGCTCATCTATATTTATTGCTTTAGAACTGATGAAAAATAAAGGGGTTTTACCTTATAAAAGCTTATCATCGCTCTGTACAGAATCAATTAGCGAGACACAATTGAATATTGCCACAAACTCTAAAATAAAAGATTACCTAAAGATTTTTGAGAATTCAGACCCTGCCAAAATAAAAATACAGGCAGTTAAAAAATCTATCTCAGAAAGAAAGCCGGTTTTAATCGGAATGACTTGCCCACCATCATTTGGCTTAGCGAACAAAAAAGAATTATGGACACCAACAGAATCTCCCAACGGGTCTTTTGGAGCACATGCCATGTGTGTTGTTGGGTATGATGATAGTAAGTTTGGCGGCGCTTTTGAAGTGCAAAATAGCTGGGGAACAATTTGGGGAACAATGGGTTATATTTGGATCAAATACGAGGACTTTGCAAGTTTTACCAATTATGCTTTTGAGTTTATAGATTTACCTGAAACCAAGCCAAATGTTCCTGACTTATCTGGTCAAATCACATTAACATTAGCAAATAATACAGCGATACCAACTAACCTTTTTATGGCTTCAAGAGGTTTAAAGGTTGTTCCTGCCAAAACTACGTCAGGTCCGTTAACCATCTACCAAACTACAAAAGCATATAATTCTGGCACTAGGTTTAGGATTTACATTTCAAATAATCAACCCGCATTTGTATATGCCATTAGCTCTGACCTTACGAATGAAATAACGAAGATATTTCCATATAACGATGGCATTAGTGCTGCGCTTACCGATAGAAAGAACAATGTAGCTATCCCAGACGAAGATCATTTTATAGAATTTGATGAAAGACCAGGTAAAGATTTCCTTTGTGTGCTCTATAGCAAAGAACCTTTAGATATCAATGAAATCATTAAAAGAATAGCATTTGAAAAAGGTTCTTTTAACGAAAAAATATACGCAGTGCTAAAAAATCAAATCGTAGAACCTTCTGACATCACCTTTTTAAAAGATAAGATTGGTTTTAGCGGATTCAGTAAAGGTAAAAGTACTGTGGCATTAATGGTAGAACTTGATCATAACTAAAATGTATAAAGTTTTTAAATATCTATCATTTATAATCGCATTGATATGTTCTACTACTGTAAATGCACAAAACGTTCTATACCAAGCTAATTTCTCAAACGAAAGTAAAAGTAAGGATTGGCCATATTATGATTCTCCAGAAATAAACACAAAGGTTGAAGATGGTAGTTTCAAATTCACTTACAAAAAGTCAGTTGCTCATGCGGCCAAGTTTGTGTCTTATTACCCAAACAAAAACAGTAGTTTTAGTATAGAAACAACTGTAGAACATTTAAAAGGAGTTGATAATTTTGGTTATGGCATTGTGTTTGGAGCGAAAGATGTAAATAATCTATACTTTTTTGGTATTTCTGGAAATGGGAATTTCACACTTTATTCTTTTTCAAATGGGAAGTATACAAATATTCTAAATTGGCAACCCAGCAATTTTATATATAGATCACAAGGCTTTAAGAATAAATTAAAGGTTGAAAAAAGAAGTGATAAAATCTATCTCTTTATCAATAATCAACCAGTAGCTAATTTAGTAGCCCCAATCTTTTTTGGAGATAACTGTGGCATCATGGTTCAAATGAATCAGACTATCGGCTTTAATAGCTTTACGATAACCTCAAATGATTCCAATACCACAGCTTTGACTCCTGCAGACGATAACATTGGCAAAGTTGCCTACAGCACAACCTTTGACCAAGATGACGAAAATGATTGGGTTATTGCGGCAAAGGACTCAGTGAGAATGGCAATGGAGAATAGCCATTTAAAAATATTTAATTCATCTAAAAACATCAACATAAGTACTGTAACCGTTGCTGCAACATGGGTTGATATGAATAGAGACTTTTTATTAGAAACCTCAACCGTTTATTATAGCGGAAAGGGAGAAACTGGATTTGGTGTTGTTTTCGGTTTAGATACCAAACAATCTTACCAGTTTTTCATTGCAAATGCTGGGTACTTCGGCTTTGGGTATTCATCAGCCAATGGGTATAGAGATTTGGTTCCGTGGAAAGAAACAACTGCTGTAAATAAAGGAATCAATTCAAAAAACAAACTGACCATCCTTAGAAAGGAAGGAAAGATTTTATTTTACATTAATGACATATTAGTTTATACCCATGGAGATATAGGATTTTCTGGCTATCAATTTGGTTTAATAGCAGGTGGAAATCAAACTGTCGGTTATGATTATATAACTTTTAAATATTTAGATAATAAAATCTCTGTAAATCCTAACAAACAAATTGCACAGGTTGATAATAAAGTGCCAGAAATAAAAATTTTGTCTCCAGAAGTGACCAGAGGACTGAAAGTAGTTTCTGCAAATGACGGGATCAAAGTTACAGGCATTGCAAACGATGCTTCTCTCATATCTACTGTAACAATAAATGGTATTGCTGCAGTTTTAGGTACCGATGGGACTTTCTCAGCAGATGTACCCCTAAAAACCGGCGACAATTCGCTAACTGTTGTTGCAACAGATGAATTTAGAAACCAAGGCAACTATACATTTTTGGTCGAAAAACCTCAAGTTCCAAAGATTGTAGAAACATCAACTGCTAATGTATTAGGAAAATATTATGCATTAATTATTGGTGTAGAAAATTATGCCGATGATAAAATTGTAGACTTACAATACCCAGTAAGTGATGCAACAAAGCTTGCCAACACCCTTAAAACAGTTTATAATTTCGAGGAACAAAACACTAACCTGCTTAAAAACCCGACAAGGCTACAGGTATTTGCCGCGTTAGAAGATTTAATAACAAAGGTAAAACCGGAGGATAATGTATTGATATTTTATGCAGGTCACGGATTATGGATGGATTCTAGACAAGAAGGATTTTGGTTTCCTTCAGATGCTCAAAATGGTTCTAGACCAACTTACGTTTCTAATGCAGATTTAAAAGAATATATAAGTAGCATAAAATCTAAACACACACTTTTAATTACCGATGCTTGCTTTGCCGGCAGCATATTTAAAACAAGGTCTGTACTTGCCAATGCTCCAAAAGCAATTAGTGTTTTGTACGATTTGCCAAGCCGCAAAGCAATGACCAGTGGGGCCTTAAAAGAAGTGCCTGACAAAAGTATTTTCGTTGAATACCTGCTTAAAAGATTAAATCAAAATACCGAAAAATACTTATCTGCTGAAGATTTATTTTCTAAATTAAAAATAGCAGTAATGAACAATAGCGATACAGATCAGACACCAATGTACGGTGAGATAAAGAGCGCTGGAGATGAGGGTGGTGATTTCATCTTCATAAAAAGATAGTTGCCAAATACCTATTGGTAGGGATTAATAGACAAAATCATTTTGTGAAATTTATAATACATCATTTATTTCAGCATCATGAAAACTAAATTCAGCTTATCTCTAATCGTATTATTGTTTACCTTATTTAGCTGTACTTCGGCCAACAATAATTCAACTAATGAGGAAACCGGCACAACAATAGCATCAACTGGAAAATTATTCTTAAAAACCACAATGTGGAGTTCTGGACTAAGCATTGAATGGATTTACCTTGGTGATGATGGAACTATTATTTTCAATCCAAAATATGGAGTTAATCCAGTAAACATTGCCGCAGAAAGCGCCAACAATGCAAGTGGAAGTGGCACTTATAAAATTGTAGGTAATACTTTTCAAATCAAATGGAAAAACGGCAAATCTGATAGTTGGAGTTTTGAAAAAACAAAAGGCCAGTACAGCGCTATCAATGGCGGTATCGTAACTATCCCTGAGGCTTTACCAGCAAACTACAAATTAAATGGCTCTTATTCTGCAGGTGCGATTACAGCGAATCTTTCTTCTTCCTCTAAATTGAACTTTACGCCAGACGGCAAATTTACTCAAGGAAGTTACGGAGCAGTGAGCACTAATGAAACTGGCGCAAGTTCCTCAAGCAAAAATAGTGGCACCTATACCGTTTCGGGCCATACCTTAAAACTCAAATACAATTCTGGCGAAACTTACGTAGCCGTTGTGGGGATTTATAAAATATCCAATACGCTTACTTATTTCATTATAAACAGCTCGTCTTACAAACAACAATAAGTAATTCACTAAATATTAATCAAACCTAAATGTCATGAAAAAATTAATTATCTCTATGCTCTGCTTAGTTAGCTTAACAACTATGGCATTGCGAGTTAGCGCACAAAATACCGAAAGGGTTCAAGCATCTTATTTGCTTGCATTCGGTCGACTCCCATCAAGTGGAGAATTAACCTATTGGAATGGACAGGGACAAAAATCTGTTCAATGGTTGGTAGATAACCATAAAGGTTATATTAAAAGTAATCAAGGCACAATTGGCAAAGAAATAATTGTTAAAAGCTATGTAGACGCTTTAGGTTATCGCCCATCACAAAGTGAGATTAATTATCATGCTGCCTTCAATCGTACTTATACTGAAATGATGAGTAATCATTTGGTATATGTTAAAGGTGTTCCATCTGAATACGAAAAGGTAATAAAACGTTCTTATCAAACCGTATTTGGAAGACAACCTAATGCAGGTGAGCTTAGCTACTGGAAATCTCAAGGTTTATTTTCCTATATGATATTGGTGAGTTGTCATCAAGATTGGAAAAATAAAAATTCAAGTGGTCAAAGTCAAAAAATGGCTATTGCAACTAATGCTCCTTTCTTGGTAACAGCTACGGTAAGTCAAAGCGTGATGAATGAAACCAAAACTACTTTTGCAGGTCTAGTTTCGCCAGGTGGCGGAAATATGGTAGCAGCTGGAGGGGGTAATATGGTTGCAGCAGGTGGCGGCAACATGGTAGCGGCAGGCGGAGGAAACATGGTTGCAGCAGGCGGTGGCAATATGGTTGCAGCTGGTGGAGGAAACTAATAGTTAAACAACATATATAATCAAAGCCCTAGCTTATTTTTATGCTAGGGCTTTTTATTTATTTTGAAAACAAGAACTTATAAGCTGTTTAAATAGTTGTCTATTGTACTCTGAGTAGCTAATGAAACCGGAACACTTAAGTTCAAATCTGCACTAACGGTAAAGCTTGTGGCTCCGAAGTAAATTTTATCACCCATGTCAACAGAAATGATAATCAGCTTACCTGTCATACCTATTGGCATTGAGTTTAAATAAGATTGATGTTTGTTTACCGCCATTACAAATGGTAAGCCTATTACATTATTAATATTGTCGAAGATTAAATAAGCTCTTTGTTCTTTAATACTTGGAGCAGCACCCGCATAAATTGGACCTGCCGTAATTGTTGTTTTTGGATTTGGGTTACTGTAAAAGTAATCGCAATTAACCCATCCAAAATTTGGCAATGAGAACTGATAATAAGCAGGTGTTGTGAATACCCTTGCTTTTTGATTTAACATCCAAGTACTATCAGAAGCAACTGTTTGTTTAAACTCAAACAAATCCATTGGCGCTGTGCTCAAGGTGGTAGGTACATTAATATTTACAGCTGCAGCCGGATTTAGTTTTAAAAGCTGACCATTTTGAAGTGCTACAATCTGAAATTCACCCCCAGAAACTAAAAGTTGACCATTAGATTCTGTAAATTTTCCAGACAATAAAATATCTCTTTTACTTAATACTTCTTTTAAGCTAAGTTTTATATTTCCACTTACAGGATTTCCACTTGCATCTAAAAATGCATTTGCAGGAAAATCTAGCTTTATTCCTTTTGCTCCTGTAATGCTAAATGCCGTTCCGGCAATTCCATTAAAACTTTGAGTTGGAATTGAAAATTTAGAATTGAACTCTGCTAAACTTAAACCTTGAGATGAATTTGAACTGAAGTCTTTTTTACAAGATGACAAACTAAATATTACTAATGCGATAAAAGTTAAATTTTTCATGATGATTATTTTTTTGATAATGCTTACTCTATTTTGGCTTTTCTGCTTGCGCCTTTCGAGAGTATATCAACCAAAATGAAATTTTGTTACCCTAATTGTTTCACTTTTTATTTGCAACCTTTATTTAGTACCCAAATTGCCTACAGGAGCTATCTTAAAAGACACCTAGACTACATTAAGATCATTATAAATTAACTTCTTCGTCCTTTCTCCCAGATTGGTTCGAGCCTTGTTCGTTAAAACCCCTATTTTAAAGAAGCTGACTAGGAGCATCTTCGAAGGAATCTGCAAGGAGGGGCGGACTTAACGTGCACTTGATGTGGACATAATGTGGACTTGATGTGGACTTGAATTTGGTGAAGTTAAGAGAATTTGAAGCTTTGGGCAAGCTTAAATGAGAGGGCAATATGTTAAATAAAGATAAGAAATTTTGAAGTATGTCTGTATAAATTATCTGCCAATCTTAACTTGTAATAGCTTCATAAAACTTTTAATCAGCTTAAATGTTAACATAAGCCATCATTTAATAAAGAAAATTGACATGAGAAAATTAATTATTCAAGAATGGCTATCCATTGATGGTTATGCTGCTGATGAAAAAGGCTCAACTGATTTTTTTGGTTCGTCTGAAATGAGTGCAGATTCTGATCAAGATATCTTAGAGGGAATGGAAAATATAGATGCCATTTTGTTAGGGGCAAATACCTATAAATTATTTGTCGAGTTTTGGCCAACGGCCGATTCTGACAAGGAAATCATTGCCAATCGCTTAAATGAAACCCAAAAAATCATCTTTTCCAATTCACTGAAAAAAGTAGAATGGGGAAAATGGAATAACGCTAAATTACAGAGAGGAGACGCAGTAGAAGAACTAAAAAAGTTAAAACAACAAAATGGAAAAAACCTTGTTTTATGGGGAAGTCTTTCATTGACAAGATCACTACTAGCAAAAAATCTAATAGATGAAATTCAAATTAGAACTGTACCGATTATTTTAGGTAAAGGATTACGGCTTTTTGGTGAATCGGAGCAGATAAAATTTGAAACCGCAGCAATAAAACAATATGATTCAGGAATTACGCTTGTGGAATATAAATTGAAGCCACAAGCGTAATTTAGAATTAGAAATGATTACTTAAGAATCTCCCTAGCAATTACAATTTTTTGGATTTCTGAAGTTCCCTCCCCAATTGTACATAATTTACTATCGCGATAGAATTTCTCTACTGGAAAATCTTTGGTATAACCATAACCGCCAAATATCTGTACAGCTTCTGTAGCGCATCTCACTGCAACTTCAGATGCATAATATTTTGCCATCGCCGATTCTTTTGTCATGGGTAAATGCCTGTTCTTTAAATCGGCAGCTTGACGAATTAATAGTTCTGCCGCTTCAATTTCTGTAGCCATATCTGCCAATTTGAAACTAATACCTTGGAAACTAGAAATAGGCACTCCAAACTGATGACGTTCTTTTGCATAACCAACCGCAGCGAGATAAGCGCCTTTTGCAATGCCTAAAGATAAAGCTGCAATAGAAATACGACCACCATCTAAAACTTTCATAGCTTGTTTAAAGCCCTCGCCCTCTACACCCAATAAATTTTCTTTGGGCACACGACAGTTATCAAAAATCATCTCTGTGGTTTCTGAAGCACGCATACCTAATTTGTTTTCTTTTTTGCCTGCCGAGAAACCTGGCGTTCCTCGTTCTACAACGATTGCTGAAATACCTTTTGCACTACCTGCTTCTCCAGTGCGAACCATTACTACAGCTACATCTCCAGATTTACCGTGGGTAATCCAGTTTTTAGCACCGTTAATAACATATTCATCGCCTTCTAAAACTGCAGTAGTACGCATACGCAAAGCATCAGAACCTGTGTTTGCTTCGGTTAAGCCCCAAGCACCAATCCATTCTGCAGTTGCCAATTTTGGTAACCACTTCATTTTTTGTTCTTCACTGCCAAAAGCAAGTATGTGTCCGGTACAAAGTGAATTATGAGCCGCTAAAGAAAGGCCAATTGAGCCGCAAACTTTAGAAACTTCTACAATAACATCTACATATTCTTGGTAGCCAAAGCCTGAACCACCATAGATTTCTGGAACTAAAACACCCATCAAACCGAGGTCGCCCAGTTGTTTAAAAATTTCTATTGGAAAGTGTTGTACTTCATCCCATTCCATTACGTTTGGACGGATGTGTTTTTCAGCGAAATCGCTGACCATTTGTTTAATGATTTCTTGATTTTCGGCTAATCTAAAGCTAAAGCCTGTGTTCATACGGTAGGGTTTAAAAAAAGAAAAGTTTAAACACAACACCTTTTCTTGTGTTCGCATTTAAACTTTTCTTAAGATTTATATTTGGTTTAGAACAATGATAAGCAAATAAAATAATACTAGCAAGATATTTTTTATCCTTTAAAAGTAGAATGGTTTGGTATTTGGTTCAATAACCCAATCAACTCCTTATTTTGAAAGAAAACTAGTGCAATTCTTAAAGAAATTTATTTTAAAATATTTTATGCTAGACAGTTATAACGGCAAAAAAACTGAGTTTTATACACTAAGGTAGTTCTATAAACCCGATTGAAGTGTAGCCAATTCTTCCACGCTGAAAGCGAAAATGGAAGAATTGGCGAAACGGAAAGCGGGGCAACAGCACCTATGAAAAACAGACAATCGTTTTCTAAAAAACTTAATAACTTACCAAAGAAAATGTATTTGGACTGAAGAGATTTAATCTATCCTTACCGTTTAAAAAATCTAAGCTGATTAAAAAAGAATACGCAATAACATTTGCTTGCAATTGGCTCACTAGCTTTGAGGCTGCCACAACCGTACCTCCTGTTGCTAACAGATCATCGTGAATTAAAACATTTTGTCCTGTAGTAAAAGCATCTTCGTGAACTTCTAAAGTTGCGCTGCCATATTCTAAATCATAGCTTTGTTGTATGGTTTTATAAGGCAATTTTCCAGCTTTACGAATAGGAACGAAAGGAACATTTAATACCTGTGCCAAGGCTAAACCAAATAAAAAGCCACGACTTTCAATACCCGCAACAACATCTATCTTTACATCTTTTAATTGCTCGGCTAGTGCTTTAGTGATTTCCGCACATAAAGCCGCGTCTTTTAGCACTGGTGTAATGTCTTTAAAAATAATTCCTGGCTTTGGAAAATCGGCAACATCACGTAAAGTTTGTTTAATTCTAGTTTCGAGCATTTTAGAAAGTGAGATAAGGTACTAAGTTTTGAATGATTTGTGGCGTTAAGATAGCTACTTTCTTTAAATCATCAACGCTATTAAATTTTCCGTGTTGTTTTCTATATTGAACTATCGCATTTATCTGTTTATATTTTAGGTAGGGATGATTTTTCAAATCTTCAAATTCAGCTGTATTAATATTGATTTTCTTAATATTAGCAATGTCAATTCTAACTTGGTCTTTAATTTCAGCAAACTTTACACTATCCAATCCGTAAACTTCTAAAAGCTGTTCTTTCTTATAAAAACCACCTAGCTTACTTCTATAGTTCGCTATTCTTCTGGCAAAAGCAGCTCCTACTCCCTTAATTTCATCTAACTGTAAGGTATCTGCCCCATTTATTTCTACAATAACTAATTCCTTTTTAGCGTAAGCAGTTGCTTCTGGATAAGTTTTCTTCTCGAATTTATTTGTGAAACTAGTGTTTTCTATTTCTATATAAGGTAGCAAAGCTTGATATTTCTCTGGAGTAATAGTATACATTTTCTGCAAATCTTCCGGTTTGTAAAACTTGCCACCTTTATTTCTATAATTAACGATTGATTGAGCTTGCTTAGCTGAAAGACCAAGTTTTTGCCATTGGGCAACATCAATTTTATTAGGGTCAAATTTGAAAAGAGTTGCAGGTGTTGCTTCACTATCTTCAATCTGGTTACGAATTTTTGAGTAATAAGAAGGCTCTTGTTGGTTTACTAAGATTAGTTCTTTTAAAGCTATTTCTTCTTCATTTGACACAAATGAAGATTTTACGAAATAAATACTGTAAAAATAGGGCAACACACTTACTAGCAATAAACTAGCCATTAAAGCTAGCAATCCGTTATACTCTCGCTTTGTAAAGCCAAAGTAGTTATTTAACCAAGTTTTAATATTTAGCATAGGTACTCTAAATATAAATCTTATTTTTGATATTGCTTTACAAATTAATACCTCCTTTTAGATGAAGATTATTACTAAACAAGAGTTTGCCAAAGCCACCAAAATAGACAAGTTAGGCGTTCCTGGTCTTGCAGCTTTATTGATGGAAGTAATGAAGTTGAACGACATCAACAAAGTATTTTCTCAGAACGAACATTTTGCCGGATTAGAGTTTGTTGATAAAATATTAGAGACTATTGGCGTATCAATAGATTTTGACGAAGACGATTTAAAAAATATACCCAAAACAGGTGGTTTTATTGCCATTGCCAATCACCCCTATGGTGGCGTAGAAGGTTTGGCCCTAGTTAAGCTTTTATGCACGGTTAGGCCAGAGGCGAAAGTAATGGTTAACTTTATCCTAAAGAAAATACCTAATCTAAGTGAGTTTTTTGTTGCAGTTAATCCTTTTGAAAATGTACAACATTCATCGAGCATTAGTGGCTTAAAAGCTACATTCGATTTACTACAAAGCGGCACCCCTATCGGGATTTTCCCTGCAGGTGAGGTTTCTACCTTCAATTTAGAAACCCAAGAAGTTACAGACAGGCTTTGGCATCCGGTAGTAGGAAAATTGATTTCTCGCTCTAAGGTTCCTGTTGTTCCTATTTATTTTCATGGCAACAATGGGGTTTTATTTAACATCCTGAGCTTTATTCACCCCACATTAAGAACCGCAAAATTACCTTCAGAATTTTTAAATAAACAAGGTTTAAAAATTAAAGTTAGGATTGGAAAACCGATTAAAATTGAAGATATATCTTATAAAAAAGATACCAATAAATTACTTGATTTTTTAAGGGCCAGAACTTATGCATTAGGTACAAGCTTAGAGGAAGAAAAGAAATTATTTAATCCGATTAGTCTTTTTAAAAGAAAGAAAAAACCAGCTGATATAGTTGAAGAAACAGATAGAAACTTAATTGTTAAAGAAGTTGAAAAACTTACAGATTTTAGGGTTTGGGAAGAGAAGAATTACGAAGTTTATATAGTTCCTACGGCAAGTATACCTAACATTTTAAGAGAAATAGGGCGTTTACGTGAAATTACCTTTAGGGAAGTTGGCGAAGGAACAAATAAGAAAATAGATTTAGACAATTACGATATCTATTATAACCATTTATTTATTTGGGATAAGGATTTACAAAATATTGTAGGTGCTTATCGAATTGGAAAAGGTGATGAAATTTTAGATACCATGGGCCGTAGAGGCTTTTACTTATCTGAATTGTTTAAGATTAAAGAACCTTTTTATCCTATATTAAGACAAGGAATTGAATTGGGCCGCTCGTGGATTAGGAAAGAGTACCAATTAAAACCACTACCATTATTTTTACTGTGGAAAGGTATTTTGAAATACCTGATTGATAATCCACAATACCGATATATGTTTGGTCCAGTAAGTATCAGCAATAATTTCTCTAAGCTATCTAAATCTTTAATAGTAGATTATATTATTAAAAACCATTTCGACTATGAGCTGGCATCTTATGTAAAACCAAAGAATAAATTTAAGGCCGACCTTACTGCTATTGATAGGGATTTATTGGTAGAAAGTAGTGATTCATTAAAAGACCTAGACGGTTTGATTGGAGATATTGAAAACTCACACATCAAAATCCCAGTTTTGCTTCGTCAGTATATGAATTTAAATGCCAAAATTATTTGCTTTAACATTGATCCTAAATTTTCTGATTGTTTAGATGGATTTTTAGTGGTTGATGCACATAAGATTCCTGCAGAAATGCTGGAGAAGATTGGGAAGAATTTCTAGTTTATTGGTTCATTGGTTCAAAGTTCATTTGTGAATTTTACTAAAATAACAAAAGCCACGACATCCATCGTGGCTTTTTGTCTTATCAACTAACCTAAACTTAAACGTTAATTATTAACCAAATATTTAACATTGCAAAGGTAATTTTAGCTTGTTAAAATGATGTTAAATATGGATTACTTTAATGAAAAACTTAATATTGCTCTTCTGTTAATTTTATCTATATTTAATGTTAACTAAATATTAATGCCATGAACGCATTATATAAATATTCGATTTTCTTATTGCTAACGGTCATTACATGTGTGTCTTCTAGTACTCAGGCTAAGGCTCAGAATTACGCATTTGATTTTTATGATGGCACCTTTAACTTCTCAGTAGATAAATCTTTATCTGTAATATTTACAGGAGAATTAAATCAATTGGCAGTGCGCAATTTTTACAAGAAACTAGATACAAGCAGTTATAAAGCTTTAATTAGCTCATTATTATCCTATAAGGAAAAACATAAACTAAACGACTGGCTTTATTATCAATTAATAAGAAAAACAGCGCAACAAATTAGCCCCAAAGCCGAAAACTACAATCGTTACACATTGTATAAATGGTTTTTAATGATAAAATCTGGATACGACGCAAAGGTTGCAATTGGCAATAATCAGATTATTTTTTATGTGAGGAATGATGAAGATATCTCTGACATTCCTTTTTTTGTTATTGATGAAAAAAAATATATGTGCTTAAATTATCATGATTATGGTAAACTCTTTAAAGAAGCTAATACTTACATTCCTGTAGTTATTAATATGCCTGAAGCCTTAACGACTTTTAGCTATAAGGTTACGAAAATGCCAGATTTTAAGCCAGAAGACTATACAGAAAAATCTATCGCTTTTAACTACAAGCACAAGGCCTATCACTTTAAAGTAAAGCTAAACACAGAAGTTGACAAAATTTTCGTCAATTATCCTGGTGTCGATTTTGAGAGCTATTTCAACATCCCGTTAAGCCATGAAACTTACCAATCACTCATTCCACTATTAAAAGAAAATGTAAAAAAAATGAATAAGAAAAATGGAGTAGACTATTTAATGAGGTTTACCCGTTATGCTTTTCTATATGAGAATGACGAAGAGAATTTCGGAAAAGAGAAACGTTTATCGCCGGAACAAACTTTATTAACAAAATATAGCGATTGCGATGATAGAGCTGCTTTATTTTTCTATTTAGTAAAGGAAATTTATAATTTACCAATGATTGCGATGCTTTATCCAACCCATATTACCATGGCAGTACAATTTGAAAAGCCTATTGGTGATATTATTGTATACAATGGTAAATCTTATTCGGTGTGTGAGCCAACCCCTCAAAAACAAGATTTAAAAATTGGCGAATTATCTGCCAGTTTAAAAAACAAACCTTTTCAAGTTGTGTATGCTTACTCACCTTCGGTTAAATAACTGAACAAATTAAAATTGACCAATCTTATTGTTATCTCACTTTTTTTATTTTCATAACTTATTGGATGTTAATTTAAAGAAGTCAATAATGGCATTTATCATTATGTGCCGTTACACAAACAACTTAGAACCTTGCTCCAATACCTAGAACCTTATTATCTTTTATAGAGATATAAACAAATATAGGCCCGAGTAAAGCATCTTGCGTAGTGTTAAACATAACTGCAGCTACATCTACCCCATCTCTTGTTTCAAAGGTTATTACTGCATTTTGCAATGGTGTAATTACAGTTGTTTTAGCATTAGCACTTAAATAGTTCCAAGCTATTTCTCTATATCTTGTTTCCTTATCTATAGGCCTATCTTTTTTACAACCAGAAAAAACAAACAAAATTATACTCAATACAATTAACACATCTTTAACTGGAGCAATTATCAGAGCTAAATTCTTTTTCATAAATATATTTATAACCAATACGTAATTCATATAGCTTTCGCTACATTTTAAATTAATATTTCAATAAAAAAACCGTCTCGATTAAAATCGGGACGGTTTCTATAAAAGTATTTTTAAAATTATTTTACAGCACCAGGAGTTGTGTAAGCTAAAGATTGAGGATCAAAACTTGCCCAACCAGACGCCCAGTTGTCAGTTCCAAAAGCACCTTTATAAGCTACACTTGTAAAACCTGAAGTTAATTTAGCATTAGTAAATAAAGCACCACTTGCAGCTGCTGAACCTGCAACAACTGTAAAGTTTGGCGTACCAATCTTGCCACTAACTGCAGTAACTAAATCAGCTGAATATTTATAAGCATCAGTAATTAAAGTTGATGAAGCTAAAGACGGCTCGAAAACATTACTAGCTGTAAGCAATGGGGTAACAACACCTAAAGCTGTAGCGTTTGAAGCTTTGATTTGATTTGATTTACTATTACATCCGTAAATTAAATTATTTGCAATAACCGTTCTTCCAGCAACTAAGTTTGCTTGTGAATTTTCTGTTGCTGGTGAAGCTGGCAATGCATCATCAATAAAGATACCTTCTGTATAATTTGCAAAAACAGAGTTGAAGATACTAATTGCTGAGTTACGACGAACTTGTGCACCATGTTGGAAGTTAGCATTTACTGAACCTTGACCAACTGGACCTAAGATTGTCATGTTAGAGAATACTGCAGAAGTTTGTGGAGTAGCATTTGTACCAGTTGCATTATTGTCAGATTCAAAACCATTTGAACCAGATACATCAGCTGTTACAGATAAACGTTGGGCTAAACCAAATTGAACTTTACCTGAGAAACCATTATCAGTATCAAAATCATCATCCCAGCTATCAATAGCTAATAAGTGAGTACAGTTAACTGCACCACCAAACCATTCGAAAGCATCATCACCAGAACGATAAACCTCAACATAATCAATTGTAGTACCAGAACCTACTGAACCGAAAGTTAAACCATTAATTTCGTTATCAGGGCCTAAAGCAATACCTGCATATTCAATACGCACATATTTCATTACACCTGAATTATCGGCGTTATCAGTACCACCATGTTTTGCTTTTTCAGAAGCATCAGAAATACCTTCAATAGTTACAGATGTACCTAAGTTATTTAGGCCTTTACCTAACAAAATTACACCACCCCAATCACCATGTGAACGAGCTCCAGCTGCAATACTTGAAGTAAATACGATTGGTTTTTCTGCTGTACCAACTGCCATAATTTTAGCACCTCTTGTAATGATCAAAGCACCTTTAGTTCCTTTGTCACCTTTAATGATAGTTCCAGGCTCAATTGTTAATGTTGCATTATTGGTTACAAAAACATTTCCCTTTAGCACATATATTTTACTCGCAGACCACGTCGCACTAGCAGTTAGATCACCTGTCACTTCTACTGTATTTGCATCAACTGGTGGATTGATATCCTCTTCAACTGTGTTCTTAGAGCAGCTTGCGAAGAAAACCCCTACGCCTAGCATTAAAAGTAATAATTGTTTTTTCATTTTCTTTTTTAATTATTTATTTTACAAAAATGGGTTTTAGATATGATTGGCTAGTTAAAAAAACTTTAAGTTATTGTTAACATTCACTCATATATGATGTTAATTATTTAACATTAAAAGGTGTAAGCAAATGCCAATGAGAAGTTACTTCCAGCTTTATAGCTGCTTGCCGTATAATCTCCTTTAGCTACGCTATATTTTTTATCTTGATCGTTATCATAATAGAAAAGGGTACGTTGATTTAAGATATCACCTGCATTAAATTTAACTTCTCCTTTATTTTTAAGCACCTTCATCGCTAACTGCAAATCCACAACATCACGAGGTTGTTCCCAAATACTATGGAAAAGGACACCTCCAGCAACGTATAATTTGCGTCCAACTCTATTATATAATGCATTAAAGCTTAACTTATCATTTAAGAAACTATGCTGTAATCCTCCGTTAATTACGTAAGGAGCCTGCCCCACCATCGGTCTATTTGGTTCCAATAAATTAATCCCAGTATTTCTTGTTTCAATTTTCGATTTAATTATAGAAACGTTGGTATAGAATGTAGTCTTCTTTAAAAAGTCAGTTTGAGCTATAAAATCAAGAGTTTTACGAAATTCGAACTCAATACCATATACATTTACTTTATCTGTATTGATGTAAGTAATCGTTCTTGAACCAGTTCCGTCATTATTAAATGACTCTATTGCATTGTGAAACCTCTTATAAAATGCTGAAACTGATATTACCTGTCCAGCTTGTGGGTAGAATTCAAATCGAATATCACCATTATCAATTTTAGCTTCTTTTAGGTTAGGGTCTCCTTGTTGAAATGCCAATAATTCATAATCATATACAGATGATGAAGCCAACTCCCTAAACTCTGGGCGAGCAAGCGTACGATAGTAAGAAGCTCTTAAATTAACTTTAGGAGTTAAACTATAGGTATAATTTGCAGATGGTAAAATATCTAAATAATTATCATCAACTGATGTAAGCGGGTTTTTAAGTTTTGCATCTAAAGCAACGTTAAATTGTTCAACACGAACACCCCAAACTAATCTTGACTTTTTACCAAATTTGTTATCAAGCATTAAATATCCAGCATTGGTCATTGAGTTTGCAGTGTAACTATCTGCATTCCCAGGAATTTCATCTAATGAATATGATCCATTACTCAAAACATCGGTTCCATACAAAGTACCTATTGAACGTTGTCTTATAGATGCCGCATCTGGAGATGAAGTGTTCAACAACAAACCTAAAAACCTTGCATCAAATGTACGGTCTCGATACAAAGTACTTACCCCAGTTTTAAAGGTAGATATTTGTCCAAACATTTTAACTGGCAAAGTATAGTTAATTGCAGCAGAATAGGCATCTTCATCTAATTTAGAATATAATCTAGTATTCTCTTTACCCAAAGTGGTAACATTCGCATTAAATACATAATTTGGTGTACCAATATCTGATCTATTTCTATAATAAGACACCTTCTTTTGATCAGGTTGATCATTCAATATATTGCTATAACTAACCGACCAGTTGATTTTTCCACTTTTTTCTCCTATTGGATGCGTACCTTCCAAAGTTGATTTTAATAGTGCTTTTTGCATTAAATCAAAGGCGTAAAATTTAACATCTACACCACCACCAACGCCTGAATTTAATCCTGTTCTAGATAGGAAGTTATCATCATAAGTTCTATTATAGATATTTTTGAAAGTTATTTTACTTTTACCATAACTATAAGCAAAATTTGCAATTGCACCAATATTAGTTGAGAACTTATAAACATTATCCTTATAATCCACATCTGCATAATCACGAATAACTTCATTATTAATATTTTGTGCATTACGATAGGTTATGGATAATAGTGCGCCTAATTTGTTTTTACCTTCGTTAAAACTCTTTACATGTCCTAATGTTAAAAGAAGGTTTTGTGTTGGCAATGCTGTATTGGTATATACATTAAAATCTCTTGGCAAACTCTTCATTGCCGCAATACTTTGTGCTTGAGAAAGCTGCTTATTTACAATTCTACTAGTTGATGGAAAATTTGAAGCTAGGCTTTTATCACCATTATCAAAACCAAGGAAATCTGTTGCATTTCTTACGCCACTTTTAAAGTCCTTGAAGGTAGATGCGGTATTGTAACCCTGACCTATACCGAAACTGAAAAAATTATTATCTGGAATATCCTTTGTTATAATTTGGATTGAACCACCTGTAAAATCTGCCGGTAAATCTGGCGTAGCAGTTTTACTAATAATCAAATTGTCTACTAAATTTGAAGGAACAATGTCAAATGAAAAAGCTTTACGGTTAGGCTCTGTACTTGGTAATGCTGCCCCATCTAGAGTTGCATTATTATAACGATCACTCAATCCCCTAATCACGACAAATTTATTGTCTTGAATGGTAGCACCACTTATTCTTTTCAAAACATCTGAAGTATTTCTATCTGGAGATTTTTTAATTTGATCACTAGAAACACCATCAGAGATTACGGCGCTATTTTTTTGTTTTGCATATAGTGAGTTTACAGACTCTTGCTTAAATGAAGCTGTAATAGTAACCTGATTTAAGGTATTAGCTGTAGACTCCTCTAAAACAATATTAAACGAAGTAGTTTCTTTATCTTTTACTTCTACATCTGCAATCTTTTTAGTTACATAGCCTATATAAGATACTTCAATTACATACTTTCCTGTGGCTAAGCCACCTAAAGTGTATTTTCCATCAACATCTGTACCTACTGCTTTAGTTGTACCAGAAATCTTTACAGCAGCTGCTATTAAGGTTTCACCAGTTTTTTTATCAGATACAGTACCAGAAATTTTTCCTGTTTGTGCGAAAACAGTTGCACCAATAACTACAAATAGTAATGTAAGGAATGCTTTTTTAAGAGTTAATTGTGATTTCAATTTGCCTATTTTTTGTTTCAGCAAAACTATTACCACAATGTTAGCTTCGTGTTAGCTACAAATTACCATTCGTTTACCAACATGTTAACTTAATGTTAAATGGCTAATTAATTAATGTGCCAGGGGCGATTTTGTTATTGACAAAGCTTAATGGTCTATTTTGAACGGTTAACAGCAAATTAACTTTAAAATTGTTCTACACTTTGACAAACTTACTGGACGCCTTAAAGTAGTTTGTCAAAGTTTAACACTAAAAACTTGACAAAATAAAGCTACTCGCTTATAATTTTGTCAAAGTATTATAATCAATATTTCAAACCTATTTTTTTGCAAACGAAATGCAATAACCAAATTGGGCCTATCAACAAAAACTTCACATCATCTAAAAAGGATGGTTTCTTACCTTCAATTTTATGGCCGATGAATTGACCAATCCAAGCTAATACGAAAATTACCAGATAAATTAAACAAGCTGTTAAACTTCCTAAACCAAAAGCTAGTTCTATTTTAACGATAATATAACTCATTAAACCAATAATCCATATCATTAAGAAAAACAGCACAGGCGATAGGGTAAAATAATAATACATCGAAAATGCAATTAAAAAAGATGCCCAGTTTAAATAACCATTATACTGACCTAAAAAATCTAAGTGTGGAAATGGAATTTGCCAAACCAAGCCTAACAAGCTAAAAACAATTAGTGGCACACAAATCCAATGAATGGTTTCGTTGGTTTGATTTTGATGACTTTCTGCATATTTATCAAAAAGCACATCTACTGGGCGTTTTTCTGTTTGTTCCATTTGGTTATTAATTAAATCGTCATGCTGAATTTATTTCAGCATCTGTCCTACAGGAAAGACCCTGAAATAAATTCAGGGTGACGGGATGTACTATAAAGATAAAAAAAGCGCCCCGAAAATTCTGGACGCTTTTAAAAATATTTATCTAGTCATCGGATGAATATTAGAATGTTGCCTATATTCATCCGATGACTATTTATGATTACTTAGCAAAAGCCACAGACCTAGTTTCTCTGATTACTGTAACCTTAATTTGACCTGGATAAGTCATTTCAGTTTGAATACGGTTCGAGATATCTGCTGCTAATAATTCTGCTTGTGCATCTGTAATTCTTTCACTTTCAACAATTACACGTAATTCTCTACCAGCTTGTATGGCAAATGTTTTCTCTACACCTGGGTAAGATAAAGCTAGTTCTTCTAACTCTTTTAAACGTTTGATGTAACTTTCTACAACCTCACGTCTTGCACCTGGTCTTGCACCAGAAATAGAGTCACAAGCTTGGATAATTGGAGAAATCATTGAAGTCATTTCTATCTCGTCATGGTGAGCTCCAATTGCATTACAAACTTCAGGGTGTTCCTTATATTTTTCTGCCAATTGCATACCCAAAATAGCGTGAGGTAATTCTGGATTATCATCAGGCACTTTACCTATATCATGTAATAAACCAGCACGTTTTGCCATCTTAGCATTTAAGCCCAACTCTGCTGCCATCGTAGCACAGAAATTAGCTACCTCACGAGAGTGATGTAATAAGTTTTGTCCGTATGATGAACGGTAACGCATACGACCCACCATTCTAATCAATTCTGGGTGCAAGCCGTGGATACCTAAATCGATAACCGTACGTTCGCCAATCTCAACAATCTCGTCTTCAATTTGCTTTTTGGTTTTAGCCACCACTTCTTCAATACGAGCTGGGTGAATACGACCATCAGTTACCAAACGGTGTAAAGCTAAACGAGCAATCTCTCTTCTTACTGGGTCGAAACCAGATAAAATAATTGCTTCTGGTGTATCATCTACAATAATCTCAATTCCTGTTGCTGCTTCTAAAGCACGAATATTTCTACCTTCTCTACCAATTACACGACCTTTAATTTCATCGCTATCAATATGGAAAATAGAAACAGAATTTTCAATTGCAGCTTCTGCAGCCGTACGTTGAATAGTTTGGATAACTACCTTTTTAGCTTCTTTGCTAGCGGTTAATTTAGCTTCATCAACAATGTCTTTAACCTGCATCATGGCTTGAGCACGAGCTTCGGTTTTCATATTTTCAACCAGTTGATTTTTTGCTTCTTCAGCACTTAAACCAGCAATGGTTTCCAATTGTTGAACGTGTTGATTTTTTAAAACATCAACCTCTTCTTGTTTTTTAACGGCAAGCGATGTTTGTTTTTCTAAATTAGATTTAACATTATCCAACTCCTGCTCTTTACGAGACATATTTTCTATTTTAGAATTAAGCGACTGTTCTTTTTGCTTAATGCTATTCTCACGTTGGTTAACTTCGTTATTTCTCGAATTTACTTGTTGCTCATGCTCAGCTTTCATTTGCAAAAACTTTTCTTTTGCCTCAAGCAATCTATCTTTCTTTAAAATTTCAGCATTGCTTTCTGCATCTCTAAGAATCTTTTTCGCTTTATTCTGTGCAGCAATTTCTTGTTGTTTCAATAGGTTGCGCAATAGGTATCTGCCTATCACAATCCCTAGCGCCAAGCTGGCTAGTATTCCTCCAATTATCCCTGATATATCTATGATATCCATTTCTTGTTTTATATAAAAAAACCGTAACTAAATAATTATGTTGCATGCACTTGGTTTATAAATTCTCCAGCAAAGCTGATGATTAAATAAAATCAAGAAATATTGAAACATAAAAATTTAGCCACGGCCAAATTCTTTTAGCTTAAGATGGTTCACAAATGAATAATCACCTATAAACCAATAAAGAACGATTTATTTAGCGAAAAACCCGTTTAATAAACTATCCAATTCTTCGACTTTGTCAGCTACTTCAGTATCTTGGTTTTGCACCTTATGCTCTGTTCTTAAAACAGCAGTTGCATAATGCAACACTGCCATAGAAAGCAAATCCTGTTTATCTCTAACCGCATAATTTTCTTGGTAGTCCTTTATACGCTCATTAATAATTTTAGCTGCTCGTCTCACAATCTCTTCCTCTTCCATGTTCACCTTTAAGGGGTAAATACGGTCAGAAATAGTTATTTTAATCGAGATTTCTCCCATTTTTTAGCTTAGTTTCAATTTTTTATGTCGCCTATTTTTTAAGCAACACTACACACCTATCAATCTCCCGCACAAATTCGTTAATTTTTTGCTTTATATCAAGTGTCTTTTCACTTGTTCCTTCAATACTCTTTGCCAACTTAAGTACCCTTAACTTTTCATCGAGTTCCTTGTTATTAATTTTAGCAGTTTCTAAAGCTGTTCTTGTTTGTTGGTTTTCTAATTTCAACAAGTCATTTTCTTCCTGCAAAGCACTACACAACTCAATTAATCGAGCTGTTTTATGTAATACACTATTTAATTGTTCTGCAACCGAAGACATTTTTAAATTTTAATATTGAATGAAAAAATATTGAATGAGTGAATGGCTTTTCTGAATATCAATCCCAACATTCTATCACTCAATCATTATATCCCACAATCATTCTTTAACTATTTTCTTATTTCTGCTTTCGCACTTTGCGCTAAGTTAGCTATAATCTTTTGCATAATCGCATCGATTTGCTTATCAGTTAAAGTTTGCTCTTCATCCTGTAAGGTAAAATTCAGTGCATAAGATTTTTTACCAGCTGGCAATTTATCACCTTGGTAAACATCAAAAATCTGAACTTCCTTCAATAATTTTTTCTCTGTTTTAAAAGCAATACTTTCTAAATCTCCAAAAGTAACTGCTTCATCAACCAACATGGAAAGGTCTCTTCTTACTGCTGGATATTTTGGCACCTCTTTATTTACAATCTTGTTTTTTCTAACTGCATCTAACAATAAGGCCCAATCAAAATCTGCATAAAATACAGCTGCATCAACACCTGCTTGTTTTCTATCAGCATTGGTTGCCGCCCCAAAAGAAACTAACGTTTTATCTCCTCTAAAATATTTTAAGCCATAGGCGAAGTTTTCATCCTTAATTTCTTCAGACTGAAAATTACTTAAACCTAAACGGCCAATTACAGCATCAACTGCAGCTTTTAAATTATAAAAGGTAGATGGTGTGGTAACATGGTTCCATTGTTCGCTTTGTTTAGCACCACTGATTAAAACTAACAAACGTGGGCGCTCTACATATTGCTCATTAATTAAATGATAGGTTTTACCAAACTCATATAATTTCAAATCAGAGCTCTTACGATTTTGGTTATACGACACACTTTCTAATGCAGGTTGTAATAAACTTTGACGCATTACATTTAAATCCGAACTTAATGGATTTAAAATCTGTACTGCCTCATCAGGATTTTTAGAATATGCTGAACGAGTTAAAGAGTTACACCAAATTTCTAAGAAACCATTTGCAGTTAACATATCTGCAATTAGGTTTTGTACATTCTCTTTATTAGGCTTTGCCGTGAAAGCTAGAGACGCATTAACCTTAGTTGGGATATGAATATTGTTGTAACCGTAAATACGTAAAACCTCTTCCGTTACATCGCATTCTCGAGTTACGTCTACTTTGTAAGCAGGAACTTTTAAACTTAGTCCTTCTGCTGTTTCATTTGCAACCTCAATTCCTAGAGCTAAAATGATAGCTTTAATTTCTGCTGAAGGAATATCCTGACCAATCAGTTTTACAATATTTGCATAACTAACTTCAACATCAAAAGGATTTGATTTCACAGGATAAATATCAGAAATTGAAGAAGAGATTTCGCCACCAGCAACTTCTTGAATTAATAAAGCTGCACGTTTTAAAGCCAACAATGTAATTTCTGGGTCTGTACCACGCTCAAACCTGAATGATGCATCTGTTTTTAAGTTATGTCTTTTAGAAGTTTTACGTACAGAAACTGAATTGAAATAAGCACTCTCTAAAAATATATTGGTCGTTTGTTCGCTAACGCCCGATGTTTTTCCTCCGAAAACACCTGCTATACACATTGGCTCTTCAGCGTTGCAAATCATCAAATCATCTGCAGAAAGTTTACGCTCTACATCATCTAAAGTTACAAATGGAGTTCCTTCTGCAACTTTTTTGACGATTACTTTTTTGCCTTTAATTTTGTCGGCATCAAAAGCATGTAAAGGTTGACCAAGTTCATGCAATACATAATTGGTTACATCTACAATATTATTAATTGGGCGAATGCCAATAACTTTTAATTTATCTTTTAACCAATCTGGTGAGGATTTTACAGTTACACCAGCAATTGTTACACTACTATAACGTGGACAAGCTGCCGTATCCTCAACCTCAACTGCGATGGTTAAATTTTCATTAGCAGTTTTAAAACTAGCAATATCTGGCATTTGATAAGAAGTACGCAAATAAGCTGCTAAATCTCTAGCCACACCTAAGTGTGATGCTGCATCTGCCCTATTTGGTGTTAAGCCTATTTCGAAAACAAAATCGTCTTCCATTTTGAAATAAGATTTTGCAGCAATGCCGATTTCAGTATCTTCTGGCAAAACCATGATACCTGCGTGAGAAGCACCCAAGCCAATTTCATCTTCAGCACAAATCATCCCTTCAGAAACTTCGCCTCTAATTTTAGATTTATTTATTTTAAATGGTTCACCCTCATTAGGAAAAACTGTTGTGCCCACCGTAGCAACAACAACTTTCTGATTTACACCAACATTTGGCGCACCACAAACAATTTGCAACAACTCGCCAGTGCCAACATTTACCTTTGTTACACGTAAGCGGTCTGCATTTGGATGCTGCTCACATTCAACCACGTGGCCAATTACCAGTCCATCTAAGCCACCTACAATAGGCTGTACCTTTTCCAAACTTTCTACCTCTAAACCAATATTGGTTAAGATGAGCGAAATTTCTTGTGGAGTTTTATCAGTTTGTATAAATTGTTTAAGCCAGCTATATGATATTTTCATCTGAGTATTGCGTATATGCGATAGGCGTTTAGCGAGAGCTGAACGCTGTACGCTAAACGCCTATCTAATTTTAGTAAAGTGCAAAGATATTATTTAATGCGGAAAGGTAAAGCCAGAAAGCAAACAAAGTGAGCATTGTTTTGTTTATGATGAGCGATAAGCAACTAAATAGCCCAAAGATGAAAATTCTGAGTTTCATACTCGTCATTTGCTTGTATTTTTCTAATACAAAAGCACAAGAAATAACTTATAAATCTTTGGCAGGAAAATGGGAATATGAAAGTCCTAAAAAGAAAACAAAAGTGCTTTACGAATTTGCTATCGACAAAAGTTTCACATCCACAACAGAACACAAGGAAAAAGAATTAGTGTTAAAAGGCACCTATCAAATCGATAAAATAAATGAAATAGATAGATTAAAGCTTAGCACACTTTCGGCAGAAACTCAAAGCAAAACCATCATCAATAGTTATTTTATCAAATTTTTGAACACCGATAGTTTAAAAGTTCAAATAGTAACCGATAAACAAGAAGTATGGCGTTCCGAAAATCGCAGGAATACGATGATTTTTGTAAGGAAGAAAGAAAAGCCAAAGGAATAAGCTAATTATCGAGTTCAAGTTTCAATAACCTTTTCGATTTATTATTTCATTATAACAATAGGATTTTGGCCTGAATTTCCAGTTTCTATTCTTGATTTAGCTACACCATTAATCCAAATTTGTTGCAATAGTGTATTTGTTTTTCTATCCGCATTAAATTCTCCAACAATCTCATCTTCCGTACCATCTTTGTACCTTATAAATTGAGTGATTTTGTTGCCGATGAAATTTTCAGGACTTATATCAAAGTACATTTGAAACCTACTCTTGCCATTTTCAGTCCTAATTTTAAAATATTTCGCTGCATCTAAGTTTCCTTTATATAGTCGCACTTTTAATCCATTTCTTAAAACATATATATCTACATTTTCTTCCGTAAGCGCTCCTGTAGTATTTAAGTTTAATAAATCTTCACCCTTTGAATTTACAAATGAGAAACTCACATCTGCATTGATAACTACACCTCCAATTGGTTTTTCACAACTAGTAATTATCAAAACAAGCAGTATTATTCCTAATATTTTTTTCATCATTTCTAAGTTAAAATAACAACCTTACAAAAACAGGCAAATGGTCTGAATAATAACGTTGGTCTTTACTATCAGATAAGACAGCAAATTTCTGAACCTTAAAAGCCTTGTTTACAAAAATGTAATCGATTTTATCTTTCAGAGGACTATCCCATTTAAAACTATTAAAAGTTCCTGTTGGGCCATAAGGAGGTTCAACGGTGATTTCTTTAGTATCTATCAAAAAAGATTTGATTGTTGCTATGGCTTCTGTTTCTGGAGTTACATTTAGATCTCCAGTAAAAACAACAGGCAATTTTGGCGCAATTTCTTGAATTTTTTGTTTAATTAACTTTGCCGATTCAATTCTTGCCTGTACGCCCACATGATCGTAGTGCGTGTTAAAAACGATGAACTCTTTTTTATTAGATTTATCGTATAATTTTACCCAAGAGCAAATTCTGTTTAAAGCCGCGTCCCAACCTTTGCTTGGCACATCAGGTGTTAACGATAACCAAAATGTGCCTCCATCCTTTTTTGTAAAACGATTTTTATTAAAATAGATGGCAGAAAATTCGCCTTTGCGTTTACCATCATCTCTACCAACACCAACGACATCAAAATCTGAGTTGGTTAATAAATCGTCGAACTGATCTGGTAGTGCTTCTTGCACACATAAAATATCAGCATCATAAAACTTTACCAATGCTTTAACATTGTCTTTTCTATTTGGCCAGGCATTAATACCATCAGATTTTACATTTAACCTAATGTTATAGGACATGATATTTATTGGTTGATTTTTCTGTGCATTTGTTGCCGTTGATATCGATAAACAAATCAATACAAATAAAATGGTCTTTTTCATAATGGCTAAATTACAAATCAGATGTTAAATAATTGTAAAGAATTAGTTTCGTTGTCACTGAATTGCTTTTCACTTACAGACCTCTCCTATCGTCGAAGTGACGGTAGGTTAGTTACATCAAGCTTTCATCAGCCATGCTTAAATAAGAATGATCGGTAATAATTAAATGATCATAAATTGGAATTTCGAGCAACAAGCCTGCTTGTACCATTTTTTTTGTCAGATTAATATCTGCAGAACTTGCTTTTAAATTACCAGAGGGATGATTATGAGCTAAAACTATATTTGCAGCATTATTTTCTATGGCTACTTTAAAGATAACTTTAGGATCTGCAACTGTACCAGATTGTCCGCCTTTGCTTATTAAATGTTTGCTGGTTACAAAGTTGGCCCTGTTGAGCACCAAAATCCAAAATTCTTCGTGAACTAAATCTGCCAACTCGCTTCTCAAAATTTCGTAGGCATCCTTTGAGGAAGTAATTTTTACGGGACCTTCCTTTTCTGACTCCTTTCTTCTTCTCCCCAATTCTAAAGCTGCTACAATAGAAATTGCCTTGGCTTCTCCTATACCTTTAAATTTAGAAAGGTCTTTAACGCTTAATTTGGCAACTTTTGCTAAATCGTTCTGATAAAAATTAAGAATACGCTTGCTTAAATCAACTGCAGTTTCAGTTCTACTGCCAGATCCGATTAGAATAGCTATTAATTCTGCATCGGTTAATTGCCTTCTACCTTGAAGTAGTAATTTTTCTCTCGGTCTATCAGCTTCTGCCCAAGCTTTGATGCCTAGTTTTTGGTCGTAATTATCCATCCTGTTGTTTTTATCTTTTGTTTGCAATCGGGATGGATTGAATTCTAAATATAGAAATTGTATTTATTAAAACAATTTCAAGAACTATTTTAAATTTAACATATAATCAACACGTTGGCGAGGACGCCAATGTTCGCGATTTGCGATGTTGGCGTCCCCGCCAACAAGAGCTATATCCTCAAACGTAAAAATATAGACGCAAAAAAAACGGTATCGCTAAAAGCAATACCGTTTAAATATCTAGAAAAAAGACGCCTATTTTAAACCGTTAACGAATTTCGTTAATTTTGATTTGTTGTTAGCAGCTTTGTTTTTGTGAATTACGTTTTTCTTAGCTAAACGATCTAACATAGAAATTACTTTAGGTAATAACTCAGCACCAGTTTTTTTATCTTCAGCAGCACGTAATCTTTTGATAAAGGTACGTGTAGTTTTTGCTTGATATCTGTTACGTAGACGTTTTGTAGCGTTTGCTCTAATTCTTTTTAAAGACGATTTATGATTTGCCATTGTTGTTTAGCCTTTTATATCTTCTGTGTTAACTATTTTTCGGACTGCAAATATAGAGTTTATGTTTTTAAAATGCAAAATGCTTTTGAAATATTTTTCAGAAATAATGGTAAAATTGAATTAATTGATGAATTACAGTTAAAAATCGAACAAATAATTGAGCACAAACGTTTATAGAAGGCTCAGATTGATTATACATTTGGCATTTAACAAACTCATCTTTACCTATATAATTTATAAAAAATCAACAAAACACTTTCTTTGAATGGCTAAAATGCTATTTTTGAAAAAAACATAGAATTTTGAAGAAACGTATCGCAATTTTTGCTTCAGGCTCAGGATCCAATGCCCAAAAATTAATGGAGCATTTTAAACGCAATACAGAAGTTGAAATTGCATTGGTTTTAACCAACAATTCTGATGCTTATGTATTACAGCGAGCTGATAGTTTTGAAATCCCTTCTCACATTTTCGATAAACACGAATTTTATAAAACCGATAACATTATCGATTTATTAAAAAACTTGAGCATAGATTTAATTGTACTAGCAGGTTTCATGTGGTTAATTCCTAAAAATTTAATTCACGAATATCCAGGAAGAATCATCAACATACATCCCGCTATATTGCCAAAGTTTGGTGGCAAGGGAATGTATGGCGATTTTGTACATAAAGCGGTAATGGAAGCAGGTGAACCTGAAGGCGGAATAACCATCCACTATGTGAACGAAAACTACGATGAGGGCGAATACATTTACCAAGCTAAATACCGAATAGACAAAGGTGATAATTTAGAAATGGTTAAATTTAAAGGTCAACAGTTAGAGCATTTACACTACCCAAGAGTGGTTGAGAGCATTATAAAGAAGATTAAGAAGTAAAAATAGTCAGAAAAGTCGGAGGTCAGAGAAGTCCGAAAGCCAGACCATTTTCCACCTTACATTTTCCATCTTACATTTATTAAATTTTCTTTAAAAAACCTCCTGCAAAAACCATCTCATTTTCTTACCTTTGCGGCTTAAAATAACAGCCCTAATGAGTCAGTCAGTAAAGATCAAAAACGCTTTAATTTCAGTTTATTATAAAGATGGTTTAGCACCATTGGTACAATATTTAGCCCAGCAAGGCGTAACGCTATATTCTACTGGCGGAACCGAACAATTTATCAAGGATTTAAACCTACCTGTTGTAGCTGTTGAAGATTTAACTGGCTACCCTTCTATTTTAGGTGGTAGAGTAAAAACATTACACCCGAAAGTATTTGGCGGAATTTTAAATCGTAGAAGTTTAGCTGGCGACCAAGAGCAAATTGCTCAATATGAAATCCCTGAAATTGATTTAGTAATTGTTGATCTTTATCCTTTTGAGGAAACAGTAAAAGCTGGTGGAACTGATGTTGAGATCATTGAGAAAATTGACATTGGTGGAATTTCATTAATTCGTGCTGCTGCGAAAAACTTTAATGATGTAGTGATCATTGCATCTAAAGATGACTATGGAACTTTATTAAGTGAACTACAAGCTCAAGAAGGTACTACAACTTTAGCTCAACGTAAATCTTATGCTAAAAAAGCTTTCCATACTTCATCTCATTACGATACAGCTATCTTCAATTACTTTAATACTGAAGAGCCTTTAAACGTTTTCAAACAAAGTGTTAAAGAAGCACAAACTTTACGATATGGAGAAAACCCTCATCAACAAGGAACTTTTTATGGAAACTTGGATGAGATGTTTACCAAGTTAAACGGAAAAGAATTAAGTTATAATAACTTAGTAGATGTTGATGCTGCCGTAAGTTTAATTGATGAGTTTACTGAACCAACTTTCGCTATTCTAAAACATACCAATGCTTGCGGATTAGCATCTAGAGCTACTGTTTTAGAAGCCTGGAAAGACGCCTTAGCTTGCGATCCAGTTTCTGCATTTGGCGGTGTATTAATTACCAACCAAGAAGTTGATTTAGCAACTGCCCAAGAAATTAACAACTTATTTTTTGAAGTTTTAATCGCTCCTTCTTACCAAGCAGAAGCAGTAGAATTATTTAAAGCAAAGAAGAACAGAGTGATATTACAACGTAATGAAGTTGAATTGAGCAAAAAACAATTCAAAACTTTGTTAAACGGTGTAATTGAGCAAGATAAAGATTTAAGCATAGAAGCTGCTGACCAGATGACAACCGTTACTGAAAAAGCACCTAGTGAAGCATCAATTAAAGATTTAATCTTCGCTAATAAAATTGTGAAACACACCAAATCTAATACCATCGTTTTTGTAAAAGACAATGTATTAATTGCAAGTGGTGTTGGCCAAACTTCTAGGGTTGATGCTTTGAAACAAGCAGTGGTAAAAGCAGAAGCATTTGGTTTTAGTTTAAAAGATGCAGTCATGGCATCTGATGCATTTTTCCCTTTCCCTGATTGTGTAGAGTTAGCAGCTGAAGCAGGAATTATTGCAGTATTACAACCAGGTGGTTCAATTAAAGACCAAGATTCTATCAATATGGCTAACGAAAAAGGCATTGCGATGGTAACTACTGGTGTTAGACATTTTAAACACTAAGAGAGTTGGGAAAGTCAGGAAGACCGAAAGTCGGAAAGTTGAATAGCTGAAAGACCAAAGACTAAAGCAAATAGTTTATACAACTTGTGCTCCCTCCCTTTTGGGGAGGGCTGGGGTGGGGCCTTTAAAGCGCTTCGCAATTCCCCTCCTTTGGAGGGGTGCCCAAAGGGCGGGGTGGTTTTTTAGGCGATTTGCAACCTTAAATAGTTGCACAAGCCGCTGTAAAATAAACCCGATTGCAGTGGAAATACTTTTTTGTTTTGCTGGCACTTCGACTCCCGAAGAAGTCGGGACAGGTTCGCTCAGTGTGACAGCACAAAAAAGATTGAAACGAAAAGCGGGGCTGAAAAGACCGATGAAATAGCTTATTGATTTTCAAATAATTTGAATAAAATAAATAAGTTGCCTCACTGATTTTTTTAATTTTTAATATAATAAAAAGACTATTTTTACATTTGATATAGTACACATTAACAAGAATAATAATTACAAAATATAAATGGGTTTATTTAATTGGTTTACACAAGAGGTAGCTATTGATTTAGGTACCGCGAACACCCTCATCATACATAACGATAAAGTAGTAGTTGACGAACCTTCGATAGTTGCTTTTGATAGGCAAACAAACAAAATCATTGCTATTGGCCGTCAGGCGATGCAAATGGAAGGTAAAACACACGATAATATTAGAACAGTTAGACCTTTGAAAGATGGCGTAATTGCAGATTTTAATGCTGCAGAAGCGATGATTAAAGGGATGATTAGAATGCTAAATGGTGGAAAAGGATGGATGTTCCCATCTTTGAGAATGGTTATTTGTATTCCTAGTGGGATTACTGAGGTTGAGAAACGTGCGGTTAGAGATAGTGCTGAAATTGCAGGTGCAAAAGAAGTTTATCTGATTCACGAACCAATGGCTGCTGCTGTAGGTATTGGTATCGATGTGGAAGAACCAATGGGGAATATGATCATTGACATAGGTGGTGGAACTACTGAGATTGCGGTTATCGCTTTATCTGGCATTGTATGCGACCAGTCTATCCGCGTTGCGGGAGATAACTTTGATAGTGATATTGTGAACTATATTCGTAGACAACATAACATCATGATTGGCGACCGTACTGCAGAGAAAATCAAAATCGAAGTTGGTGCTGCCTTACCAGAATTAGCTGATCCACCTGCAGATTTCGCAGTACAAGGAAGAGATTTAATGACTGGTGTGCCAAAACAAATTACCGTTTCATATACTGAGATTGCACACTGTTTAGATAAATCTATTTCGAAAATTGAAGAGGCGATTTTAAAAGCTTTAGAGATTACACCTCCAGAACTTTCTGCTGATATTTATCAAACTGGTATTTACTTAACTGGTGGTGGAGCATTGTTACGTGGTTTAGATAAACGTGTAGCTGCAAAAACTAAGTTACCTGTTCACGTTGCAGAAGATCCACTTCGTGCCGTAGTTCGTGGAACTGGTATCGCTTTAAAAAACATTGGTAGTTTTAAATTCCTTATGCAATAAATTAAGTTAGGAGTTGGGAGTACTGAGTTGGGAGTTTCCCCTCATCACTCCGAACTCCAAGCTCCAAACTCATAACTAGAATGCGTAACCTTTGGATTTTCATAAGCAGATATAACGCATTTTTCTTTTTCATCATTTTCTTTACCATTGGCATTATTTTAACGCTTAAAAATAATGCATATCAGCGTAGTATTACCCTAAATTCTACTAACGAAGTTGTGGGAAGTGCTTACGAGCGTTTAAATGTTTTAAAGAGGTATTTAAACTTGGGGCAAGTTAATGATAGCCTCGCCAACGAAAATGCTAAACTAAAAACTGAACTTTTAGCTTTAAAAGAGGTTGATAGTAGTAAAACTGTTGTAGTTAATGATACAGTAAACAATGTTCAATTTACTTATCAATCTGCCAAAGTAATTAAGAATTCTATTAGTCAGCGTAATAATGTAATCACCATAAACAGAGGGAGCCTTGATGGCATTGAAAAAGATATGGCAGTTATTTCTCCTCAAAAAGGAGTTGTTGGTTTTATTTTAGATGTTTCGCCTCATTTAGCAACCATTAGAAGTTTACTACATACCAATACGCCGATTAGCGTAAGTATTAAGAAGAATAATGCATTAGGCTCGTTAGTTTGGGGAGAAGGGAATTTTGATTATAGAAAAGCCTTTGTAAAGGAAATTCCTAATCATTTTAAAACCAATTTAAAAGATACAGTGATAACCTCGGGTTCGGGCGGTTTCCCAAGAGGAATTGAGGTTGGAACAATAAGTAGGAAACTTGAAAATGGTGACCTTGAAATTAACTTATTTAATGATTTTAGTACTTTGCAGTATGTTTATGTAATTAAGAATAAATTAGCTGCCGAACAAAAAGCTTTAGAAACACCAAAATTGCCTAATGAACAGTAAAACCATTTTCTTAAATATATTTAGGTGGATTGTACTTTTGTTTGTGCAAATCTTTTTATTGCGCAATTTAAGTTTCTATAACCTCTCTACCCCTTTCGTTTACGTTTTATTCATACTTGTCCTTCCTTTTAGGATACCGAACCTATTGTTATTTTTAATAGCCTTTTTTACAGGTTTAACATTGGATGCCTTTTACGACACAATGGGTGTTCACGCTTCTGCTTGTGTTGCACTAGCCTTAGTAAGGATTTTATTTATATCCGTTAGTTTAAACCGCGATGCGATTGATGAACCCGAACCTTCATTAGGCAATATGGGTTTTAAGTGGTTTTCTATCTACGCAGTATTATGTATTTTTGTTCATCACTTAGTTTTATTCTTTTTAGAGGCCTTTAAGCTTTCTGAATTAGCCTATACCCTCGGAAGAAGTTTGTTAAGTGTTGTATTTACCATGTTTACTGTGTTACTTGTTGAAGCTATCTTCCACAATAGAAAATCTACTTAATGGATCAACTGTTTAATAGAAAATATATTATTCAAGGTTTATTCGTTCTCATTGCCCTTATTCTTCTGGGCAAGCTTTTTTATATGCAGGTTGTTAGCGATAGGTATTTTTTAAGTGCCAACAATAATGCGCTTCGAAAAATCTATACCTATCCCGCACGTGGTGTAATTTTAGATAGAAACAATAAAGTTCTAGCCCAAAACCAGCCTACTTATGATTTGTTGGTCACCCCAAATCAAGTAAAACCTTTTGACACACTTTCACTTTGCCGTATTATTGGTATTGACACGATTGAGTTCAGGAAAAAGTTTGATAAGGCTGTTTCACAATCGAGGTTTCAGGAATCTATTCTTCAAAAGCTAATTTCTGTTGAGACTTATGCTGCCCTGCAAGAGAAGATGTTTAACTTCAGAGGGTTCAGCGTAAGAAAAAGAACGATTAGATTTTATCCAGATAGTATTGCCGCACAATTTTTAGGTTACATGAGGGAGGTTACGCCTACTGATCTCGAAAAATACCAAGGCTATTATAAACCTGGTGATTATATTGGAAAAGGTGGTATTGAAAAGAAATACGAAATTGATTTGCGAGGAACAAAAGGTGTTACGCACATGCTTTTTAACTCAAAAAACGTAGCGCAAGGAAGTTACAACAATGGGAAATTGGATTCGGCAGCCATCCCAGGCGAACAATTAGTAACCACAATTGATAGTCGGATACAAAAACTTGGTGAAGAACTTTTAGCGCATAAGGTAGGAAGTATTGTAGCTTTAGAACCAAGCACAGGCGAAGTTTTAGCATTTGTAAGTAGCCCTGGTTATGACCCCAATAAATTAGTAGGTAATAATTTTAGCGCTAACTATAGTGAGATAACGGCAAATCCAAATAGGCCGTTTGTGGTTAGACCCATACAAGGTGGATATAGCCCAGGCTCTGCATTTAAACCTTTAGATGCATTAATAGCTTTAAGTGAAGGCGTTGTAGATCCTAACACAACCTTTAACTGTCCTGGTTATTACGTTGCCGGCAATAGAAGATTTAAGTGTGAGCACGTTGACGGGCCAATTGCATTACGCAAAGGAATTGCCAGATCATGCAATACTTATTTCTATACTATTTTCGCAAAGCTGATGACTAAAAATGGCGGCTCTTATGCTAAACAGCAAAGCACTTACGAAGATTGGCAAAAAAAGGTTAGAAAGTTTGGCATAGGAGATACTTTAGGCATAGACTTTCCAGGTGAAAAAGCATATAAGCTTTTTAGAAAGGCAGATTATGACAAACTACATAAGGGAAGGTATTGGGGTAATACGACCATTATGTCTGTGGCTATTGGTCAGGGAGAGATTAACACTACGCCTTTACAAATGGCAAATATTATGGCAATCATTGCCAACAGAGGCTATTATTTGAAACCACACGTAGTTAAGGTGATTGGAAACGGAAAAGGTATTGACCCAAGATTTAAGGAAAAACATTTTGCAGGTATAGACGCAAGATTTTATGAGCCTGTGATAGATGGTATGCAAGATGCGGTAAATACCCCGATTGGAACAGCCATCGAATCAAGGCTGCCAAACATTATAATGTGTGGTAAAACTGGAACTGTACAAAACAGTAGAGGTAAAAACCACTCTGTATTTATTGGTTTCGCACCTAGAGATAATCCTAAAATTGCCATTGCTGTAATTGTAGAAAATGGTGGCTATGGTGGCGCTTACGCTGCACCGATTGCAAGTTTTATTGCAGAGAAGTACTTGACAGATTCGCTTTCAGGAAGAACGATACACGGAAGCACTATTCAAATGTATAAAGATGCCAACTTGCTCCCTAGTTTTTTATCTAAGCCATTTAGGCCGAAAAGTAAAACCGACAGCTTGCTTAATAAAACTGACAGCCTTAAAAAAGCGTTGCCAGTAAAAAATAAGAATACAAACAATGCATTTAATAAAGTAGCTGATAAACCAAGAAACAATGCAGCCTCAAAGTAATAGATTTTTCTTTAACGTAGATTGGATTACCATATTAATCTATGTGGCCTTGTGTGCTATTGGTTTTTTAAATATCTATTCCGTAAAGTTTAATCCAGATAAGTCTGAAGCTTTTAGTTTTGCAGCCGAATATGGCAAACAGCTTATTTTTATCATCACAGGACTGGTTTTAGGCCTCTCTATTTTATTATTGGATGCTAAGTTCTTCAGCGTCTTTGCCCCAATTATTTATGGTGTAACCGTGCTATTGCTACTTGCTGTTTTGGTTGTGGGAAAAAATGTTGGGGGTAATCAGGCGTGGATCGCTATTGGCTCTTTTCGCTTACAACCGTCAGAATTTGCCAAATTCGGAACAGCACTTTTATTGGCGAGATATATAAGTTCGTTTAACCCAAAGCTTACTACATTAAGACCTGTATTAATTGCCGCAGCCATCATAGGAATACCGATGTGTTTGATCATGCTTCAGCCAGATGCTGGCTCAATGTTGGTTTTCTTGTCGTTCATGTTCCCATTATACAGGGAAGGGTTATCAGGTTACTTGCTGATTATTTTTTGGGGATTAGTTACCCTATTTATCCTTAACCTCTTCTTATCACCGTTTTTATTGATTTCCTCAATTCTGATAATTGGTGCCTTGTTTATTTATAACAACAGAAAAAAGCAACAGCGAATAATTAACATTACCATCATTACAGTTGTAGCCATCGGTTATCTTTTTGTGGCTAAATTTCTGTTCAATAATGTTTTACAAACGCACCAAAGAGCACGGATTGAGTTAATTTTAGGACTTAAGACAGATAATCAAGGTGTTGGTTATAATGTAAGGCAGTCGCAAATTGCAATTGGCGCTGGTCAATTAACAGGACGGGGCTGGAAAGAAGGAACACAAACCAAATTGCGTTATGTACCTGAGCAAAGTACAGATTTTATATTTTCAACCGTAGGCGAAGAATGGGGATTTGTAGGCTGTTTTGTAGTAATTGGACTTTATATATTTATGTTGCTTAGGATATTAAATATTGCTGAGCGACAAAAATCTACGTTTTCAAGAGTATATGGTTATTCCATTGCCTGCATTATTTTCTTCCACGTATTTATTAATATAGGAATGGCCATTGGGTTAATGCCAGTAATCGGTATTCCCTTACCATTTATTAGTTACGGAGGGTCATCACTTTGGAGCTTTACAATTTTGTTGTTTATCTTCTTAAAGCTTGATTCGAATAGGATGGGATTTATTTAAAGCCCCTCCCAACCTCCCCAAAGAGGAGGAGAACATGTTTGATAAACAAGTCGTCTAAAAAAATCTATTTCTTTTTAAAAAGCTGAGCCGAAATTTAATCCTTAAATCTGCTATTTAGTAGTGTGTAAAACTTATCTACAGTAGCTTGTTTTTCTGCCCAGTTATTTTTAACAGCGTAATTCTTCTGGAAAAAGTTATCAGCTGCTTCAAAGTTGGGGAGTTTGTTGGCTAAATCAATTGCTTCTGCATAAGCCAAATTATAACCATTGAATAAGTCTTTGATGTAAAGCAACTTGTCATTTAGATTAATGGCTTGTTTTAAATCTTTAACTACAACATTTGTTGTTGCATTGATATTTTCGCCTCTTGATTTTGCTAATAAGTCGTTTAGTGTCGGCTTGTAAGTCGGATCTTCAACTGGCTCTACTTTGTTAACAACAATATTTTCAATAGGTGCAACTTCCAATTCAAGATCTTCCTTTTCAATTGGGAATTCCTCTTCTTCTATTACTTCTTGTTTAGTAACCAAAAAAGGTTCTGGACCAATTTCATCTTCTTCTTGTTCTACAATATCTGATATCGGTTGTTCTCTTAATTTTCTTTTTTGTTCAATGATTCGCTCTTCTTCTTCGCTCAACGGACGATTAAATAACTCATCAACACTTTTCTCTTCAAATTCGAATTTTTCGTGCTCAGCATGATCATTTAAAATAAATTCGAAAGTAGAGGGTTCATTATCTAGCTTAAAAACTTCATGCTCAATTTCTTCAAAATGAATTAAAGGTTCTTCTTTCTCTAAAACAACTTCTTGCTCCTCTTCTTTTTGATCTGCAAAAGTTATATCCTCAATCATACACTCTTCTTGTGTATCATCATTGGTAAAAGTAACTGTATTTTCAACATCAGGTACTTCTTCATCGGCAGGTGCCAAAACTAGAGGTGGCTGCTGATTGGCATTTATCTTTTTGATGATTTGTACGTGGTCTGCCAAGAAGTTTGCATTAGCATGAAAAAGCTCTAGCTCTAACTCACTGAGTTGTTGCGGGTTTTGAGCTAAGAATTGATATTGCTCATTCAATTCAGTTAATATCAATCCTAATTTCTTAAAAAGATCTGCTTGGTTCATCATAGTAACTTAACGAAAAAATGGGTGATTTATGTTAATAAATGACAATCAAAAGTACTATAAAATTCTTTTATATTTGGCTAAAATACCTTTACAAATGTTATTCAGCGAGCAAAACTTTAGAAGAGGAGAATTTTGTGGAAGCATAGAAGTAATTTGCGGCTCCATGTTCTCTGGTAAAACGGAAGAATTAATTAGAAGATTAAAAAGAGCACAGATTGCAAAGCTGAATGTAGAGATATTTAAACCCAAAACAGATACTAGATACGATGAAACTGCTGTTGTTTCACACGATTTAAACTCTATCCAATCAACACCTGTTGACAGCTCTTCTGCCATTTTATTATTAGGTGCAAATACACAAGTTGTAGGAATTGATGAAGCCCAATTCTTCGATGAAGAACTACCAGACGTTTGTAATAAATTAGCTTTAAAAGGAATAAGGGTAATTATTGCTGGCTTAGATATGGATTTCTTGGGCAAACCATTCGGCCCAATGCCTGCTTTGTTAGCTATAGCAGAACATGTAACTAAGGTAAATGCAGTTTGTATGCAATGTGGAAGCCCTGCTGTTTATTCTTACCGTACGGTTGTAAATGATGCCAAAATCCTTCTAGGCGAAAAAGATAGTTATGAGCCTAGATGTAGGGCTTGTTATAATACGATGGGCTAAAGAAGTCTTGAGTCGGTAGTCAAGAGTCATCAGTCTATTTAACTTTAATTATGAAAATCTTAAACGATAATACGCCTACAAGCGAATTGACCCAAGTTAAAGTTGGTGATTCAATTAGCAATGGCATTGGTACTTTTGGTGAAGTAGAGGATATCAAATTTGAAGATGGTGATGGCTTTTGGGAGTTTACTTTTTCGTTGATTGGTGGCGGATTTATTCAAGTGAGAAAGACAAGGACCACTTGTTGATAGTAGTTTAAAATCAATGATAGTTGCTCTAATCGTACTTATACAATGGACAAATAGTTATAGTATAAACGCAATCCAAGCCAAAACAAAAGACACAAAATAGCTATCAGTAAAAATTCTCTTTTGGTATAACTCTTAATTAATTTTAGAAATAGAAAAAACGCAATAATATTTATCGTAAAGAATATTATATTTAAGATAACCTCGTCTATTGTATGATCACTAGCAGAGCCATAACCTCTTAAAAATGCTGTTAAAAGAAATAATCCCCTTAATATAAAGGTTATCAAAACATAAAAAATTAAACGAAAATAAAATGATTTATCCATACTCTTTATTTTGAAGTATTCTTTATAGATTGATTAAATAATGCCAAATTAAGTCGCACAAGCCAAATTACAACAATTAAATCATCTGTCTCTTTTACCCCTTAATATTGTCGTTTTTACCCCAATAATTAGTTGAAATAATTTCGAACTTAGTATAAACTAAATATAGAAATTATGACAAAAGAGATTTGGGCTAACTTGCCAGTGGCAGATATCAGTAGATCAGTTGAATTCTTCAGCAAGATGGGCTTTAAAAAAAATGAGAGATTTCCATTTTCCGATACCATGGCATCCTTCTTTATTGGCGAGAAAAGCAAATTTGTAATGATGTTATTTAGAAACGACATCATTGAAGGGTTTTGCGGAAACAAGATTTCAGATACCTCAAAAGGAACAGAAGTTTTGTTTTCTATTGATGCCGAAAGCCCAGCAGAAGTTGATGAAATGTTGCAAAAAGCCGAAGATGCAGGCGGTAAAATTTATGCCAAAGGCGGAGAAAAAGATGGCTGGATGTATGGTGGTGGATTCATCGACCTTGATGGACATAGATGGAACCTTTTACATATGGACTTTAGTAAAATGTCTTCTTAAGTTTTGAGTTGG
The DNA here is from genome assembly GCF_032678705.1 of Pedobacter frigiditerrae. Classification (NCBI taxonomy): domain Bacteria; kingdom Pseudomonadati; phylum Bacteroidota; class Sphingobacteriia; order Sphingobacteriales; family Sphingobacteriaceae; genus Pedobacter; species Pedobacter frigiditerrae. The sequence continues at coordinate 2,035,078 of NZ_JAVTSS010000002.1, read as the reverse complement.
GAGTCACTAGTCAAGAGTCTGTTTAACTAAAATATACTAATTACTAAATATTTATACTATGGAATTTAATATTGAAATCAATGCATCGAGAGAAAAAGTATGGGATGTACTTTTTGGCGAAAAAACCTATCCAATTTGGACCGCAGCTTTTGGCGAAGGTTCGAGAGTAGAAACTGATTGGCAAAAAGGAAGCAAGGCTTTATTTCTTGGTTCTGAAGATAGCGGGATGGTTTCTAGAATTAATGATGCCGTACCCAACGAATATATGTCTATTGAGCATTTAGGAATGATTAAAAATGGCATTGAAGACTTCGACAGTGACGAGGTTAAGCGCTGGGCTGGTGCTAAAGAAAACTATACCCTAACAGATTTAGGAGGAAAAACCAATCTGCATATTTTCATGGAAATGGAAGAATCTGAAGAAAACACGCAAATGATAGAGATGTTTGCTGGTATGTGGCCTAAGGCTTTAGCCAAAGTAAAAGAGTTAGCTGAAGGATAAACAGCAGTTTTTTAAACGGAAATGTCACATTGAGCGTAGTCGAAATGCTTTCTATTAGATTTAGAAAGTAGGCTTCGACTACGCTCAGCCTGACAACATCATTATCTACCCTATCCTACTACCCGTATTAATTACTTTAACGCCATTAAAACGAGTTGTAGCACTGCCGTGAGAAACTGCACTTGCCTGACTAGGTTGTCCTTTGCCATCTGAAAAAGTTCCGCCTAGTCTATAATCGCCTTTGCCACAAACTTTGACACAAGCATTCCAAAATTCTTGTGTATTGGATTGGTAAGAAGCATCCTTAAACATACCTACTATTTTCCCTTCCTTAACTTCGTAAGCTAATTGTGCACTGAATTGGAAATTATATCGCTGTTGATCAATTGAATAAGAATTACGTCCAAACATATAAATTCCCTTTTCTACATCCTTAACCATATCCGCAGCAGTTAATTCTGTGTTACTTGGTGCAAGAGATACATTTGGCATTCTTTGGAATTGAATGCTTTCCCAACTATCTGCGTAACAACAACCTTGTGATGCTGCCAATCCCAATATATGAGCTTGATCACGTATGGTTTGATAGTTAACCAAAATTCCGTTTTTAATGATATCCCATTTGCCACATTTTACACCTTCATCATCATATCCTACTGCCCCTAATGAACCAACTTCCAACTTATCAGCTACTATGTTTACTTGTTCGCTACCAAAGTTGAATTTTTTACTTTCCCATTTGTCTAAAGTTAAAAAACTTGTACCTGCAAAATTCGCTTCATAGCCTAATACTCTATCCAACTCTGTCGGATGACCAACAGATTCATGGATGGTTAAGAAAAGGTGCGAAGGATCTAATATCAAATCGTATTTACCTGCCGGAACTGGCTTTGCTTTTAGTTTTTCGGTTACGTGTACGGTTGCTTCTTTCACATCCTCAAACATATCGTAACGTTTTTTGTACATCGTTACTGGGCCACCTTTTATCTTCTCGCTATCTTTAGGAGTTAAGTATTCAAATCCCATCCCCATTGGTGCACTTAAAGCATTACGGGTTTCAAATTTACCACTCGCAGAGTCAATTTTAGTAACCGTAAAAGTAGGCCATATTCTATGGATATCTTGATCAATATAAGAACCATCTGTTGATGCAAAATATTTCTGCTCATTGATCATAAACAAATTGGAGTTTACATATTTCGCTCCCCCTTTAAGCGCTTCGGCATTTACATTTAGTAATAATTCTACCTTTTGAGGAATAGGAACTTCGAACGAGTTAACTTCAAGTGGTGTTTTCCAACTCACTTCTCCATATCCTTTTTGTGGTGCCAGCTGCACAGGCTCAGTCATTAATTTAGAGTTACCTTTTGCTATGGCAACCGCTAGTTCGGCAGCTTTGGCAATGCTATCATTATCTAAATTATTAGTAGCCGCAAAGCCCCATGACCCGTTAGCTAAAACCCTAACGCCCATACCATACGATTCTCCATTTGCTACGTTTTCTACTCGTGCATCTCTTGTCGCTATAACCTGATTCAAGTATCTCCCAATGCGAACATCGGCATAAGTTGCACCCTTAGACTTGGCAGCATTAAGAGCTACATCAGCCATTTGTTTTTTTAGCTTTACATCTATTGGCGTTAAGGCTTCTTCAACAGAAATTAACCTACCAAAAGTATTTAGGCTAGGCAACATTGCTGCACCTGTGCCTACACCTGTCATGTATAAAAAATCTCTTCTTCTCAATTTCTTGGTTTTATTTGAATAAAGCCACTTGGGCCTATCGAAACTGCATCTAAGTATTTACTCAGTCCTTCGACAGGCTCAGGATGACAAATTTTATAATAATGATCAGCTAATTAAATTGCGTCAGACAATGATGAAAAAGTAAAGTCTTTTATTTTCATTGGAGGAATCATTCCACTACCTGTTCTAACTGGTTTACCTAAAGCCTCTACATTATTTAGCATAATTACCGGACTTTCATTAAACCTAAAGTTTTTAATAGGGAATTTGATTTCGCCGTTTTCAATGTAGAAAGTACCATCACGTGTAAGTCCTGTAAGTAATAATGTTTGTGGGTCTACTGAACGGATATACCAAAAACGAGTAACTAAAATTCCTTTTTCGGTGCTTTTGATTAAGTCCTGCAAAGATTGCGTTCCACCTTCAATTACCATACTTCTTCCAAATGGCACAGGTTCTACACCTTTTTTCTCTGCCCAAAATCTAGAGTAAGCTAAGTTTTTAACTACACCATTTTTAACCCAATCTGTTCTTTTTAATGCTAAACCATCACCATTCCAAGTAGCAGAAGGTAATTCAGGATTCATTGGATCAGAGTAGATATTTACGTTTTCAGAAAACAATTGCTCTCCTAAACGAGTTCCTCCTCCTTTTTTACTCATGAAACTTCTTCCTTCATCAGCGCTGCGGGCATCAAAACCTCTAAACATATTGCTTAAAATATCACTAGCTGCTAATGGTTCTAATATCACTGTATATTTTCCTGGTTCAATGGCTTTTGCACCTGCAGAACCTGTGGCTTTGCTAGCCGCAATCTTGCTTAATGCAAGCACATCCATTTTACTCAAATCGTTGAAATCTTGCTCTACATAGCCAGAACCTGTTCCCTCTTTATTCCTAATGGTAACCGAGAATGAAACATTGGTCGATTTGTTATAAGCAAACAAACCCTTAGAGTTCATTACCGAATTAAAACGAGTAGAATTTTCTAAAAATCCTGCAGCATCTAAATTAGCAGCCTTTGCTACACCTAAACTTTTACCAACCATTTCTGCTCTGGTATCAGGCGTCATGGCAGCTGTATTTTCATTGTATGTTTTCGATTCTTGAAAAGTCTGAGCACCTAACAAAGGCATAAACTCAGGGTTCTCTGGTGCAAGCATTGCTAATTCTTCAGCTCTGCTTATTACTTTTTTAAGCGAAGCATCATCAAATTCGTTAATAGATGCTGATCCAGTTTTTTTACCAAAGGTTGAGTTTACCGATAAACTCATCACGTTTACTTGTCCTGCAGTAGAAACAGCATTACGAGCGTAACGGATATTACCACCGTTAGATCCATTCAAACTCACTTCACATGAATCTGCCTTAGAAAAGCTGAGTACTTTTTTTAATATTGCTTGGGCTTCTTCTTTACTTAATATGGCCATAATTATATTTTTCTAGCTGTATTGATAACATTAACTCCATTAAATCTTGTTGTAGAACTACCGTGAGAAACGGCACTACTTTGTCCAGGTTGTCCTTTACCATCGTTAAATGAACCACCTAAACGATAATCACTTTCATCGCAAATTGCTGAACATGAATTCCAGAACTCTTGAGTATTTGATTGGTAAGCCACATCGTTAAGCATACCTACAATTTTACCTTCCTTGATTTCATAATATAACTGACCGCCAAATTGGAAATTGTAGCGTTGCTGATCTATGGAATAACTTCCATCACCAATAATATAAACGCCTTTTTCTACATTTTTGATCATGTCGTCCACACTTAATTTTGCTTGACCAGATGCTAATGAAACATTTGGCATGCGCTGAAATTGAACATCATTCCACCCTTGTGAATAACAGCAACCCTGCGATTCTGTTAAGCCAATAATATGGGCTTGATCTCTAATGGCTTGGTAGTTAACTAAAACTCCATCTTTAATTAAATTCCACTGTTTGCATTTTACTCCCTCATCATCATAACCTACTGCGCCTAAAGAGCCAACTTGAGTTTTATCTGCAATGATGTTTACTTTATCGCTACCAAATTTGAATTTCTTAGACTGCCATTTATCCAAGGTTAAGAAACTAGTACCTGCATAATTTGCCTCATAACCTAAAACGCGGTCTAACTCAGTCGGGTGACCAACAGATTCGTGAATAGTTAACCACAAATGTGATGGGTCTAAAACTAAATCATATTTACCAGCCTCTACAGATTTTGCAGTAATTTTTTCTTTGGCTACACGAGTGGCTTCTTTCACATCACCCAGTATATCGTACCTACCTTTGTAGCGAGTAATTACACCACTTACTTTATCTTCTGGTCTGGCATTCATGTACTCATAACCCATACCCATTGGCGAACTTAATGCCGACTGAGTTTTGAATTTACCTGATGCCCTATCGATAACCGTTACTCCAAATGTTGGATAAATACGATGAATATCTTGATCTATATATGAGCCATCGGTTGAAGCAAAGTATTTTTGCTCATTCACTGCAAATAGTGCTGCATTTATAAAACTAGCTCCATTCTGGATGGCAATATCATTTACATTTAATAGCAAGTCTACCTTTTCTTTGATGGGAACTTCAAATGAATTGATCTCCAAAGGCGTTTTCCAGCTTACTTCGCCAAAGCCTTTTTGGGGTGCTAATTGAACAGCCTCACCCTGAATTTTAGCATTTGCTTTTGCAACCGCAACAGCTTCTTCAGCAGTTTTAGCAATAGATTCCTTGGTTACTGTATTGGTAGCAGCAAAGCCCCAACATCCGTTAGCAATAACACGAATACCTACACCAAAAGATTCAGTATTGGCTACTCCTTGCACACGTTTGTCTCTAGTAGAAACAAATTGATTTAAATAACGACCAATACGAACATCTGTATAAGTTGCTCCTTTAGCTTTTGCTGCATTTAAAGCAACATCAGCTAGTTCTTTTTTGATTTTTACGTCTATTTTATCGAGGGCTTGTAAAGGGTCGATCGGATTTGCATAGGCCGAGAAATCCGGCAAAAGCAAAGCACTTGCACCTATGCCAGATAAGTAGAGAAAGTCTTTTCTTTTCAAAGCTGTTTAGTTTTAGTTTATCGTAAGTGTTAATGTTTTAATGGTAACAAGAGCTTGCTAAAAGCTCGGTTAGTGGTTCGATAAACAAGGTAGCTATTTTAGCTTAGCAAAACCACTTAGAAGTATAACATTTTAGTTTCAATCGGTTATTTATTAGCCAAAAAACGTTGTTCATACCATAAGAAAGAAATAACCAACATAAAACCTACAAAAAACCACCATTTATTTACCGTTTCCGTAGTTAAATACTCAATTTTACCATCATTCTTCATTTCAGATGCTTGGTTAGCTACGAAATTTGCTGTATGCTGCAGTTTGATGAAGTTTTTCGCATTGTTCCAGTCAGTCTTTTTATAAAAATAGATGTTTTCTGTTTTTTGATTGATAGATAAACGTTGCCATCCATAGTATTTTGGCCAATATAATCCATCCCATTCAGATGGTATTTCCATATTTTGCCTTGGACTTATCTTTACACTGTCTATTGAAATATTGGGAACTTTTCCATCAGCCAAGCTAAGCACTAACCTTGTCTTTTCATCAACCGATGGAAATTGTGGCACTAAGGCGAACGACTGGCTTTCCATTTTCTTTCTTAACGATTTAGCAAAAAGCAAAGACCAAAAGTTACTATAATCAGATTGTTTACCTGCCAATTGCCATTGATAGGTTGACGAAAAAGTAGAGGTTAAAACTTTTCCCATTCCACTTAACCTACTGTTCACTACAATCTTCCCTGTTTCATCGGTAATCAAAGGTTGATTGTTTACACCTGACTTTAAAAACAAAGTCTGTTTAAAAGATAAATCACTAAACTTCAACTGATCAGACGACCTTAAAGACAATGGTTTTTCTATTGCAGAAAGCACTTCATATTGGTTAAAGTTCTGAACGTTAGCTTGAGGTTTTGGATTGGTTACTCGAACAATTAAACCCATTCCATTATCTACGGCATTATAAATTGAAGACCTATCTGTTGTAGGAATTGCAGCAAGTTCATCCTCATCTATAACCACTAAATCCATATTTTTAAGCAAAGCTTGATTAAGCTGATTTACATTCACAGCTTTCATGTTCAAGAAATCTGTGCTGTATTTATTCTTGCTGATCTGGCTTCTTAAAGCAACTGCATATTGATTTTCATACAGCCATTTCTTTAAAAACTTATATTCAAAATCTGGAAAGGATGCTAAAATTAAAACATTAATTGGTTGTTTATTTTCTACTTCAAATGGTACAGGTTCAACTGACAATGTATCTTTTCCTTGCAAGGCAATTAAAGTAAATACTGCTTTACCAATTTGTTTTGGTGTATTTGCTAAAGAAAAATTGAATTCTGCGCTAGGCTTAATGTTTACCGAATCGAGACTTGCACCCATTCCACAAAGTTTTAGCTTAACAGTTTCCTTGCTAGCATTATGATAAACACCTTGAACTTTGAAGTTTTCTGTAGCTTTTAATTTGTTTCGCCAACTGGCGGAAATAATACCAGAAAGCAGATTTGCTGGATGGAAAGAAACTTCTTTATCCTTTAATATTTTAAGCTCATTTGCACTAAGCCCATAACCATAAATGTTTACCTTTTTAACATTTGGATGCTCCTTTAAATAATAAGCTAAATCTGCTATATGATTAATTTTTTGATTTTTTCTAATGGCAAACAGCGTTGAATCTAAATCGTACTTTGTGTCTCTTATACTTGTAATAGTATCTAAAGCGACACCTTCAGTTAGTAGATTTAAAACACCTGCTGCTTCTTGTTTTTTTACTGAATAATTGATCGGAATAATTAATAATGCAAAACAGGCAATCATCAAAACACTAGCTATCCATCTCCAAATCAATCTAGATTTATCGCTCCTTTTGAATTCTTTAAAAATTAAGAAACCCGCCAAGGCTACACAAACAAGAATGATGATATAGTTAAACTCCATTGCTATTTCCCCATCTTTTTAAGGTGATTAAAATAGCTGCGATATAAAATCGCCTCCGGATTAACTTGTTCTGCTTGTGGTTTTGAGCTTTCAATTCCTAATAATTTTTGAATTGCTTTTTGCACTATATCAATATCTCTAATAACCAATTTATTGGCTGTGCTAACTTTTCTCAAGCTTTTTAATGCCGATAAATAGGAAGTCGGCTGATTAGCCGCAGCCAAAATCAATTTTCCTTCTCCATTTCTTAAGAGCTCTCTATCTCCATAATTAAATGCATTGCCTTCTTTTCTACGTTCTAAAATGGCCAGTAATACTTTCAAATCATCTGTCGATTTATCTAATTGCTCGAATGTTGCTTTTTGGATTGGCGTTGTTATTTTGCCCAACTCCCCACTTAAACGTTTTTCTTGTTTTAACTTGGTGGTTTTTATGGTTGTTTTGGCAACATAGGCCCTTGATTTTTGTTGTAAATCTTTCAATAACCGCAATGCTTTATATTCAAATGGTAGTGCTTCTTGAGGTTTATAAGTCCTCAATCTTAACTCAGAACTCCACATTTCGTTTAAAACGGCTTTCAATTGCCTTTTCATTTCAGGTTCAAAAAACGTGGCATCTTCGGCAATGTCATGTTTATGTGCATACTCATCCATTAAAGCTTGCACATCCCCAAATTTCTCTTCAGCAGGTTTACCACCTTCTTCATGATCATGATCACCGCCAATTTCGGTTTCAGATTCTTCTCCTAAAAACTTACCATACCTTAATCGCAATAACTTTTGGTCCATCCCAAGGTTATTGCTTCTGTTTTTAAATTCATCAACAGAGAGTGTTGCCTGTTCCTTTAAAAGTTTTTCTGTATCGATAATAATCTGTCGCTGACTTCTGAAATACTCAGGCACTAAATTAACTCCATTTGTAACTCCAGCCATACTCATCAATTCTGTAGTATCTACAATCGAAACTAAATAAACATCTGAGCGGCTCGATTGTCCGTGATTATCTGTTGCATTGATAAAGAAATACAACTCATCTCCAGGCTTCATTCCAAGTGTTCTTAAATCAAGCAACTTACTTAGGTTTACCTCTTTTTTGTTTTTAAAGGCTTCATTAAAACTTAGTTTCTTTTCTGTAAAGCTCACGCCCTCCCCTTTTCCGCTTGCCATTGTTGCTGAGATATAGGCATCGGCTATGCCATAATCATCATGCAATGAAACTGTTAAATTTACTTTTGGCAGTTGACCTATGTCTATCGTAGTGTGTGGTTTAGGTTGGATAATTTTGATGTTAACTGGCAAATCTGGTATCATTTCAATTTGATATAAGTCAGATTTTTTACCATCAAATTCTATTTGATAAAAGCCAGATTGGACAATCGCTTTACTGTATTTCCAGTTCAGCCCTCCAGCATTAACCATATCTACAATTTCTTTGTCGTTAAATATGATGCGAAGTTTTTTAACTTGGATATTCATTTCGATATTCCAAGATACCTGAGCTCCAGCTTCTGCTTTAATGATAAATTGATGTTGAGACCTTACACTTTTCCCTGTATAATCAGGCGGAGAAATTTGAAGGTTTATATTTTTAATTTCAGCTGGTACATTTTCCTTAACTGCAGGAGGCAAGCTCATTATTAAAGGAGGAGTTGAAAATACAGTAGTTAGCGAATATTTATCAATTGCAAAAACTGTAGCTAACATCACGATTAAAAAACCAAGACTTATCCAAAGCTTTTTGAAAGGCTGTTTTAAGCTATTGGCAATTGGAAGAACCTGAGTTATCTTTTCAACTTGAAACTGTTCTAACAGCGATAGTTCTTCTTGAGGTTTCAAAAACAAAGTTGCGCTTTCTTCTAAATCAGTGAAACGCTCGTTTAAATATTTGGCAACTTCTTCATTTGTAATTTTCCATATAGGCTTGAGGATTAAAAATCCAGCAAAAAACAATAAAAAAGATAGGACAAAAATTATAAGCGGATATATTGAAACGTAATTGGCAATCAACATCGCCAACAAAGCAAAGCCAATACTAAAACAAATGATTTTAATGAGATAAAGTGCAATTAGCTTTACCCTAAAACCCGCTATCCAATTTTTACCTTCAGCTTTTAACATGTTCCGTTTTTTTACTGAATGATAAAATTCTCTCTATAAACAACACTAAAAAGGCTAAAAACCAAAGGATATGATCCAATTCTTGATTTGTGGTTGAAGTTGATAGCGTTGATTTATTAATTTTTGCTTCAATTAACTGTTGTTGATCCATCGCTCTCTGATCTGCAGGATGATGTTCATAACCAAATTCTTCTGTGTTTTGATTATCCAAAACAATAGGAATGATAGCTCTTGTAAATTGTTCATTCCATACTAAATCTCCCCAATTGGGATTAAATCGACTATAAAAATAGAAATGGTTAAGCTCAGCTTCTCTTTTCTTAATTAAAACAGGTACACCAAAACCATCAGTCCAGATTGCGTTTCCTTTCAATTGGTCAAAAGCAATTCGTTGAAATAATTCTATGTTCTGATTCAATTCCTCTCCCAAGTTCAAGCTAGAATTGACTTTTAAAATCTTTCCTTTTTGATAGGTAAATAAACTTACTCCAGCCTTCAATGTTGAATTAAAAGGCTGTTCAGACAACCAAAAAATAACATCTGCGTTTGTTAAGGATGAATTCCAATTTTTTACTTCAATTTTTCTATTCGTAAAATCGCTGATTGCAGCCAAAGCTGCTTTAATGTATTTCGCATCGGTGCCAGTTGGGTCGTAAATTGCCACCTTAACCACTGGCAGATTTTGTGATTGATTAGCTGTATAATTGGTAGCATTTGGCGTAGATTTTCCTTCAAAAGATTTGTCCAAGAATTTAGTCGGCCATACTTTAACTGTATCACTTTGCTTAAATTCCTTCCAAATTAAGTTAAACGAAAGTTTCGGTAAATCGCCATCAAAATTTTTCAGTTGATGATCTGCAAAAAGATAAGCTGAATACCCTGCTGGGATTTGTTTGTTCAATTGCCTAAGTAAGGCGCTATAACTTAAACCATTTGTTTTCGCTGTATTTACCAGACTATCCTTTAAGAAAAACTGATTGAAGCCTAAATTAAAATCACGCAGTTCGAAACCTAAATTTACAAGAGAATCGATTGTTGGTTTATTGGTGTTGTAGACGGTCAAGAAATCATTTCTATCTACTAAAATCCAACCTGAGTTTTTAGTATGGGTAATCGTTTTTTTGAAGAATGGCTGTGCCAATACAAAAGCAAGCAATATCACAATCAAACATCTTAAGATGAATAAAAGCCAATCTGTTATTTTAAGGCTCCTTGAACTTGAGGTTGAGTTTTCGCCTAACAAAGCGATACTTCCAATTTTTAGGGTTTTGCCTTGTTTTACATTCCATAGATGCAGCAATACAGGAATAATTAATCCTGCAAGTACCAATAAACCAATGGGATATAATAAATTCATCTAAATCCTTAGCTTGCTTCTTTGTTTTAAAAAATCTCTCAACGCTTGATCTAAAGGCTCATCAGTAGATACAGTTCTATAGTATATTCTCCTATCCAACATTTTAATTCTCGTCTCTTCAAGGTATATAGCCAACTTTTCCTTGTAATCTTTTCTTGCCTTCGCTTGATCAATCTGTATAATTTTCCCGGTTTCTAAATCCTCAAAAGTGCTATACCCTTTAAAATCCAGTTCAACTTCATTTTTAGCTAACACATGAAAAACTACGATCTCATGCCTAAGTGTATTTAAGGTGTTTAATAGCGTAAAAATCTCATCTTGTTCCTGATAAAGATCTGTTACAAAAACCAATAACTCTCGCTTTTGCGTTCCAGCAAAAATCTCTTTATAATGGATGGGTTTTGTAAATGTACCTGCCGGATTAATCTGCTCTAATTGAAAAAACAACCTAGCCAGATGCTGATAGTCTTGCTTCGCCACCATGGCAAACAATTCGGCATTTTTAAAAATATATAAACCAATGGCATCACCCTGTAAATTGGCTAAATAAGCTAGGCAAGCGGTAAGGTATCGGGCATATTCAATCTTGGTAAAATCTCCATCACTATGGTTCATGGATGCACTAGCATCAACCAAAAACCGAACAGCAATATTTGTTTCCACTTCAGATTCCCTGATGTAATAACGATCTGATCTTGCAAACATCTTCCAGTCGAGTGTTCTCAAATCATCACCAGGCTGATAACTTCTATATTGGCTAAACTCTAACCCTGGCCCTTTGATGGTACTTTTATTAATGCCATTCATGAACCCATCAATTGTCGTTTTTGCCGACAAGTTAAGGTCTTTAATGGCCATTAATATTTTCGGGTCGAGTAGCTTACTCATTAAATATCAGTTTTTGGACGAGCAACAGCTTTTACCAATTCAGCTGTAACCTGATCTGAAGAAACATTTTCAGCCTCTGCTTTAAAGTTCATTAAAACCCTGTGGCGCAAAACTGGAAAGGCCATCGTTTGCAAATCTTCCATAATTACAGCGTATCTGCCATGGAACAGCGCTCTTGCTTTTGCAGTTAAAATCAAGGCTTGTCCGGCTCTTGGTCCAGCTCCCCACCTTACCCATTCTTTTACAAAAGAAACTGTAGTTGTATCTGGTCGCGTTGAACGAATAAATTCGCTTACATAGCTGATCAAATCATCGCTAATGCTTACTTCACGGGTTAAAGACTGTAATTGCTTAATATCTTCTGCGCCAATAATTGGATTAACAACTGCCTTTTTGGAACCTGTTGTACTGCTTAAAATTTGCGCCTCTTCAACAGCTGTTGGATAACCTATTTTAATGTATAACAAGAAACGATCTAATTGAGCTTCTGGTAATGGGTAAGTACCAGCTTGCTCGATAGGGTTTTGGGTTGCCAATATAAAAAAAGGACGGTCTAAGGGATAAGTTTGTCCGCCATAAGTAACTTCAAATTCTTGCATGGCCTCCAAAAGAGCCGACTGTGTTTTAGGTGGCGTTCTGTTCACCTCATCTGCCAATACAATATTTGCAAATAATGGTCCTTTATTGAATTTAAAAAACCGTTTCCCAGTAGCGTGATCTTCTTCTAAAATTTCTGTACCCACAATATCTGTCGGCATTAAATCTGGCGTAAATTGAATTCTCCTGAACGACAAATCTAAGGCCTGAGACAATGTTCTTACCATTAAGGTTTTTGCCAGCCCAGGCACACCTTCCAAAAGACAATGTCCACCAGCCATTAAGGCAATCAACATTTCTTCAATAATTTGATCTTGGCCTACAATTACCTTCTGGATTTCGCCTTTTAGGAGTGATATTTTGCTAATTAAAGCTTTTACATTGCTTTCTGAATTATTCAAAGCTTATATTTTTTGATTAGTAATTGATTTTCACTCAATATAGGGCAAATTGCCTTTATTTTAGACCTGAAAAGCAACAATATCAAAAAATTTACAAGATTTTAAGAGCAAAAATCTGTATTCATAAAAAATGACTGTAAATTTAGAACGATGCAGAGCGCTAAATTCACTTTCGCGAGACTAAAATATAATTCTGGAGATTGGGATACCGATCAACGGATGCCAGCTAACCTTTTAAACTCACTTTTAGAATACACCACTATTCCACTAGATGAGGAAGAAAAGATTGTAGAATTGGGCAGCAATGAATTATTTAAATACCCTTTTTGTTATCTAAGCGGACATAAATTAGTTCAGTTTAGCAAACAAGAAGCTACCAATTTTAAAAACTATGTACATAATGGTGGGTTCGTTTTTGTTGACGATTGCAACCACGATATAGATGGCTTATTTGCCAAATCTTTTGAAGCGCAGATGACCAACATTTTCGGTGCACAAGCCTTAAAGAAAATCCCTAACAACCACGCTATTTATAGTTCATTTTTTAAGTTTGAAAAAGGCCCACCCACCACCTCTTTTGAATTAAATGGTTGGGGAGATGATTTAGTACACGATTATTTAAAAGCCGTAACCATTAACAACAGGATTGGCGTTTTATACAGCAATAAAGATTATGGCTGCGAATGGGATTACGACTTTAAGAATAAACGCTTTTTGGCGGAAGATAATACTAAATTTGGGGTAAATATAATCTTATATGCAATGGGTGTTAATGGGATTTAAATTGCTTAAAACTAATAAAAAGAAGTTTACCATATAAGAAATTGAAGAACATATAAATACTAACCGTCATTTCTGTACGGTTTATATTTACACTTAGTATAGACCCTTAATAGTTTCACAAAACTAAGTTCTATAAATCCGGTTGAGCGAGCACGATCCCGATTTTTCATCGGGAGAAGTAAAGCGGAAAACGGGACTGAAGTTTCAGATGAAATGCTGACTTTGTTTTTCAAACCCATTTTTGGAACTTTTAAAATCATTAATTATTTTATTTGTAATTAGTCTAAATAGTTTGCATCTTTGTTCCCATAAGCGGATTAAAACAAATGCAACAAACGGTTAGCCTACCACAAATTAATTTTACCGAAGTATTTAGCACAAAAAATGGTGCTATTTATCAATCAGACAGCGAGGGCTGTTGGTATATTGATTTTGCGGGGAAATTGGCTCGTTTCGATTATCGTAATCTGTTAAAGCTTAAAAAAGCGGTTTATCAAATCGATATTGAAGATTTATTATTAAACAGTAACAAATCTGCCGACTTAGAAATCATCTTCATTTGTGCTTGCGATCACTGTTATGTTTTATCGTTGCTACAAATCATCAAGCTGAAAGATTTATTGCAAGGTACTTTTGCTATGCTAGAGCTTAACCACATCATTTTCGATCGTTTACATCGCATTATCAGCTAATTAACTAGAATTAGAATAGTTCTATATTGGTAATAAATTCTCTGCTATCAGAACATAGCGCTACTTTTGTTGTTATTAATTTATTAAATAATTATTGGCCATGAAAGATATCATTCGTGTAAAGTGTTTACTATCATTAGATGTAGAAACACTACTTAACCAGCAGATCAAAAAAGAAGCACATTCATCAGCCATTTACCTTTCTATGGCTTCTTGGTGCAATAGAAATGGATATGATTTCTCTGCAGATTATTTCTTTAAGCAGGCAGAAGAGGAAAGACAACACCAGCTTAAGATATATAAATACGTTTTAGACATGGGAGGAACTTCAATTTCTCCAGATATTACCAACATCAAATTAGAATATAATTCATTTAGAGAAGTGTTTGAAGATGCACTAGATCAAGAAATCAGTGTAACGCAATCATTAAAAAACATAGCCGCTCGTTGCCAAAAAGAACAAGATTTTATAACGCTTGAATTCTTAAACTGGTTCTTTAGAGAGCAAAGAGAAGAAGAATACAAAGCTCGTAGAGCACTAGAATTGTTCGAAGTAATTGGCGAAGAAGGTACTGGCAGATGGCAGATCGACAAACATGTTGGTCAGATTGTTTATTCTAGCGAAGCTTAGCCTAAAACAAATATTAGCTTTTAAAAGGTATGCATTTAAACAATGTATACCTTTTTTTGTTAAATTTAATATGAATTGTTTAGGGTTTGGGCGTTTTGACACGCTATCCGCTGTATCCCGATGAAGAATCGGGGATGCCGCTTCTATCGTTAACGCAATTCATCAATCATAATATCATGTCGAAAAAAGACAAAAAGAAAAAAGACAAGGACAAAAAAAAGAAAAAGAAGAAAGAGTGCTGTGAAAAGTATTTGAAGGGGAAAAGGTGTGATAATTGTCCAAATGGTTAGCATTACACTATCGCAAATTACGATTAAAGAATAGCCGCAGATTCTCAGATTTTGTATAGTTATCATCTGTGAATCTGCGGCTAAAATATTACCTATCAGCTGGTTTCTCACCTGCCGAAACCTTAGGTTAATTATTCTTACTTCCCTTTACAATTACCCCTTTAATTGGTCCGACAGGGCTAGAGGCTTTAGCTTTTTGATCATATAATGGATTAACAGCTACATTACCATCACTAGTATATAATGGATTTTGAGTAATCGATGCACCTTGTGCCAATGCTCCTCCTGCGGCGTGTAGGCCTGCATTAACTTTCTCTCCAAAGGTTGCACCCTGAGTTTGTTTAGGAACGGTTACGTTCATAGAAATTCGAGCATTTGAACTTGGAGCAGGCTGACTAATTTTTACATTTTGTTGATTGGTTGTATCTGCAGTTTTAGTAACAGTTTGTGCCGAAGCAATTGAACTTACAAATAACAAGGCTAATATTGATAAATACGTTTTCATGATGTTTTAATTAATGGGTTTAAATTGTTTTATATATTGGTATATCAAAAACCTTGTAATTTTGTTACCCCTTAATTATGTTTTTATGTATTGGCTATTGTCTCAACTGCCGAAATTTATCAGTATAGCATATTTATTAACTATTGAATTTGTTCTGGATTTGCAGCTCTCAATTAATGTAAATTATAGCCACAGATTGGCAGATTATATATATTTAGACCTATATGCAGCATTACGATTGCTCCCGACTTCTTCGGGAAGCTGGCAATGACGCCTAGGTATTTACAAGGTTGTATTCAACTGGATATCCTGCCCTGATTGTATTAACCATAGAACGAGGAGTTAAAACTTTTACTTTTGTAGATAGAGGAATTTGTTTGCCAGATTCATAACCAAACGGCGACCATAAATAAAGCTGCTCATTTGCAACCAAGTAAGCTTGACTGTCTATTTCAATAAATATTCCATCTGGCAAATCTTGTAATATTGCTTCAAATGTTATTTTTTGCCCTTTTTCATTTATTCTTTCCTTTTGCAACACTTCATCTATTTTTCCGATCAAGGTTTTTTGATTAAAACCATATTCAGGATTTCCTTTTAACCAAGCAGCTTTAAAAAGATTGGCAGCTGCTCTCCTACATTCGAAACAAGGCCTATGGCCTGCTGCCATTGCCGTAGCTTCATCTAGAAAGAATAGTTCAGTCCACAAATTAGGGGACATAACTACCCTATGCCTGTCTTTAAACTCCAAAACACAAATGATCCAGGCTTTATGTTTAAATGGTCGCAATATGGTTTTTCCAGTCCCGTGTAATTGCCCACGGTTGCCCAGCCATTTGCCACGAGCTTTGGTTGCAATGATATCACCAAAAGGATTTACGCGATTCTGTAGCATTAAGATGGGTCTGCAGGTTGATTTGAATAGTCCTTGTCTTTACCATTCACTTCATAAAAGAAAATGCTTGCTACAAGAGGAATAATGTAGGCCAACATTATTGGCCAAGTGCTATCTGTAAAATAAACTCCAAAACAGAAAAAGACACTCATACATATAATTGTAGCAATTATAGTTAAGGCTATTTTAAGTTTAAAGTAGCTTGAGATCTTTCTAGAAAGTAAATGAAGGAACAATAATAAAAGTACTAATGCGGGTACAGAAACAAATGCACCAATTACAACAGTAAGCAAGTAAAATAATATGGTGTCACCTAAATTAAAAGGTTTATCAATAGAATTAGTCACGTATAAACTCATAAAGAATAAGAGCGCACCAAATGACGCTGAGGTTAACCAAATATAAACTGGATAAGATATTTTGTATTCCATTGATGATTTATAGAGAATAAACTAAGTTATCAAAAACACTTTATAATCAAGAATTACTTAGGCAAACAAGAGCCACATACAAGCTGTAAAAGGAATATTTGATTTACCAATAAGTAATATTAAATTTATCACTTATCGCTCATCAATGCTGCAAACAACGAGGTTTTTAGTTTCACTTGTGCTATTCTTTAGCTCATTTTATGTCTGTGCGCAAGAAAAGAGGTTAATGCTTCCTATAGGACATGCAGAAACCGTAGTTGGACTAGACCAAAGCCCGAATGGCCTATACCTGCTCTCTTTTGCGGAAGACAACACACTTATGTTATGGGACAAAAACACTGGACAGGCAATCAGAAAGTTACATTTACAAAGCGGAAATATAGCTGCAGCTAAATTTATAGACAATCAGACCTATGGTTTACTATATGACAATGGTTTATTCACCAAGCATAACCTAACCAATGGAAATAAGATTTACGAGTTTCAACATAAAAATATAATCAATGATTTTGTTGTTAACGGGAATGAGCTGATGTTTTTTTACAAAAAAGTCTTCTTGGGCTTGGCGGCACTTATGTCTGGTACAAAGGTTAATGCTAACGAAATTGTTATAGCTAAGGTTGCTGATGGGAAAGTGATAAAAATAATAGAAGGAAGATATTTTATTTTGTTAGACAAGGCAAGCCATCGCTTCATCACTACCAACTTAAAAAATGAAGTAGTCTATTATGATGATAAGACTTTCAATGCTACTAAGAACATAAAAATCAATGCGGAAATAAAAGAGTTAAGGTATTACGGCAATTTTGGAATAGCACAAACAGACGATGCTTTAATTAGTTTCAATGAGAATGGAGCAGTTAAAAATATTTTTAAAAGTCAGTCGGGAACGCCACTTTGCTTTGATGCCGACCCTTTAAAAAACCTTGCTTTTGTTGGTGACATGAAAAAGTTGATCGTTGTTAATTTAGTTGATGGCAGCAAAAAACAATCAATGGAGCTACAAGCTATTATTGAGGCCATACAGTTCCATAGTGTTTCACCCTCGCAAGTCTACCTTTCTCTCGAAAATGGAAAGGTATTATGTACAAATTATGAAAAGCCAGAAGGACTGGTTTTTAAGATGCATGATCCTTTCTCAAGCCCACAGTTCATGAGCAAGGGAAAAGAACTGTTCAGCTTTAATGCTGGAAATAAAATTGTTAACTGGAAACTTAATCCTTTTAGGCCTTATACAGAGTACACGGGCAAAACGGTTGGTGTAACCCACGTTGCTGTAGACACCCTAACTGGAAAAATTGTAAGCAAATCTGGTAGCAATAAAATATGGACTAGGAATGCTATGGATTTTAAAACTATAGCACATTATGAGGGTAAGGGTGTTGTTTTAGATGTTTCTCCCCTTTATCTTGATTCGATCTGCCTTCTTACCTATGCCAACAATAAAACAGTAATCTTTAATTACAAAACCAATAAGGCAATTGATAGTGTTCAAATTGCAATTGACTCTTTACCTACCAACTACACCAATGCTGGTGCAAATAACAATGCCATTCTGTTAAACGATGATATTATTGTACAATGTATTGCCGAAAAAGGAACTGTATTATTTTGGAACAAGGATAAAAAACTCATGTACAATTCTTTTGTACCTGGTGTTACAGCAGTAATTGCCAGTCCAAATGAATCTTACATTTTACTTAAAGGTACCAACGCTTCTCTTTACTCTTTTGAAGACAATGGAGACCTTAAACCAATGTTTGAAGAGCAAATACCTATGCAAAAAGTAGTATTTAGCATTAATGAAAATAAGATTCTATTTACCGAAACCAACCAATATGGCCGAGTAAAGGTATTAGATATCAAAAAACGAAGCATTACTCAAGTTTTGGTTACACCTGCAGATATCTTAGCCTTAAGCCCAGCCAACAAAAAGAACCTAGTAGCTATTGCCACCCTAGACAGCATCAGGATCATTAACCTGAATAGCAATAAAATTGAAAAGCGTTTTGCTAACAAACTGGGCATACCAAATGCAATTTCTTGGAAAAACGACCATATTTTGTCTCTTGCTGGCGACGATGGTAGGATTACCTTTTACGACTTGTCTAAGAACGTTCCTTTATATGCTTACCTCACCTTCAATGATGAAGAACAGTTGGTGCTAACCCCGAATAATTATTATGCCGGCGATAAAAAGAAAACCAGGTTAATCAGTTTTGTTGATGGATTATCTGTAATCCCATTTGAACAATACGACATTAGGTTTAATAGACCAGACCTTGTTTTAAAAACACTAGGTTCTAAAGATACAGCGATGATCAATTCGTACAAACGTGCCTATGAAAAAAGACTAAGGAAATTAAACATAGATACCGCACAATTTAAACTGGGTTTTAATGTACCAAAGGCCGACATTAAGAACAGGAACCAGATTGAGTTCAGTCAGCAAGCAAGCGAATTAAGGTTAAATTTTACGGCTAAAGACGCAACTTATCTTTTAGATCGTTTTAATGTTTGGATTAACGAATGTCCAATTTTTGGGATGAAGGGCGTAAGCCTAAAAGAAAAAAAGACCAAGCAATTAGACACCACAATTGTGATAAATTTAGCAGATGGAGACAATAAGATTGAAATGTCTGTAATTAACAGCAATGGCGCTGAGAGTTACCGATTACCACTCTATGTAAAACACGAGCCCATTAAGGCCAATACGAGTAAGATGCACTTTATTGGCATAGGTATCAACAAATTTGCCGATGCCAATTACAACCTAAACTGGAGTGTAAAAGACATTCGTGATCTCGCCAACAAGTTTAAGGCTAAATATGGAGACGATTGCATTATAGATACCTTGTTTGACGAAAAAGTAACATTATTAAATGTGAAGGCCTTAAAAAATAAACTACTTCAAACCTCTGTAAACGACAAGGTTATTGTAGCCTACTCTGGCCATGGCTTGCTCAGTAAACAATTTGATTATTACCTTTCTACCTATGCCGTTAATTTTGATCGTCCAGAGCAAAATGGACTTCCTTATGAATCGCTAGAAAATTTGCTAGACGGCATTCCTGCCCGTAAAAAGCTCATGCTGATTGATGCCTGCCATAGTGGAGAGGTAGATAAAGATGAGATGCAACACTATGAAGCTGTGGCAAAAAACCTAAAAAATGTGAAAGGTCCAAAAGTAATTAACCTAAAAAAGGGGAAAGTGGGCATGAAGAATAGCTTTGAGCTCATGCAACAATTATTTGTAGATATTAATCGCAGCACAGGTGCCACCGTAATTTCTGCGGCTGCAGGCACACAGTTTGCATTAGAAACAAACGAATTAAAAAATGGAGTGTTTACTTATAGTATTCTCAATTTAATGAATATTAAAACACATACTACAGTAAGTGAACTAAAAAAAGAAGTAAATAAACAAGTTCCACTACTTACACAAGGACTACAAGTACCAACTGCTAGAAGCGAAAATGAAGCAGTCGACTGGGGAGTTTGGTGAAACTTATACTCACTCTTCTTAAACCAACTGCAAATTACAACAGTGGTTAATGGAAAAATTTAAGCATTAACCAAAGATTATGTTGTCATACTATCCAACAGACTATGGCATCTTTTTTTGAACTTTTCCAAATTGACAGAAAGACTGCTACAACACCCAATCAACCTCCCTAGACAACTTATCTTAACTCAAAGCATTGAGATAGTCATCGCAATTAACCTACGGTTAAATTATTATCCAATTTCTGTACTTGCCATCAAGCATTTTCACTTTAGCTTTACAGGGTGATCACAGGGTGATAACAAGGTGCAAACAAGGTCATCACAGGCTCTATTACCTTGTTAACTCCTAATTAAATACGAGTGAGTTTCGTTTAATCAATAATTAAGGATTGGGGAAGAAGTTGTAAAAGGTTCTTGTTTAAGGATTTTCTTGATAGAATTAGCGCTTAATTAGAAATTGAAAGAAAGTTTTAAGGGATTGATGAAAACCATTTAGAATCAAAAAAACCCCAACTTTCGTTGAGGTTTTAAAGTGGTATGGGCCGGGATCGAACCGGCGACACATGGATTTTCAGTAGATTGTACATCAGTGTTTAACAACATTTAAACAACATATTTTACAATTTGATATGATTTGCGCCATATAATGCGCCAGATTATGTTTTCAGAACCAAAGATTGTTCTCACAAATGACTTAAGCCAAAGAGGCTATGTAACCTTCCATTTCAATGGGGTAAGATATCGAGAGTACAATGGTAAGAAGTTCAACCTAGACCTTAACCCAAACCATTTTAAAACCTATAATGATAGGTTAAGGCTTTTTAAAAAATTATCTTTAGAAATTTCTAAGGCACTAGATAAGGGATGGAGCCCTCATAAAAAAGAAGAGAGAGTCGAGGTAAAAACAATCCAAACTATCGATGTTGCTTTGAAATCTATTCTTCAAATTAAACTTAATTCAGATTTAAGTTATGGCTATAAAAACGACCTTAAAAAAATCGTTGAGCAATTTTGTAATTTTCTTCCCAAAACTGAATTGATAAAACCAATTGATAAAATTGACCCTTTATATATTGAAACCTTTTTAAATCAATTTAGCAGTACAGCCACCTATTATATGAATAAAAGACGAGCACTTAATGTGTTCTTTTCTGAATTCAAAAGGACTAAGTTAATAATTGATAATCCTGTTCAAGATTCATTGAAAAAAAAGCCGAAAGCTGTTTTGCATAAAATTTATTCAAAAGACCAGTTAAATGAGGTACTTGGTTATTTAAAAGTTAATTATCCCAACCTACATTTGTGTTGTTTATTAGCTTATGGATGTTTTTTACGACCACATCAAGAAGCCAGATTGATTTGTTATAAGCATATAAACGAAGATTGCACCAAGATTACTCTTTCTGGCAGTGAGAATAAGAGCAAACGAATTAGAGTGGTAAACATTCCACATTATGTGCGTGAAGAATTAATTATAAGATTAAAAGCTAGTCAGAACATTAACCATAATATTTTAAGTAACTCAAAAAATGCATATAATTTAAGTTATCTAAATACTCAATGGTCAAGAGCAAAAAAGAAAATGACAGATTTAGGTATTTTACAAAAGGACCAAACCATTTATTCATTTAGACATACTGCGGCTGTAAATGTTTACAATAAGACAAAAGACCTGCACATCCTACAACAGTTACTACAGCATAGCAATATGATTGTAACGCTAAACTATTTAAGAGGCTTAGGGGAAATCAATGACGAAAGGCTAAAAGAAGTTATGCCTGAATTGTAATAGAAAGATTAACATTATATTTAGAAATGAAAACTGCTCTCACAATCATCGGTGCTATTATTGCCTTAATAATAATATCAGCCATCTATCAACAATTTGTAAATCTATTAGCAGCTATCCCTTGGTGGCTTTGGATTATATTTATTGGAATTGGCATTTGGGTTTATAATTCAAATAATGAAAATTAACGGTTGTCACCCCAACAATGTAAATATTGAATTAGAAACTATTATTTTTAACATTATATCTAAATTAATTTTCGTGATAAAATCTTACGGTACCAAAATTTATAACAAGGCTTTGTTAACAAATAACAATTGGATTCAAGTTAGCGATACTTTGGCCAATAAATATATTTTTAAATCAAATGGAAATTTATTGATTTCAGCTGATGGTGTTGTCGAAAAATCAACGTGGGAACAATTAGATAGCTTAAGCTTAATAATTGAGAATGGTAATGAAAGTAATCTTTACAATATTGAGTATATAGATTCCAATATTTTTATTTTAAAGACTGGGGCAAAAAAACTCAATCTTGTTAATGAAAAACAATTTGAGAAGTTTAACACTCAAAGCAAGATTGAGGATTATTTTGGAAATAGGCAATTGATTAAGGAAAAAAATATCGAATCAAGGATTAACAGAAAACAGGAGATAAATAAAAATTTAGATTTAGCTGGAAATTTTTCCAAAAAACTATTGATTATCATTGGGATAATCTTAGCTATAATGACCTTGGTACTAGTAATAGTTGGGAAATAACAAATCAACTTTTTGCTGCATTAGCATCCTGAAACAATTAAAATTATATCCAGAATTCATTTGATTTCCTTTATTTAAGAGGATTATTTGAGTTTTGGATATGCTCAAATTGAATTCAATTCAAAAAATAACCCTTGTAAAGGTAAAAAGCACTTTTTATATTTTACAAGGGACAATTTCTAAGGCAAATTTAAATAGCTTGCTTATTCATTATTCCAAAAAGCTGTTTCTGCATCATCCCCATATTCTTCACTTAACCACCTATCATAATCTGGAAGGTCTTTAAAATTGTTGTTGTGACTATCATTCCTGTATTCTTCATCGTTATCGTCAAAGACCTTGAAAGACAAACCATCAAAAAAAATTGTTTGCTTAAATTTCCGTTGAAAAGGATATTCAACGATGACTTTGTTTTTTTCTATTTTAATCGATTTAAAATTTACAATTGAATTGCCTCCCTTAATTTCTACTTCGACAATGTCATCTATATTCAAGTATTGAAACGGATGGTTTATTTCACTCTCGATAAACATATCATTATCGTCAATTTCGGAAATTAGGCAAGGAAAGAAACGATTAAAATATTCTCCATCTCCAGTTACTCTTATCCCATTAATCAAAGGAATATTTGTTGAATAGTTTTCATTCCTAGGTTGTCTTATAACCCTTTTAGATATTAAGTCATATAAAACTTCAATATATTTACCTTTGTGCGTAAAGAATGTAAAACCAGTATGTACAACATAATGGCTTTCTTTCTTATTTATTTTGTCACTGTAAATGGAAGCTTGCAATACTTTTATGACATTATTGATGTCTATGTCGAACAACCCCGAAATAACTTCGCTATAGTTCATAAGTTGAAGGTATTAATTTTTAGGTGCCTTATAATGGTTCTTGATATTTAAAAATCAATTATCATTCATAAACTTCCCAGTATAAATCATCAATAAACTTTACAAATTTTTCACTTGTAAAAATTTCACTGTAATCCCCATCTTCATCTCGAATGTAGAAACTACCTTCCTTCTTCAAAACAGCATCGTAACTCATACTAGCTTGATATGGAATATCAAAAAGATATGGTTTACCCTCTTCCTCGCAAATTATGTTAAAGAGTGAATAAAGAAATAGAAGTCTTGATTCACGAAGCAGTTCTTCCAACTCACTAATAGCTTCTCTGTAAAGTTTTGGACTTTTTAATGATTTAATATCAAAATCTTCTTTTAGTAATTTAACATTTTCCGTATAAGGTCTCTCCTCATAATGACTAGATATATCTTTAATTTCTTGTGTAATGTTATCTACTTGTTCTTTTGTCATAACTTTAGGTATAGTTCGTTAATTTAAAATTGGATGGTAAAAGGCTTTTATGTATGAAATTATTTAGAGACTAAAATTCTTGGAAGTTTATTTCGATTGACCAGTTCTTCAAAACAGCACCAAGCGCGAGGGTTAACTTCATTTCTTCTCTTTTGAATATAATTTTCATAGTTAACATATACTTTATTTATCATGTACCTAGATGAGTCAATAATAATTTCCTCGTTATATATACCAAAATTAATGCCTCGTGCTATTCGCTCGAATCTATTTAGATAGTCGTGGATGTCTTGTTTAACTTTCTTATCTTTTGCTATCTCTTTCTCTATAATCTCCAACGGAATAGACACAATGCCTATTTCAGAATATTTTTCAAATATTGTCAATAATCTGTCTCGTATTTCTCCAGAAGTTTTTCTTGAAAGTTCTTCTTCAGTCGCGATTTTTTTATTCCAACTTAACGTATCCTCATGAATGTTTTTACTGATTTTAATCTGTTTACTAGCATATAAAAGAGTAAAAATAACAGCAATAAACCCTAGAACTTGAATTGCTAAACTAATATATTCAAAAATTGACGTTGCTTCTTTTTCTTGTGGAAAATAAACGTTGTGTATTTCTAATAGAAAATTCATTTTAAAAGAACAGGTTTTAAATTCAAAGATTTAATAACTAAAAGTATTTGTTACTAAGATATATATTTCTCCTCATCAATAGATATCCAAAAAACTATTAGATTCCTTTATTTAAGGGAGATATTTATGTTTTGGATATTTTTGATTTTCACTAACGAAGGTCAGCTAGATTCTAACCTAATAATATTCTCAAACTAAATTTATAAAGGGGTATAATGATTGTTGAAACTTTAGAAAGAAGGTCTTATCTTTATCTTTCACTTTTTAGAAATGTCTCTTAATCGCTTTCATCAAAAATGGTATCATCAGTTCATTACTTTTCCCGTAGTTACAGGAATTGTTGTTGCTATTGTCTATGATAGCATTAAAGAAAGACCCTTATTAAGCTCGTTGACTTCAATTTTAATAAGTGTTTGGAAATATATTGTCCTCATTCTTACCTTTAAAGTCTCAGTTTTTTGGATAATAATAACTCTTCTACTGATTTCCTTTGTATTATTCATAATCAACAATACTAAAAAGGTACTTGACCCAAAGTTACAGTATACTACAGATGTTTTGGTAAATTGGAAATGGGAATGGACCTATTCTGGAAAATATATTGATAATCTTACTCCGCTTTGCCCGTCTTGTAACACCATAATGAACTACCACAATGGACAAAGTCAATATGATAAATTTTCAGAATGTCCTCGTTGTAATAAGGTTTACGCCACAAGAGAATCCCAAAGACAACACACAGATATTATCCAATTTGAAGATGACAAAAGGATTCAAATGCTAATTGTCGACAATATTAGAAAAGGAAATTATAAATATTTTTAATTTCTTATAGCTTAAATAACTATAATAGAATGGTAAAATATCCAGAATTCAATCGATTTCCTTTATTTAAGAGGGTTAATTGAATTTTGGATATTACGAATTATTAATCAAATTGAAGCTAACCCTCACTTCATATCTCTTTTTAGAGATTTCATATACATCAATCTCTAGCATCATCTGTAGACCCCCATTCGTACCTGCGACCTCAAAAATGCTATAATAATCACCTTCTTTTTTAACTGCATATTTGGGGTTGGTTTCCCTTGCTATCTTGGCAGCTATCACTCCAACTTCTCTTCTAGCGCTGGCAAAGTCTTCAAAGGTCGAAACGCAATGAGAATAAAAAAAGACTTTTCCTTTTTTGATGGAAACTTGACGTGAACCTTTTGTTAGCTCCTTATTTTTGAGTATAACCTTAGGTTCTATAAAATAAGTGCCATCACCAATATAATAATTGGCTAGCTTTGCTGCTTCTGGACTTTTGGCAAAAAAATCTACCAGGCTTAATCCCCGTGTAAGACCATAATTCCTCATTAACTCATTAAAATAGGCTATGTTATTTTCTTTTTCCCTTATTTCTGCAAATGGGTCTTTAACCGTAAAATCACCGTCCAACATATTAATAAAGGCAGTTGTCGTAGTATTGCCAACGATATTGATAAACTTGCTAATGGTTTTGCCACCAAAAGTGAACTGTATTTCATAATTGCCTTCAGAGATATCATTTACGCTCCACACATCCTTCGTTTTGGCAATGTTCTTTAATCCTTCAACCTTTGGCATAGTAATTTTAATTTCGATAGGTACAGATTGTATGGAAAGTTTTCCAGTGGGTATATTTACTTTAGTTTCACTGGCAGCGGAATTACCCTCTTCGGAAATGGTTACACCATTGCGAGTAAAAGGTTTTACTTTGTAAGAAAATACTTCACCAGCTTTAACCGTGATATTTTCCTCAAAGGAAAGGTAGCCACTTTTTGAAACTTTGATTTTATGTGTTCCTGCAGAAATATTCTGAATAATGTAACCATTTAATTCAGCAGTCGTATTACCCTTAAACTCTCCATTGAGGTAAACCGCAACCCCTGGTTCGCTGGTCACTTGGATATAACTTTTCTGAGCAAATGCGTTATGTGCTCCAACTGCTAGAAGAAAGAATAAGAGAAGGTGTTTCATATTACCTGTAGACTATATCAAAAAAACTATTAGAATTATTTCACTTTTGATGCTAACTCTATGAGCTTTTTAAATTTCATTTTTTAGCTTCAACTTAATTTCTTTTAAAGGAAATTTTATTGTTTTGCTTAAAAATAGTGCTATTAAGTTTTAAATCCTATACCTAAGATTAGGTATTTATGCTCTACTATCATTCGTTATCAACTCATTTCATATTAAATTGAAATCGTGACAATATCTAGAATTCTATCGATTTCGTTTATTTAAGAGGATTTTTTAAATTTCGGATATTCAAGAGGAAAAATTAGCCCTAGTAAAAAATGAGACAAACATTTCCTCTACTTTTAAAAGGGACATCTTCCAAATAATATTTAAAAACAAATAGCCTGGGTGATTAACCCAAGCTATTTTAAATTCACATCATTCCATCATCTCCAAAACTGTAATATCCTTCCTTACTTATAATTAAATGGTCATTAACTTTAATTCCTAGTATTAGCCCACCATCTTTAAGTTGTTGTGTTATTCTTATATCTGCCGAACTAGCTTTTAGATTTCCACTAGGATGGTTATGGCAAAGTATAAGTGAATCTGCATTTGCTTTCAATGCTATTGCAAAGATAATTCTTGGGTCAACTACAGTGCCATTTAGCCCTCCTAAAGAAATATCTACAATCCCTAGCACTCTATTTGCCCTGTTCAACAACATTACTTTAAACTCTTCTAAATAGCTTATTCTTCCCTTGTTCCAATTGTTAAGAAACAATTCATAAGCATCAAAAGACTGTGTTATTTTAGGTCTTTCACTAATCTTGTAATTCTGTTTATAGCTTACTTCAACTTCTGCTACGTGCAATAGATTATTTTCCATAATATTTTAAATTAATTATGGTACAGTAGCAAGCTTTCAACTCAACTAAGTAAAGGAGGAACGGAATAAATAGATTGTGTGTAAAGGCTACTTGAGCGTTTATGCCGTAGTCCTTTAAACGTGTTGAGGAGATAAGATTAAGTTTGTATAATGATTAGTTTACTATATCATCTTAAAATGAACTTTGGCTAAACTTATTTAATATTCTTTAGTCTTACTATCCTGTTTTTCAATAGAAAAAGAGCTTCCGCTTTGCCAGTTTATAAAGATTTTATGATTTTTCATTTTCATTATTTCAGCATAAAGTTTGACATTATAACCATCCTTACGTTCTTTTACAAGGGGTAAAATAAATTCTGTTTTATTTAGGATAAATATTTCTTCAAGAAAGTTTTTAGCCTCATCATAACTTTCTAAATTATAATTAATTGAATATTTTGTTCCATTGAAACTTCTATTCATATAGCTTAAGAATGCTATGAAAAATTCATAAATAGACTTATGTGAAAATTTGTAGTTTCCTGCAGAATTTCGATTTAAAAGTGATTTACTTTTGATTTCAATATCATCCAAATTAATTTGAAATTGATTTGCAATTTTAACTGCATCTTCAAGAGGAATATATAAGCCGTTTTTCTCGTAGTGATTATAGATATAATCAACTATTGAATAGGTAAAATATATCAAATTTTCTTTAAACTCGTATCGCTTAGATAATTCATATTTTTTCGATTCCCTGTCAACCCAAGCATTAATCAAAGTTTCATAAATCTCAAATTTGCTTTGTAATTTATGTCTACTAGTTTCTGTTAAGTCAATAATATAAGAAAGTAGCATCGGTCTAACCATAAGGTCACCCGTGCCATCTATTATCTGCATTGCTGTCTTTTTCTTTTTAAATTCATAGAATTTAAAACAATGGCGTATATATTTTTTAATATCATTATCATCAAATGGAGATATATATAATTTCTTTATATGGTGATAACCATTTCCTTTTGTGTTATACATTTTCACTTTCAACTCGAATGGTTCTTCAGACTCAGAAGAAAAGAAATGAGTTCTACAGGTAATAATAACTGTTTTGAAATCTTTAACAAGGTTGATAATCTCGTCGAACTTGCTCTTAATAGATAAATTATCTGCTGTAGGTATTTCATCAAACCCGTCTAAAAGTAAAATCGTGTTTTCTTTATTTACAATGTCTTTTATTCTTTCCGCAAGAATAGCGTAGTTTTCACCCAGCGGGTATAATTTGATTTGATTTTTTTTTATGAGAAAGTTTAGAAACGATGAATACCTTGAAAACAAATTCAACATAAAAGTTGATTTACCCATTCCAGAATCCGCAAGAATTAAGTAGAATTTTGTTTCATTCTTATTAATATTAAAAACTTTACGCAAGAAAAAGGTAAGCAAATCTTCCTTTGTGCTAAATGCGAAAGAGCTTTTGTAATTTATCTCATTAGCGGGGTCAACATTTTGACATTTTGTTCTTATATAGTTTTTCTTCGAATATTTAATTGTTTGAAGACTATAATAGGGGCTAAGATTTTTTTTCTCATCTGCATCTCTAACCTTTCTATAAAGCCATTGTATTCCCTTATAGAGTGCAATTAAAATTGCGGGTAGTGAAACTGATTTTATTATAAGATTTGACTCATTTAATAGCCAAGAATATGCAGAGAGCCAAGTCATTTTATGTACTTCTGATTATGCAGAATAGGCGAATATAATTAAACCGATTATAATATCCAGAATAATTAAATATCTCTAAATTTAAAGGGAAAGTTTCAATTTTGGATATTTAAAATCAATAAAAAGGTAGCCCTAGTAAAGAAGAAAGGAAATGATACGTTTTTTATAAGCGCTTATTTATAGTCATCAAGAAACATTGCTAATAACAAAGTTAATAGCCCAGCCGCTAATGAAAATACCATATCTTTTCCTAATGATTTTGTTGTTAGAAGCGACAGGTAAATCCCTGATATAACAGGAGCAATAAAATAAACAAGAATTGCATTTATGAAAAAAAGCAAAATCCAGTTATACTCTAGAATAATATACC
Source organism: Pedobacter frigiditerrae (assembly GCF_032678705.1). Lineage (NCBI taxonomy): Bacteria > Pseudomonadati > Bacteroidota > Sphingobacteriia > Sphingobacteriales > Sphingobacteriaceae > Pedobacter > Pedobacter frigiditerrae. Next base: position 2,005,286 of record NZ_JAVTSS010000002.1, on the reverse strand, counting down.
ACGGAATGATTGGTAAAACAAAGCCACATAACAAAGGAATTAACACAAGTGGAGTTGAGATATACATTGGACGGTTTACATCTCTTCTTCCAATTATTATGGAATGGATACCGTATGTATTGATTAATAAAAATAATGAGAGTATGGTAATTAGTTCATTCATTATTAATAACCCACTACATTATTTTGATGTCTTTGAATTATAACTGCCATTTCAGACATCATATTGTCTGCAATCCTTTGTTGTTCAAAAATACTAAGATTTCTTACATCGTGAAAGGTCTTTTCGTGTACTACCTCTTTTTGATAATATTTATACTTCCATATTATCGTAAGGTGTCCAGTACCGTAAGTAAACCTAATAAATTGATTTTTACCTTCCTGGTATAAATTAAAATTTCGTTTATTCACGGTAGTTACTACACCATTACCACCAAATGCGGCAAGATTTAATTGCTCTACAATTATTGCAAACTTTCTATCTAATGCTTGTCCCGTTAAATCATCATTATCTTTATTTACGTCAGAAAAAAAACGAAAGAGAATAAAACCAACGATTGCTATACCAATTGCCCAAAACATATTTTTAAATTAACCTGTTTAAATTATCCTGTCACTATGCGAATATAATCATTGAAATATAATCATTTTATGGGAAACGGTATATCTGATTATTAAAATCAAAAATTCATACTATTTTTTTGTTTAGAAGCGATTTCATCTTGGATTTTAAAAATGATAAGAAATTAGCCCTAGTAAAAAAATAGGTCAGAATATTGACTGTGTTCGTTGAAGTGACGGACTTTAATAACTACTATTAGTTTCTAAATCATCTATCCTATTTTCTAAATCTTCAATTTGATTTAGCAATGCTGAATTGTTGTTATCTAATTGAATAATTTGATTCTCTTGAAAAGAGAGCAGTGATTTCATTTTTCTAATTTCCTTAGTTTGTTTAAAATCAGTTACGGTAAAAAATGCGAAACTGCATATGATTAACAGACCGAAAATTAAAGTGATTTTATCTTTGGCTTTCATTTGAGAGTTATTTGAGGCAATATAATAATTATTAGGAAGACAGCCTTATAAGCAGGGAAGAGAAACTTGAATATGATAAGTAAGAGAATTGAATGGAGCTATCACCTTGCTTAATAGAAAGATAATTAACTGCTATTTAAAAATCGTATAAAATTCAATTAACAGTTAAACCAAAAACTCAATAAATTTTCGTGTAAAATGTTGCTTTTACCTATATAAGGGGCAACTGCCAATATAAGGAAACGAGAATGTTCCCGAGGTAATTTAGAAACAAGCAAAAAGTGCGGAATAGAGCTAGGTTATGTAGCGGAATACTGTATGAAGTTACGGAAAAATCGTGACATTATGGGTTTTGAGACACTCTAAAAGTGTCATTTAATTGTCTTAAATCATTACTTTTTATCCTCAAAGATATTTCTATAACGGAAACTCAACACTACATTTAAAATGCTTTTCCTGTAACTTAAAATCAAAATCTAGATTGAATCTTTCAACTTTATGCTTTTCCATAAAACCCTGTATTTTGGGTAATATGAATGCTAAGAAAGATGAACAATAAGAAATAAAATCTGGCTTAATATGTTTATCGACATAAGTGATTGTTATATCGTCTAAATCGATATGAACTGTTAGTTCTTTCAAACAAATCAACTGAGTACAGCTACCACATTTTCTTAACCACTTGTTACCTCTTATTGTAGCCCATAACATAGTGTTGAATTCGCTTTCTAATCCCCATTGTTTCATAAACAATATTACTAATGGACTTAGCAAAAGTCAATGCTGTGTTTTCAACAATTTAATGTTCTAAAGAGTAATATTCATATCCAAAAATCAATTCAATTTCTTTATTTAACAGGTAAGTATTCAATTCTGGATATTTTGCGAAAACTGCGTTCTTTCTTTTTACTACGGAACTTTATAGTTTTACCCAAAAAAAATAGGTTCACCTCTTGTAACTTGAGCATAAGGCTAAAGGAGAGTGGAGAACAATGCCTTACATACGGGAAATTGCAATCTTGATTGATGTATTGAGATAGGCTAGTTAATACTTTCACTCATAAAAGAGCCCTCAAATTACCGCCCTGACCAACTATCTAGATTATTTACATCACCTTGAAAGTCATCATAATCTCCTAATTGACCATCTGTTATAGCATCAAAGTAATTTCTCTTCCATTCACTATTATCGTTATCTTGTATTCTCATATCAGTGGAGACATCAAAGTTAAATTCTTCAATATCATTTTCTTCTGCACAGAGGTCGTAATTTAAATAATCTTCAACGTATTGTTCCAATGATTCTCCAATTACTCTAAATTTAATTTCATTGGGGTTCTCATTAAGGTCTTCATCAAAGAACATTACAACATGTTTATCTCCATTTATTTCTTGAAGTGCTTGTATAATTTGAAGATTCGAAGGGTAAAACAACTTCTTAAAGTCCTCTATAACATAATAATCAAGTCGAGGTATGTAGTGAGCTGTATTAATTTCAATTGAATAGGATTTTGAAGGGTCTCCAACAGTGCTTAGAGATTGTAAAAGTTTATATAATTGTTCTTCTAAACATTGTGTGCATTGATAAATGTAATTTTGTTTAACGGTTTTATCTAAATTATAGGAATGTAAAGTTATGGCTTCTATAAAAAGTTTCATATGACCATTCAAAATCCTATGGTAACTCTGTTTAACACTTACATGACTAATGCCAGTAAGCAAGCAAAATGCTTCAAATGAAACAATCCTATTTTGCTGCTTATATATTCCAATGTACATTAATTCTGTATAAAGATTAACTGTAAATTAACTATTTTTTTGGGCCTAATTTAAATGTCGTTATAATATCTAATATAGGAATTAATAGCCTAATATGAAAACCGCAAGTGCGAACTGCCTGCGAACTGAGCAAAGGTGCAAAGGCAATATCCAAAAGCTTCATTATTTCCTTAATTTAAGAAGCCAATTCAATTATTAGATATTCAACAGTTACCATGGTAGGTCTTCCTCTTCAACTGTATCAGCTCCTAGGCGAACTTCATTTTTAATAATTCCATTCGCAATAAGCCTTTCTAACATTGAGCTATTTAAACTCCTAAGATAAATGCTGTAAGCAGTCCTTCTTGAAACTTGATTATATGCATTTAGATTTTCAAGAACTAGCCCAAGTGGAATTTGAAAAGTCCCATTTCTTTCTGTATGCCCCCGACATTTAAAGCAAATCCCATCAAGTACATGATTATATTGAGGTATATATCCATGACCACCACACCTCGAGCAAACTAACTCAATCCTCCTAATTACAGTTAACGTCTTTGTCAAGTTTTCAGTCATTAGGGGAATAGTTTGGTTACTATGGACTTTAGTATGACATTCTGAACATAGGGTTTCTAATGCAGAATTATTTATTTCCCAAGGAAATTTATCTTGTATATAATATGTGTGATGAACATGATTTTTTTCATCAATATGTTTACAATTCTTGCATTCAAATCCATCTCGAATAAGAATTTGCATTCTTTTATGTTTCCATTCAAAACAATTCAGTAAGTCACCATAATAGATTCTATTATTGTCCTTTAAAAGTAATAATTGTTTTAAAGAAAGCCTATTATCAAGCTCTTCAATCTTTCGGTTAATCCATCTGGAAACATAATCTAAATTTTCCCGTCCAGGATTGATTTTAGGAACATTTTCAGTTTTAGAAATCCTAGTTTGTTCAGCGCTTGTCAAAATTTCTACATCCTTTTGGTTTCTTAGTCCTTTAAATTTTTTAAAATAGAATGATAGAAAAAACAAAACCAATAAAATGCAAAGTATAAAGTTAATTGTTAGTTCATCTTTTACAATAGCAAGAACGTATAGTATATAAGTGTCATACCTACGTATTTCAAATAAGTTTTGATTAATCATATAGATATTCACAAGAGTGGTAAAATATAATTACTCTAAAGTAAATAAAATTTAAATGCTCTTAAATTTTAACATCACAATAAAGCAAAATTTTTAGTTATCGCTCACTAGCACTGCGAACTAAATCGAGGTGTCAATATAATATCCAAAAATTCGCTGGATTTCTTTATTTAAGAGGAAAGTTTCAAATTAGGATATATAAATAAGAAGTTTGCCCCGCTAAAAAAATGAGAAATTATCTTCGTTGCTTTTAAGAGGGTAATTTTCAATAAGAGTTTAAATAAAATAGCCTGGGCGATTAAACTAGGCTATTTTAAATACTTTGAAAAATATTTTTAAAACTAGGCCTGACTTTTTATCAGTTATGTTCTTTTAACAGTTTTATTTTCTTTTAACATTCGCTTAATTAATCAAACTTTTAATTATATGAAATGGTTCTCCTACTTTTATAATTTATAGTTATTTGCCTTTATAGCTGTTACTAATCAATATCGGGTTCTTCAACTAGAAATACTTCCTCTTCAAACTCATCCAATACAATGTCGTTTTTGGCTGCTATGCCGTAAAGCTTGTTTACCATTTCGTCTATTTCGTCTTCTATTGGGCGGAGTTGGGTGTTCGTTTCTGCACGGTCTATTTCTCCTGCAAAGTATTCTTTCTTAATTGTGATACAATCATCAAACTTTCTATTGAATGCTTTCAATTCTATCTCCGATGGTATTTTGATAGGAAGTTTACGAATGTCATTCATTTGAATAGCAACTGTGTTATTTAGGAATTCTCGAATAATTTTGAAGCCTAAATATGAGTTAATGAATGTAACTAAATATTTATCGCCTAAACCTGATTCATCGTATAGCGACATTGACTTCACATCATTCACAGATTGCCCTTTTAGTCGACATTTTATATATGATGAATTAGGGTTTAGAATATCACTCCAACAAAAGCCATTTCTAAAATAAAACTGCGGATTTCTTACAACGGGCATTCCAACACCACTATGACCTGAATGACTCTTTAGCCAAACTACAACTTCTTCGCTCCAGTCAATTAAATAAGGTGTTTCTGCATACCATCGGTTTCCTTCTCTATCGCCTTTGTCATAAGGCACATAAGTTTTTTTTCCAGTTATTCCTTCGAGTTTTTGTCTCTCCTTTATTGCTGAAACGTCAAAAATCATTAAGTCGGAAATTATGCGATATATAAAGCCCTTTCCAAAAACTCTCAATCCAAATTTTTCTTTGATGCCATCAAACAGCTCCCAAATTTCAATTTCTTTTAAATCGCCTAAAACTTCTTTCACATCATCAATGCTACCACAATCTGAGAGTTGGTCAAATTTTCGTTTGATTTTTGGTTCATCGTGTATAGCTTTCCATAATTTCTGCACTCTTGTTTCTTTACATCTCTCTGCAAATCGAGATGTAGAACGATAGCCAACAAATCTTCCATTGTTACCTGTTGCTAAACCTTGCCCACCATCAGTCAATAAACCAGTTAAAGTAATCGAATTTGGCTTAATTGATTTAACGTGACTTTTAATTGAAGCACGGTTATTTTCAATTTGTCTGGAAGTTTCAATTTTACTCCACCAAGTATCAAAAACAGGTCGGGCAGGTTTTATTATCTTTTCTAAAATTTGGCTGTTGTATTCTGTTGGTGAGAAAATAGCGTAGTTGATTGCTTTTCGATAAGGTTCAAATGAAACTTTAAATTTTAATAAAGTTGAATTATCATCTTTAAACACTGTGTCGCCATCGCAAGTATGAGAATTTTTCCACTTGGGTGTGTCGTGTCCTAATGAACTGAATGTTCTATCTAAAATACGTTCCCAACCTGAAAGATTTTCTTTTGAAGTTCTGACCTGTTTCCATTCTTCTTCTGAAATGTTGAATGATTCTGCATTCGGTTTTCTAATATCTACGTAAACCATCTCTGGTTTGTCAATGGCTCTTTCTTTTTTTACAGTAAAAATTGCGGTGTCTACCAATGCCGCAAATGCTTTGGGAGTATTGATTATTTCCATTACCTGACATTCAGGTAAAACTATCTCTTCTTGAGAAAAAAGCCCATCTCCTGTTTTTGAAATTGTAGGAATTCCTAAAAATTCCATCCTAATATTCTTTTTGGTTTGTAAAGTCAAGAAAGTATCAGAAGTAATATAACTCAACAAGCCACCCGATTTCAGCAATTCAAGACCACGAAACGTAAAGTGATTGTATAGGTCATCGCAATAGCCGTATTCTTCATCCAGCTTCTTGCTTATACCCATACTGCTAATGAGTTTTGTGTTTACATAAGGAGGATTGCCTATAACAATATCAAAGCCGGGGTTTTTACTTTCTTTATTGAAGATGCCAGGGAATACCACTCGCTCAATAAAGTAATCTTTGATGGTGTTTTTAAAAATTGCTAATTCGCCTAATTCTTCAGCGAGTACTTTTTCCTTTTTGCGATGTTTGGCAATCTCTTTATCGGTTGTTCCGTTTGATACCAAATGATTAATACCCGCCCGAACAGAGTTGATTTGTTTGGTTATATTTTCGCTTTGTCTGTCCACCACTTTTTCAAGCAGTTTTACAATTTTATCTTTTATTTCCTCTTTGGTTCCGTGTCGGTCGCTTTTAGCAATGAAATATTGGTTTTCAAGATTCACCAATTCTTTCAATAATTTATCATTGTCAATCTCGTCAATCAGTTCATTTAGATTTTTGTCTTTGTAAAAACGGAACAATGAGTTTTTCTTATAAAACTTAAATTCAAGATTGGGCAACGGTTTCAGGTTGTAATTCTCTTTGCTGAAATCAACCCTTTGTTCCACAATAAGCGAAAGCCAACAACGGAGTTTAGTTATTTCAATGGCATATTCTAGCAAGTCCACACCAAACAAACAACTTCTTAGCAATCCTAATTTTTTCACATAGCGTATTTGTCCATCGGCAAACATTTCAGAAATATGTTCTCTGAATTGCTCGTCTTTCGATTTCATCATTTCTGCTACCCATACTTTTCCTTCGGGGTCAACGGTTGTAAGCACCTGCATCATTTCTTCCAACATTCCCATTGGAAAAGCACCCGAACCACAAGCAGGGTCAAGCACAGTTGTTTCCAACAGTTTATGAATTATGGCTTTGCTGTTTTCGGTTTTTATTTCAGTATCAAGGTGCTTCAATAAAGTGCTTCGGCACATATAAGAAACCACAGGGCGTGGCGTATAAAAAGCACCTGCATTTTTACGAGCTGCTTCTTTCGTGTCATCGCTTTGTTCAGCTAATAAATTTTCAAATATTCTCCCCAACATTTCAGGGTCAACGGCAATTTCTTCTTCAAGCGGTGTGTTTTCTGCAATGGTAAATTTATATCTGGCAAGTATGCTGTTCAGTCCTTTTTCTTTGTCTAAAAACAATAAGTCAGGAACGGCAAAGGCATTATTTACTTTTCCTGATTCGCACCAGTCGTTTGGGTGAATGTCGAATAAACCACCATTGAGGTATGGAGAAAAGAATATAGCTTCTTTGATGGCTTTTTCATCTGCAAAATTTGCAGCATAAACATCAAACACTTTTTTATCACGGTCTTTCTTTTCGCTGTTCAGTGCATTGAAAAACAGATTTTGTAAAATGAATTTATAGTATGCTGTTCCTTTTGACTTAGGTTTTATTAAATTGTTGTCTTCTCCGTTATCAAATTCAGGAAGTAGCAAATCATCTTTTACTACTTTGAGTTCTTTCAAAAACCAAATGAAAATTAATCGGGCAATCAGGCGAACAGTAAAATCTTTATGCTTTTCAGAACCTGCGTTTTGGTCAGGGATTTTGATGTCCTTGACTGCATTGTTGAACCAAGCAATAATGTCTTCGTAAAAATTCTTGTTCAGAACCGAAATAGAAAAAACCGATTGCCAATAATAATATAATTGAGTAAAACTCTTTACAGCTTTGCTTCCTGTGGTTGGAATGACCAATTGTTTTAGAATAGATGAATGTCCTCTATGCGGTTGCTGTGTATCTATGTCTTTAAGCAATGAAACCTTGCCAACTTTTTCTCCTTCACGCCATTCTTGTTTGTATTTAATGCGTTCGCTGTTGGCAAACGAAATTAAGTTACTGTATTTGAAAATGATGGTTACTGGTGTGTAAGGAAAAGTTCTGTTGAAAGCTCTTGTAATTTCTGATAAGTGGCTTCTTGTAATAGGTAAATTGTCTTTTCGTTTATTCAGTGTTACACCAAATATCAATAAGCCATCATAATCGGCTTTAAGTTTTTTTACTTGGGCTAAATTTTTAAATGTTTCAGTTCCTTCAAAAATGCCATCACTCACCATACCCAAAGCATAAACATCAGAAATGAGTTTGTGTGCTTCGTTTGTAGCTTTAAATCTTTGACCTAAAACATCAGCAGGCGAAGCAGGTTCGTCAGCCAAATAATCAACTGGCACTTTCAGTTCTTCAAAAAATGCCTTTAAAGCATTGATGAACGAATCGGTATGAAACTTTATAATTGAATTCATTTGTTGCTTATAATAAACCAAGTGATTAAATCGAAATTGTCTTTATTGAATTTCTGCGAAGCGGAACCTTCGTCTTTTAGTTTTTGAATAGTGGATTTGCTTCCTGATTTTAGTTTGTTCAACATATCAAGAGAAGCTTTTCCCATTTTTTGTTTTACTGTTCCATCTTCCTGAACTTCTTCTTCTGTTGCCTGACTTTTAAGCCAAGTGGATAATGCAGATGATAAATGCTCAATTGATTTCGGTTCTCCTTGGTCAATAGCTTTTGGCACATAGCGGATTTCCTCTTTGTGTTTTGCCAATGCGTCCAACACTTCTTTTTGGTTTAAGAAAACCGATTTTCCCGAATGGTCAATGTAAATGAGTTCGTAACCTTTGTATTCAAAGTTTGTTGAGTTGGTAGGTTTACTCGGATAGCCCAATAATGCAATCATTCCTTCTTGTGGGCAAACTTCTTGTATAGCTTTAAAACCTGTATAAATTCCGTTGGGAAGCGATTTATAAAACTGTTCGTTCTTCTTCAATTCTTCCAACAATTCCTGACGGAAAGTTTCCAAAGAAAAGTCGTCAAAGCCCAATGATTTTTCGGTGTCAATTTCTTCCCAAGAAGATTGCATTTGCTCCAACATTCTTGCTTTTTGTTTCTGTTCCAAATTTTCATCCTCTGCCATTTCTTTGAAAGTGTCGGAGAAATCTAAATGAACTTCAGAACCTGCCAGTTTCATTGCTGCCATTCGCTGTTCAATTCTGCCTTGCAAATTCAAATAAGAATTGATGTTATTGGATGGCCAAAAGTTAATTCCGAATACTTTTTTGTTTGGCGAACCCAAACGGTCAATACGACCCATTCTCTGAATAACGCGAACAGGGTTCCAGTGTATATCGTAATTGATGACCAAATCACAATCCTGCAGGTTTTGTCCTTCACTCAAAGCATCCGTTGCTATAAGAATGTCAACTGGGTTTTGTAGTTTTTCATAAGTCGGTTTGTCGTTTTCCGCAATCCATTGTTGCCACTCATCAAACTGCTTATTTAATGTAAGCTCTTTACTTGAAGGTTTAAAAGCCCATTCTTTTTCACGGAACAATTTGGTGAAAGGTGCAAAGCGTTCCAAAATTGGTTCGTATTTTTTCGTTTCTCCTTCTTCGTTCCATACGGTAGAAGTATCTCCGCTTACGGCAGCCACATTGTCAAAACCTCTTGCGGTTAATTGCTCAAACAAATAAAATGCGGTGTCTTTGTAAACAGTGAAAATTAAGACTTTTGCATTGCCTCCGTTTTCACCTGCTTGTCTTTTCTTTACAATGCGGCTTATAAGCGTTTCAAGTTTATCGTCTTCGCTGCTGTGGTTTCTAGGCTTTTTTATTTCTTTGGCAATCTTGCGTTCAAACTGAATTAAGTTTGATTGGAGCAATTGCAATGCTTCAATATCTGCTTTTAAATCTTTCTTGTAGTTTTCGATATTGCCCGAACGGTCAATATCCATCAATCGGGTTTTACGTTTTTTGCCTAAAGTAAAATCTTCTAGGTGAGCTAAAATATCATCATCATCATCAAATAGAGAAGGTTGGGCTTCATTCCAGCCTGTTTCCTTTTTAGTTTTCTGGTATTGTTTAATTCTATCAAGTGCCTTTTGATGATGAGCCAATATTTTTTCAGTTGTTGACTGAAAGGAACACCAAGATGATTCAAGCCTTTTCACCAACAAGATATACATCATCTTTACCAAAAAATGGTCACGTTGCTTTTCATCGTGTAATATGTCAGCATCCTCAAATTCGTCAATGTAAAATGAAGGTTGATAGCCTGAAAGCATCGGTGGAAAATGGTTGAACAATTCTTCAAAACTCTCGAAGTTTCCAATTTGCTTTGGTGTAACGAAAATATTTTCTGGTTTTGTTTTCTCAGGGAATTCTAATCCGTCCTGATGTCCTTCTATCATTTTGCGAGTTCGGGCAACAGTCAAAGAATCGGTTAGTTTGAAAAAGTTAGGGGGTAATTTTTTAATGAACTCACCAATTTTTGGTTCAGGTTCTTGCGTCCATTCATTGAATGCTTTTTGTGCTGCTCTGAAAGTATAATCAATATTTTTGATGTCCAATGAATCTTCAAATCCTTTTGCATTACCGCCAACTATCAATTTGAATTGATTCCGAATGTCCATCAATGAATTGTTAATTGGTGTTGCTGAAACCATTAACACTTTTACATCTTCGTTTTGTGAAAGTATCTGTTCAACTAAAAATTTATAGCGTTTCGATTTTTCATTTCTAAGGTTGTGGCTTTCGTCAATTACAAACAGTTTAGGTTTTTCACTCAAAAACATTTTGTCTGCTCGGTCGTGGTATTTTTGCATTAGGTCGTCCGTAAGGTCGGTATGGAATCTAAGAAAATATTCAAACTGGTCTTTCTCAAATTTTGAGTTTTGATTCTTCTGGTAAATTCGCCAGTTGTATTGCAATTTCTTTGGACAAATTAAAATCACTTCACGTCCTTGAAGTTGATAGAATTTCATTACAGCTAACGCAGTCCAAGTTTTTCCCAAACCAACAGCATCAGCTAAAATCGCTCCGTTATGTTTTTGAAGCATTTTAATCAAACTCAAAACACCTTTTTGCTGAAACTCATATAAGGCATTGTAAACAGCAGTGTTTTCAAGCCTTCCAATTTGTCGGTTGAATTCGGGATTATCTTTTTCAAGTAGTAATTCATCGCCAAATAGTTCAAACAAAACTTTATAGTAAAGTTGCTTTGGAGAATATTCGGTAAAAATCTTCTTGATTTCGTCAATAAGGTATTGCTTGAAAGGAATTCGATTAACGCCACCGTTGCCATCAACAACAGTTTTATAATCGTGGGCTTGTGGTCTGGACCACAAGCCTTCAAACCATTTTATTAACTCGTTATATTGTGGGTCGGAACCAAAACTTCCAATATTTAATTCAACATTATTTGTTGTTTTTAAACCAACCCCTGCTTCTGTCAGATTTGAACTTCCTGAAATGTAATAGTCTTTCTGTGGGTCTTTGTCGTTATGCTTGTATAAATATGCTTTAGCATGGCAAAAATTTGGCTCAAGCGTCTTTGCAACAACCTTGTCAAGTTTTAAAAATGCTACAGCTTCTTGTGCAACCTTGCTAAGTTTTAATGATGAGTCAATATTGATTTCCTCGTTTAAAAGGTCAAGCGTTCTGTCCTTGTCGAAGTCAAAGTTTACTATGTCACCAAGTATGAATTTATATTCGTCGATTTTGTCTTTCGTAGCCTTTGATAAATAAGCTAATGCACCAACTGTAAAGTACCCAGTAACGATAGATAACTTACCTTTCTGCGTATATTTTGTAATCCACTCGTGAACTTTAATATTTTCATTCTCGTTGTCTAAAATCATGTGTAATTTTATTTATTCTTTCTTTGATAATGTTTGACTTTTATTTACTGTTTAAACAAAGAAATTCTCTTTAGTCCTCAAATACATTTTTATAGCATAAATAAGCCAATGTTATAAATATACAATTCCAACTCAATAAATAATGACATAATAAAATAATGAACATTTAATGTATCCAAAACTTTATATTATTTCTTTAATTAAAAGGTAGGTAAGCTATTTTGGATATTCAACAATATATATCAGTGTTTTATCTGATGTTCTCCTATTTTGTGATAGTTACTTTAAAAACAGAATATTCTCTGTCCGGATGGTAATATACTGCTGCCCCTCTACTAGGATTAATATAAATATGTCCAAGCTTTCTATGACGGGCACTTGGAGGAGATACCCAAGTTTTATCGTCTTTTAATGTCCACCCAAAATCTTGCCATAACATAATATGATAATATCTTGCATCTTCCTGAATTTTGTCATCAGTAAATACGGAGAACATAGAGCCATCAGATAGCTTTCCTTCAAAAAAAACTTGTCCGTTTTGGACAATTCTAGAGGGTGGCAATTCGTATTCCAACCATTTATTAGAATTTATTGTTGTATACGTTGCACAACTTGTAAGACTAATTGTCAAAAAAGCAATCAAAATAAAGCTAAGATATCTTTTCATTCTCAAAACATTTTATGTCTTTTTGGAGGGTTATTATTTCTTTACTAAACTTCTATTTTCTAAAGATAATAGGAAGCATATTAGTTGAAACTTACTACCTTTCATTTTACTAGGGCAACATTATATTAACATCATTGAATACCTCAAGAAGTTTTGGATTTTTCTTGAATATCACTAGAAGTTTAAATCTACTGGTTGACGAAGATTTAATGAGGCTTGAAATATCACCGCTAATAAAAAAATAGATGTTGTCATCGTCGACGACCTTTTGATTACCGAAAACGCCATCAGCAGGTTTCAATTGGTTACTTTGGAATCTAAAATAGCTTCGATTTGTACTGAGAAAAATTAGCATTTTAACATCTTCATTTAAGGCTAATTCTAAAGCTAAATCTCCCAAGCCTAAGCATTGTTCACGTTCTAGAAGCAAAACAGAGTTACTACTACCGCCGTCAAATTTGAAATCAATGCTATCATTTTCCTTTTCAAGAAATATATACCGCCCTAAATACCACCTTGGATTATTTATTCGCATACTAAAGCATAATTTTCATTTATTGAGAGTATATAATATTGCCAATTGACATTGTTGTAGTCAATAAGTTTATTCCAACCAGCGGAATAGGTCTTAGACAACTGAATGCAATTGTTGCTTTGCAGAAAGCTTTGCAATTCAGTTAAATCAGCAATTGAACTTATATTTATTCTATCTCCATTAAACATCTTATAAATCATCCCCTTGGCTGTTTTTGCTTGCCACACAGATGGGTTGTTGGAGATTAGGATGCAATAACTATTAGTAAAACCTAATTCAACTAACTGCTCTCCAAATTTTACATCTTCTATTGTTTTGTATAGTTGGTTTGGGGTCCCAGAATTAGATTTTAACATTTTCAATTCTATTAAGTACTTATCTTCCCCTCTTTGAATATAAATATCCATTTCTTTCTTAATGAGCTTGCTGTTCGGATAAATCCAAGTTGTGGGATATTCAAGTTTAACTGTAAACTCTGGGTGATTTATTCTCAGATATATTGCCAATTCATGCTGTAAACCAGCCTCACTATATAATTCTGTTTGTTTAGCTTCTAGGTTTTTGAAGAAATCAATAATTACCTGTTCCATATTGAGTGTTAATTTGTACGAATTAATTAAGTATAATAAATGTATTTATATTAATCAAGAGAAATCGGAGTTTTTATTCAAATTGTATTTACCAATCTGCTACGCTCACAGCCTGAGAACTGAGCAAAGGTGTTAAATCAATTAATATAACAATATCCAAAAATCAAATCAATTTCTTCATTTAACAGGTAGCTTTTCAATTTTGGATATGATTAAAAAACATCATTCCTTATCTTTTACAAGGGCAATACTATTATATAAGCCCATTACAGGTTATGCTCACCGCCTGCGAACTGAGTAAAGGTGCTAAAGGGGAAATACGAAGTATGACTTTAGCTATGTTTTAACACAAGCAATAGGCGGAATATTTGAACAAATATTATGACGATTGTGAAGCCTGCAGCGATTACGCAGGTGAGCCGAAAAGTGGAAAGCGATTAGATTTATCCAGGATAAAGTGAAGCGAATTTGTGAGCGAATAAAATCCTAGATAAAGATAAAGACAGCTTTCACGAAGCAACCGAAGTTCAATATAAAAACCGTGACAAAAAGAAGTTTTGGCGTGTGTTTTTTGAGAACTGAGCCTTGCGGAGTACCGATTTTCCTATCGAGTAAGCACTGCCTTATCCCAAGAACTACAGACCAAAAAGTGTTCAGCACTTGCTTTATAAATAGCACTGACCCAAATTCACCTTATAAACCAATGACTGGACTTAGCCTTTCCTCGCTTAAGCCACCTCTTTTGAGGAGAGGCTGAGTTTAGGAATGAAATCAATTTACTAGGAACAGTAACAAATCACCCTGCAAACCTAATCCTTTAGGTATCTAACATATCGACCTGCAGACTTATAGAAAGTTGAAACTTCATAATAATGCCCACCACTGTATAAAGTAACGCCATATTGATTTTTATCATTGGCAGATGTGGAACTCCAATAAGAAGCCGCTCCACCAATTCCATTGAAGCAACAATTTCCTGCAGGCAGAGCATTAAAACCATAATCATCCGTTCCATTGTTGTTCGTCCATCCCGTTTTGCTCTTCAACTTACCAGCAGCCGTGCTTAAGTCACCAATAGTACTTCCCAGTTCCACCCAATCGTTTCTCGTAGCAATACGATAACCTTTTGGAGCTAGACCCCTTGTGTCCATAACTGCATATATGTTGTATATCTTTCCAAACTTCTTCCCATTGGCCTTGTCGTAGTTAAGGTAGACATACGCAGGTTTTTGTTCATCAGCAGCCTTTTGCCATTCTACAATGGTTTTAGCTTCAAATATAGGGTCTCCGTTCTGGAAAGTACTTACATCTAAATTCCTATCTGACCAGTTTTGATTACCAATCTTTACTACTTTGATCCCAACGATTTCACTAGAGGCATTATAGATTTCCTTCAATATGCCCGTTCCTGAAGAGTTACAGCTCCAAACAAAATTGGGAGGCGAAATGCCATTACTTCGTTTTAAGCACTCTTTAATTGCAATTGCATCTGCCTCTTCCTTAGTCTTGCCAATTCCCCAACCAAATGCCGTTCCTACGTTGCCGTTAATCGTACGGTATGCAGCACATCCTGTTCCCGAAAAGGTCAGGACTATTGAACAGTTTCCACCCCGTTTGTTGCATTCAGCAATAGCCCTGCTCTCGGCTTCAGCCTTAGTTGATGCATCAGAGGAATACCCATAGTAAAATCCGTTTGAGCGGTCAATGGCTAAAGCGCCGAATTTAGTGCTTACTGTTGATGCCTTAGTTACTGGCTTTTTTACTTGAGCGATGGTGGAGGTGCTTGTCATCATAGACACAATTAAAAGCGAGAGGAGAGCGGTTGTTTTCATATCATATATTCATTTCATCTAATCTACCTGATACCAATGCAAATAACAATACCTAATTTTAGGTATTTAGGTTATGACCTTATAAACTAATGAACAAGAATGGCATCTGAACTCTTAAGCCACCAAAGAGCGGATGCCTTACTTGGGAATGACAATAAAGATTTAGTTACCAATATTTTGCATTGAACAGGGTTTATAAGAATTTCCCGCCATTTTTACCAAGCACCCGATGTTGGGCGTAGTTTTAATTTAAAATTTATTTCCATCAATTGCTTTTGCATATGTCAAGTGCCAATGTCCAGCCTCTGATGTACCACAGCCTGGGTATCCTTCAACCATTCCAAATTTCATTCTTCGACCTGGCACAAAAAAAGAACTAAAATTAAGTGAACAAGAATGGTCCATTTCACTATTTCCGCCCCAATTGTTATTATCTATTGTTACATCCCAGTCTTCTCCATCAATTTTCCTAAAACCTTCATTAAATGATTGAGAACTTTTGACAATGTGGATTTTTAATCGAGTAATATCTTTGTCGACTTCTGTTATAATTCCATATAATATGTCTGGGTTGCCATACATTGAATTATCCTCATCAGCAATAATGTATTCTTTATCAATAAGCATAGTTGAAGTATATTCACATAAGTTTTCGACGTTGTCATTTGGTGGTGGCGGAATTGCACCATTGTAACGTGTTTGATTTGCTTCATTCCAACCTTGTGTAATTGCTTTTATCCTTTCAGATTTTGGCGGATGCGTTGTCGAACCTACGTCATTACCAAGCGTTCGAATAGCATTTGTAGCATCTGAAAGTGTAGCTCCTAATTTATATAAAATGAAGCCAGAATATTTATCTGCTTCTAATTCGTCTTTTGGATTTGAACCTTTATTTGTTATAGTATGTCCTGAAAGATGATGTCCGATTTCGTGTGCCAATATTGACATTGAAGACCAATAGTTACCTGATTTAATATCTGTATATGATAATAGTTTAGGGTCATACAGAATATACCTTTTATTGTCGATGATTGTTGCAACGGCATTGTCAATAGAAGCACTATAAATTTTGAAGTTCGATGCTAAGCCTGAAAATTTCAGAATTGAATTTATTTGACTTAACTCTCTTGGTCTTGGCTCATATAAATCTATTGCGTTTTCGCTTGGCGTGTAATTATACCCACAACCTCCAAAGTTTCCTTTTATGCTTCCATTTTCTGTATTGTTGGGTTCTCTAACCGAAACTTGTGTTTCAGTTGTTTGATTGTCGGTTTGCTTGTTGTTCTTTGAGGTCTTGTCATTATTGTTACAAGATGTCAAAATAACAAATAGTGTTAAGGTTTGTAGTAGTTGTCTTTTCATTTGAAGTTTGTTTGAAAAAATTAAGCCCAACGGTTTGCAAATTTGTGCAGAAATGGCATTACTTGCAGAACCATTGTCGAACAGCACTAAATTAACTAAATAACTGATGAATGAACATAAACCACCGTCAGCCATTTTTGAACAAATTTGCTGTTAGCTGGCGTTACGTTAATATTTTTAAGCATCTATATTTTAAAAATAAATCGTTTTGTGGTTTTTAGAATTCGGTCAATTAATACTATGGTAAAAGTAAGAAAAGCTGTCCATTTTTAATTTATATTTGAAACCGATACTCAAATTGAAAAATCATCAACTGATAAAATAAGAAATTTACATAAGATGAATAAATGGATAAAAAAAGCAATTATAGGTTCTGTAATTATATCTGTAATAATTCCCGCTTTTGGTTATTTTTTTTACATATCTGACAAGAACAATTCTAAACGAGAGCTTCAAGAACTTATAGACAATAGATATTTGGAGGGAAAACAACAAATCGGCGCATACTCTCTTGATTTAGATACTATTAAAGTGGAGAAGGTTGCAGATTTTAATATTGCTGATAAAATTTCTTGGTACGGAGTTAACGATGTGAGCATTTGGAATTCCTTAACTTTTAGTAACAGGGAGAAAATAACTCAAGTAATGGCAGGCGATGAATTTAAATGGTATAATTTTAAGCAAGACGTATTTTCGCCATTTATGATTGTTGTTAAAAAGACTGATAAAGGATATGATATAATAGGAGAATATATCATAGGATTAGGACTTACTTACAACTTCCCTGATAATCTAATCCATAAAACTTCCAGCACAATGGATTTTAGCAAATTATCTGGTGGTGGACCAACTACATTTTATAATTATTCTATAATGCCGTCTTTAGTATATAGCTATGTTAATGATTTAACTAAAAATAAATACCAAGGAATATTGTTTAGAAATGAGATTACTCGAGAACAAAATGGAGTTAAAGAGAATAAAAAACTAACACTTTTGCAAGAGTTGGTTATAAAGTCTGTTGCTCCTGTAGATGAAGGTCTATATTTTCGAGTAAATAATTTTTTTGAGCTTAAGTATAATGATAACTACACCTATATAGGTTCTGGTCCAATTCAAATGGAGACGAGTAGTTATGGAAACACTATGAGCAAGGTCTTTACTAGAACAGTAACTTTACATTATTCAATTGAAGAAAATGAAGGAATATTAAAAAATAAATATGTCAAAATTTTCTCTCCTATTTTTCTCGGCGGGATAATTTTTTATCTATTGGTAATATTTGGACTGTATAAAAAATTTAATAAAAATTAGACTTTTTATTAAATTCAGTCAACATTAAATCGAATATCAGTGGTTTTTGGTCGGACAAAGTCCTAAAAAGCCACAGTTTATGACTTCAATTTTGTGGGGTAGATTTAGTCAAGTAATTAAAAAGTAAGAATATGATAACCGACTACGCCCCAATCATCGTCTTCAAAGGCATTGTAAAATTTATCATTTGTTCGGACTTTAAAAAAGTTAAATTGGGACATCATATGCAGTTTAAAACAAGTCTTAAGGTTTTGTGGCTAAATGAAATTGACGATTTCGAAACACAAAACTATCTACCAGCACTGAATTTCAGACGAAGTACTAAGCTTCATTTTGGCTACTAACCCGCCATATTACCAAACCGACGTCAGCCGTTTGATTTATTTTTAGCAATAAATTTTGTTATTTCATATTGTTCCAATTCTTGCATATTTTTTTGAGAAATATTTATTCCCCATTCTGGTTTACTAGTTTGACCTTCCTTATCGTAATTTTTGTCGCTAAACAGTGCAGTCGGATTTTCCCAAACTTTTGACGGAATAAAATAGACAGAAGGCATTTCGTTATTTTTAAGCAAAACTAAAACTAGATTAAGATTTTCACGTAATCCGCTTTTCCAAGTTTCTTTAGTAATATAAACATAGCCCGTAGTTCTTATGGTTTTCACCTGAACGTCAATATGTTTTTCATTATCCGTTCTGATTATAAAGTCAATTCCCTTGTCATCAACGTCCGTTGTGTAAATATCGAACCCAGCGAATGTCATCCAAATCTTCGCCCAATATTCTCCAATTTTACCTACTTGTAATTTGTTTAAATGTTCAAATGTAAAATCGTCAAATTTTGTCATTATTTTTAATTTATCTTATTTTCTAAATAATTGTTCCAGTCTTGTTGTATTGAAATATAATTTCTGTTTAATTAAGCCATACTATATGTACAGCCATTTTCTTTCTAATTTGCAAAGTCCAAGGCAACCAATGCAGGTTCTTCATCATTTACAACAACCCTTTTCAAGCAATTCCTTAGTCCAACTGCATTATAGTTGATTGTAAGATAGAAACTGAGATAGTCAAAAATGCATTTATGGCTACCAACGTAATAGGATGTTAAAATGTTCACGTGCCTGTTTTCATAGTCTAAATGCAATGGATTGAACACTAATCTTGCATTCAGTCTGTTTATCATTTCTGAAACCTCACTTAGCTTTCTATCTGGAATAATGGTTGTTGAGAGCCTAGATTTAAACTCGATGCACTTGAACTCATATATGCTATCTATGCTAATCAAAAATGTACTTCCATCTTCCAGTTCTAAATTTACTTGAAAGCTGTTCCCATTCCTGTAATAAAGAAAACGATGTTCGTTTAAATACAGTATTAAGGCGTTGTGGCATCTTAATTCAAACTGGTGTTGGGTTTCATCACCATATAAATTGGTCTCTTCAATGGCTACTGGTGGGAGCTGTATTGTTTTTATTACCTCCTTTGTAATGCCATTCTTCTTGCCTAATAGGTAGCTCAGGACAGCTATTGCTATGATTATTATAGGGAGCAAGTATATTATCATAAGGCTAAATTTAATTGAGCCAAACTGTTTGTATGGCTCTTTATTCATTTTATTTGACTAGTTTCTTTGGTATTTCTACAATATTAACACACTTTGTTTTAAAGAATATATAATATAACCAAAATGATTAACATCATAGATATGCTTCAATGCCATAAAATTTAACTTATTCTTTTAGCCCAATTATTTACTTCAATATTTATGCTTCCATCTTTCGAATAGACCTTGACATTTTCATTGTCCCTAATGCCAACATAAATCACATTCTTTTTGAAGTCAACAACGATGATAAAATTTGTTCTGTCACAGAAATGCTGTTTGCATCCCCAAGCTTTGAATATGTTATTTTTCACCTCGATTGGAGTTTCAACAGCCCAAGTTTTCTTCAAGAAGAAGAACCTATCTTTCAATAGGCTCTTTAATCGTTTAGACAATTCTTTATTTTCAAATAAAGTTATTTCAGATGGATATTTTCCATTTGACTTATTGAGGTTATTAATAATATCTTGCTTTTTTGTTGATGCTTTCGCATCTACAGGAATTATAATATAAGTTGATATTAGAAACAATACTGATGGGAGACTTGCAAGCAGAACTTTCATAATAACTATATTTATCTAACTAAATGAGATAGCTAATACTAAAAGTACCACAGATACGATGAGCGATATCGGGTATGATGTTTTATCATAATGTCTCGCATTATAGCAATGCCTAACGAAGCTCAAGGAAAGGACAAAAAGTATAATAAAAACGTATTGCATATTACTTATTGAAAGGTAACATAAAATCAGCTCTTTCCAAGAGTTCAATTCCAGCTCTGTTGAAATAATTTTCATCAATACCTTGGCTTTTTGATGCTCTAAAGTATTCTATGATTTTCTGCATTGCTAGAGTTATTATGACTTTTATATCAGCACTCTTTGTGAATGTAAAACGTAATGAAGGGAAAATAATTCCTCTTTCGCTAAATTCAACTATATAGGTATTGTAATTAGCCTCTATAAATTGCAGGTATAGAATTGGTGTAAATCTTACTTCGTAGGTATTGTAGCCAAATTTATTCTTTGATGTTTTTTTTGATAAATGTATCATATTAAAAATTTAACTTTTTGAATTTGTAACCAGTTCTTATTTGTACCTCCTCAAAAATGGATTGATACTGAAATAAAGCTATGCCAATATAATCCATATGACCTTGCCACATCACTTCAGTATGGGTATATTTATATTTCTCGGTCAAAAGATAAAATTCGACAAACGCATCTTCAAATTTAGTTGCATATAATTCTGTTACTGAGATTATGTTTTTAGTTATGTTGAAAGATTCTAAAAACTTTTGAGCTTGTTGATCCAATATAGCTAGCATTTTATTTAGCTCATTTTGCTTATAATCAACTTCTGTTTGCATTTAATTCAAAATTATTATTTCCAAAAATTTATTTTATTTATTCCAATCTATTTTACCAGCTCTTCTAATGCTGTCATTGTAGCTTTTGCTAGCATCTAGAAACTCGGTTATTCCTAATAAATCAAAATATTGCTTTGTCATTAAAGTTTCTTTTGGATGCATAAAACCATCAGCTTTGGCAACATCTAAAACTATCATAGCAAATTTCATTTTCTGTGTAATGTGCATCAGATTAATTGTATCTATTGCATCTAATAATTTAACTTTCCCTGACGCAATTAACAAGTCATTGTCGACATTAAGAGAGTCTTTAACAACCTCTATTTCATTATCATCTATTTTGCCATCCTGTATTGCTAATACCATAAGCATGCATACCATTGCTTTTTTTTCGATGTAAGTAAATTCCATTTTAGTTTTATTTTTTGATTAGCGATTAATTTTTTTAAAATTAAATATAAGTTATTAATAGTTAAGGGCTTTTACAATTATCTGTAGTCAAACCATAATATTACAATAAGCCGTATTTAAAGTTTAATCTTCGAATTGCAACCCTTTTATTAACAACGAAAGCGTGGAACTGCAACCAATCCGCGCTTGAGGTCCTAGGAGACCAACACAACAGACTGGAACAGCCCACGCTTTCGCGTAGACGTTCACTAATCTGTTCTTGTTGTGTTTAAAATTCCTAGGTTCCAAGCACAAGAACAATAGCTAACGCTAATTTCTTATATGTTTTTAAATCTTTTCTTTCTTATATCATCCTTTTAAGCAAAGATAATAAGAGGTTTGAATAAAGGCGCACTCCCACGCCTTTATTTTTGTTTGCTTCTAGCCTTGATTTTCCATCCAAAAAGCCATTTCTTCATCAATCCTGTCACTATATTTCATTTCGTCAAAGATGCCTTGGATTTTCATCTGTTGTTTTTCAGATGCCTTGTCCAGTAATTCCTGAAGAATTTCTGCAGCTGCGTTTAGAAGTACGGTAGTTTTATGATGTGTCATTTTAAGAAGCTAAGTGCTGTTCTGTGAAGATTGAGACAATATCTGTCTCCCCATCAACAAGCCTTCTGTAAAAGAAGCTATGAATGTCCCTTGGCATAAAGTTTACCCTTAAAGAGTATTCAATGTTTAAGGTTTCATTTTGAGCTTGTGTGATTTGATAGGCTTTTCTTAACAGGAGATTTGTAAGCCCACTTCCAAACTTTTCAATCGCACTTTCATCAATTGAAATGAAGATATACGATTTTCCTTCCTTATTATTAGAGAGCGTGATATTCCAGAAGAAACTAATCCATTCACGAACTAATTGTTGCTGTTTGCTGTCCATACAGTGTTCAACATTTACCCAAGAGCGAAACTTTGCTACTTCAAACTTTCTAAGCAGTAATATTGCTTCCTTTGTAATTTGTGTGTGGGCATTTTCTACCTCTAAGTTGTTCTGCTGAAGTTCAGCATTTATAATAACGAACTTTGTTTTCATTGGTGTACTGGTTTTTGTTTTCATTTTAAAAAAATTATGGGTTAATAATTAGAGATTTACAGGATTTTCCTAAGTGAAGAGGCTGTTTTAAAGATTTTTAGCCACAAAAAAGCCACGATTTTTAGGCGTGGCTGTGTATTTTGTGTTAAAATGGAATTGAGGAAATTGGTTCAAGCTATATCACTATTTATTATAGTTGTTCCTTCCTTTTTATGAGGGTAATCTTCCAAGGGAAAATTTCGATTCAAGGTTCTAGCACTCTCGATTAAAAGTCAGTGGATTTTTTCAATACTGTGTCCCCTCATAAAAGGTAAGAGGAATTTGCTTTTCCATCTTCGAGGGGTGGGGGTCAGTTTCTATAGTCCCGTCGCGTAAAAAATTCACATAATTTTTTGTTGGTAGATTTTTTTTCAAAGCAAGAAGCACCAACATTAAATTGGTGCTTCTTTAAAATATCCAGAAATTGAATATTCTCCTTAAGTAAGGGCATTTTGTACCATTTCTGGATATTTAGATTTTTAATCCTAAGATTTTCCAAGCCTTAATGTTGCCAGTAATGGTTGTTTCCTTTGCATTGTAAAACTTTTTAAAGTCCTGTCCCTTAACTTTTTTTTGGATTTCATATTTTGTGTATATGACTTGCAAGGCAGATTTTGCTTCTTCAATTGTTGGCTTGTCAGTGGTTGTGTATAAAGCTTGTACTTCCGCAATCAAGGCAGGATTCTTGTACTTTAATTTTTCTTGAACCTTCCCACATCTTTTGTTCATTTTTACAATGTCAAACTCAAGGTCTTGCATATCTAGAAAGCCAATTGTATCGAAAATCTTTGCGATTTCAGGAGCCATTTTTCTGACCAATTTATCATCTGGAAAAAGCAGAAAATCTTTATTTTTCAAAGGGAAACAAGCTCTGAATAACATTTTCGCAACAATCTCAATTGCTTCGGGAGAGTTTTTTTCTTTTTCAAGCACTAGGAGTTGTCCATCATTTTCACTGAACCAAAGTTTCTTGGTTGACACATTGAAGCTTCCTGTTTTTTCATATGCCTCAAGCAATTTTTCACTTTCGGTATAATTACTTTTGATTACTTGGTCTAACAGGTAATTATCTACCATATATTTGTTAAGCTTCAATTCATCATCGACAAATGAATTAATTTGCGTTCCCTCTAATGCCTGTTCACCTGTTTTTGCTCCACCTTCCGTAAGCGAGTTT
This sequence comes from Pedobacter frigiditerrae, assembly GCF_032678705.1. Classification (NCBI taxonomy): domain Bacteria; kingdom Pseudomonadati; phylum Bacteroidota; class Sphingobacteriia; order Sphingobacteriales; family Sphingobacteriaceae; genus Pedobacter; species Pedobacter frigiditerrae. The sequence continues at coordinate 1,981,451 of NZ_JAVTSS010000002.1, read as the reverse complement.
AAGTCTCTCACAACATCTAGCATTAAATAACAATTGTAGCTGTCCTCAATAAATTCAAGTGCAGTCTCTCTTGTCTTCCATTCTAAATTCTCATCAAAATTTGAGATATGTGTTGCACTTGCCACTCCATTTCTGAATCTGCCAATTATCTGTATTGAATCTGTGAAAGGGTCTAACATTGTGAAAGCTTTTCTCAATGTATCCGTTACCATAACAACGTGAGGTTTCTCATCTAGTTTAATATCAACGGCACCAAAATTCCTGCTTGTCAAAAAGTTAAATTTCGCGAAATCTCCAAGCTTGGGCGTCGCATTTTCAAAGTGGTCCTTCTCCAGATTCTTTACACTTTTGTAGGCACAGTAGATTTTGCTATCCTTCTCGATTTTTAATCTTTGAATCAACACGTGGATTAGCTTAGCTGAATTAATGAAGATAAAAAATTGACCATCCTTATTTTCTGAAAATTGTTTTTCCAAAGAAAACAATATGTTGTTGGTCTCGATTAATTCTATGTCCTTTTTGTAATCATAATCTGGCATTACTTCAAGAATCTTGAATTCTTGTTGTTCGAACCTTTCGTCAGACGGCTCAATAGCTGTTGCTGAAATAATTGCCTTCTTTTGAAATTTAAAAAAGTCCTTCATTGGCAGTAAAATGTTGTCCCTATAATCAACATCCTTAATCAACCTGTCACATTCATCAAACAACATAAAGAAGTCTTTATATAGGTTAAAACTTGAATCATAAACTGCCTTTTTTACCTTTTGAAATCCCTCTGGTGTACTAAGAATCTTCTTCGGTGTAATGCTAGAGGCTAGATATTCCTTTATTTTAAGAACTGAAGTGGTTTTATATACCACTAAGATATTCGGATATATCCTATCTCCATTTGCATATGTTGCGTCTCTTTTACCCTCAAGCACTGGAACATTGGGTTCTATTATAATTGAGTTTCTATTATATTTTAAACATTCCCCGTGGGTAGCCCCCAATCCTGGGAGCTTTTTAAATATAATGTAGTTTGTTGGTGTTCCGTTTTTAAATTCTTCTGTGTCAGAAAGGTATTGCCCTTCACTGATATTCATATATTCTCTAGTCATTTTCTTATTGTTAAAATTTGTGTGTTTAGAATGGATAGTGCATTCTTGATTAATTAAAGTTTTTTGTTAGTTAGAAGTCATCGAATTCGTCGAATTTAACTAATCCTATATCTGAGTTAATCAAATTTTTATTGAGTTGATTTAGTAAATCTTCTATGTTTTGCTTTGGAATAAATGTTCCTAATAGCTTTGCACGGTTGAAAGCCAATCCTCGAACAGGTTCGTAAATGATTTCAGATATTAATGCTTCACTTCCTAGAATAGAATCAAAATTTAAGCGCCAATCTTTGCCTTCAAATTGAAGCCTGAATGTTTCTAATTTTAATTCTTGTGAGCCCTTCGAATATTCTTCTTTTTGGGTTGACTTCCATTTTACCTCAGCAATTAAAGTTCTTGTAGTCCAAACCACTCTTTCATAAATGGCAACGAATCTGTAAACTCCTAATCTGTATTGCATTGGAACACCTTCTATATCAGAATATGGAAATTCTAAAGGAATCTTACCAGGCTCCCTGCTTAATCGTGGGGCATGTTTTGGAAATGGTAATTTGATTTTTATTAAATCGTTTTTTTTACTAATATTTAATTCTTCCATCTTAATAATCTCCCATTTCATTGTCGTAATCAAAATCGTGTTGTGCCAGTTCCAACTCTGAAACCTCTGAATCGAGCATATTATCTAGGATAATGGATTTTGGGTTGTCCTGGAGTTGTTTATTTAGCAATTCACAAACTGTTTGTTGTTTTTGCTCAAGAAACCTCCACTTTAGTAGAAATAATTTTACCTGCTGAATATATCTCGCTCCAGAAATAAAAATTTCTTTATTTATTAGAGGTTCGAGCTCTCCGAAAGAAGTCCTCGTATCAATTGTATTTCTAAGAGATTCAACTTGAATAGTGAATGTTAGGTCTTCGGAATAGTTGTCTGAAAGTTTTGGCTTCCATTGAACCTTTGCCATTAAGGCTGGTTTACCTAGGCAGGTATCGTTGTAGAATGAGAGAAATTTGTAAACTCCTTCTCTTGGGCAGAATTCACTTCTACCATTAACTTTGTTGGCTTCATATTGAGCCTTTAAATTATTTATAAGCATTTTAAATACGTAGTTGTTTTGACTACGTACTGCCTAGATCACTATTTATGCCACGTGCCAGAAATCGATGTACTGCAAAAAAGTAAATTTTATAAAAAAAATGCCGTTGGTTTTTACATTAATTGTTAGGATTTGTTTTTAAAAAGTGCGTGAACTAAATCTATGCCATTACGTCTTGTTTTTCTATGTGTCATATGTCCGAGTATAACAAATAGGTCAAAGAAGAACTCTGCCTGTAAACTTGGCAGTCTAGTGTTTGGTTTCCTTGTCAGATGGGTTTGACTTTCTAGATAGATGCGCAGGTATTTGCAAAACTCAAGTAAGTATTCATCAAACATAACGCTTGGCTTTTGCCTCTTTAATTTAGAAGCGTTTTCCAATCTCTCAATTTTCAATGGCACTCCCTTAGCGAAATCTTCGCCGAAAATATCATATCCTATTTTTTCGCCAAAAATACCAATAGGAATATTGTTTTGTTCAACCGCATTATAAATCAACTCTGCCATCCATTTTGAGACAGCATTGTTTCTTATTGTTGCTGTACCAAGTGTACTTTTTATGCTTATTCGAAAATCGTCATTTGGTTTAGATGTTTTAAAAGCCAAGAGAAATGTGGCAACTTCTTTGGATATTTTTTCATCTTCATAATTTTGCTCAATTAGTTCTGAATAGCCTACTAAATGGTCATTAAATTTAAATACTAAATAAAGTAAGTTATCATAATGTTCAGTAAGACTACTTTTCAAGCATAATTTCTTGAACTCATCAGCTATGTACCAATAGTACTCCTTGTTATAATGCTCCGACTCAATTACAATTCCATTTTTATTAAGATGTTCAATTTGTTCTGGTGTATAATTGAAATAGTCTATTAGTTTATTAAAATCTGGAAATATTCTCCTTTCAGCGTCCATTTGTGATAGTTTAAAATTTACCTAATATATTGAACAAATGCATTCCTGCCAATTTATGAGGGGCAGAATTCTACAGCGTATCCAAAAAAAGTATTAATTGTTTAATATAAGGGGTAAGTTTAAGTTTTGGATATTGGGAATTGTTGAGAGAGTTAGTGAAATTCAAGCAATAAGGGTTACATTTCTCTGTCTTTATGAGGGGCAAAACCTATAAAATCTGCGCCATCAGATGCGCCAAAACTTTGATAATCCTATGTAAATTTTGTATCTTTAAGTAAATAAATAGATTTTTAACCAAATGGCAATAATCTATCAGATATTTGAAATATGTGCCTTTAAAGGGTTTTACAACTGATTTAGAATCAAAAAACCCCAGATTGCTCTGAGGTTTTAAAGTGGTATGGGCCGGGATCGAACCGGCGACACATGGATTTTCAGTCCATTGCTCTACCGACTGAGCTACCGTACCTACTTCCCGTTTGGGATTGCAAATGTAGTGTCTTTTTTTGAAAGCTAAAACATTTTTTTACTTTTCTTTTCTTGAAACGCTATTTAAAGCAGAGTTATGCTATAAATCAGCTATTTACAAATTCAAAAAAAATCAATTTTATTCATATCTATTCTAAATTTTAATTTTATGCATGCATAGTAATATATTTTAGCATAAAATCTTTTAACTTAGCTACACCAAGTAGCATACAAAAAATGGTAGCACAAATTATTTTTATCCTTATTACCTTGGCAGGAGTTGGCTTATTTAGCTTTAACGCCCGCAAAGTTATCCGTAATATCAAAATCGGCAGACCAGCAAATCGTAATGATCAGCCTGCAAAAAGGTTCATGACGATGCTAAAGGTTGCTTTCGGGCAGACCAAAATGGCGGTTAGACCAATCCCTTTTTTATTACACTTGGTAGTTTATTTGGGCTTTGTGATCATCAATCTCGAAGTGTTAGAGATTATGATTGATGGTATTTTTGGCACTCACCGAGTTTTTGCTGGTTTAGGTGGTTTTTATGACTTCCTGATTGGCTCATTTGAGTTTTTGGCTTTAGGTGTTTGGCTGGCTTGTGCTATCTTCTTAATCCGCAGAAATGTTTTAAAGTTGAAACGTTTCAGTGGTGTAGAAATGAAATCATGGCCAAAGTCTGATGCGAATTATATCCTAATTACTGAAATTCTATTGATGTCTGCATTTTTATTAATGAATGCATCAGATGCTAAACTACAAGCTTTAAAAGAAGGACATTACATTAGTGCTGGGGCATTTCCTGTAAGTGCTTACTTGCAAGGCCTATTGCCTAGCAGCGCCGCCAGTTTAATCATGACTGAAAGAGTTTGTTGGTGGTTCCACATCATTGGCATATTTGCATTTTTAAATTACCTACCCTACTCTAAACACTTCCATATTTTATTCGCTTTTCCAAACACTTATTTTTCAAATTTGGAGCCAAAGGGCGAATTTACCAATATGGCTAGTGTAACTAATGAAGTAAAGGCAATGCTTGATCCATCGTTTGTCCCTGCAGAAACTGCACCTGGCAAATTTGGCGCTAAAGATGTGAATGATTTAAGCTGGATCAATTTAATGAATGCTTATACTTGCACAGAATGTGGCAGGTGTACCTCGGTTTGTCCAGCTAACATGACAGGTAAACTATTATCGCCACGCAAAATCATGATGGATACCCGCGATCGCTTAGAGGAAGTGGGTAAAAACATAGATAAACACGGAGCCGACCACCAAGATGGAAAATCTTTGTTAGACGATTATATCACTCGTGAAGAAATTTGGGCTTGTACGAGCTGTAATGCTTGCACAGAAGCTTGTCCGATTAACATAGATCCATTGGCTATCATTGTAGATTTAAGAAGATATGCTGTTATGGAAGAATCAGTTGCCCCAGGAAGTATTAACGCCATGCTGGGTAACGTAGAGAACAATGGCGCTCCTTGGAAATATTCTCCTGCAGATAGGTTGAATTGGGCGGAGCAGGGTTAGAAGAGAGTCCGAAAGTTTGGAAGAGTTTAGGGGTTAGAGGTTGAGAGGTTAAAAAAGAGTCCGAAGGCCGGAAGTCAGAAAGACAAGAGAATTTATTAGAGCAAGGATAAAAGAGCAAGGAATAAAGAAGATTCGAAAGACCGAAGAGTTTAGGGGTTAGAAGTTGAGAGTTTAGAAGATAAAATTAATCGCAATACGCTATACGCACGACGCAATACTAAAAATATGGAATTCAAAGTACCAACAATGGCCGAATTAATGGCTATGGGCGAAGAGCCTGAAATATTATTCTGGGTAGGATGTGCTGGAAGTTATGATGAAAGGGCGCAGAAAATCACTCGTGATATTTGCAAGATTCTACATCATGTAGGAATTAAATATGCGGTGTTGGGAACCGAAGAAAGTTGCACTGGGGATCCGGCTAAAAGAGCGGGGAACGAATTTCTATTCCAAATGCAAGCGATGACTAATATTGAAGTCTTAAACGGCTACAACATCAAAAAAATCGTAACTGGTTGCCCACATTGTTTCAATACCATTAAAAATGAATACCCTGGTTTAGGTGGCACTTACGAAGTGATACACCATACACAACTTATCCAAGATTTAATTAATGAAGGCAAGTTAAAAGCCGAAGGTGGCGAGAGCTTTAAAGGCAAAAAAATTACTTTCCATGACCCTTGTTATTTAGGTCGTGGTAATGGTGTTTATGAAGCACCTAGAAAAGCCTTAGAAGTTTTGGATGCTCAATTGGTAGAAATGAAACGCTGCAAAAGCAATGGTCTTTGCTGTGGTGCTGGTGGTGCTCAAATGTTCAAAGAGCCAGAAAAAGGGGCTAAAGACATTAACATCGAAAGAATAGAAGAAGCACTGGAAACCCAACCAGAAGTTATTGCTGCTGGTTGTCCGTTTTGTATGACAATGTTAAGCGATGGGGTTAAATTAAAAGATAAAGACCAAGAAATTAAGGTTTTAGATATCGCGGAGATTACAGCGAGAGCGAATGGGTTGTAAGATTCGTTGTCTGTTTGTCGTCTGGCGTTTGTTGTTTATCAACGACTGACGAACAACGCAAAACGCTCAACGGTTAATAGCCTAAACTTCCGCTAACTTCCTCTCCATAATTCCTTCTAAAACACCATCCCATAAGTTGATGCGTTTTTGAAGAGATTGTAAGGTTGCTTTTTCAGCCTCAAGCCATTTCTGCTCATCATTACCACATAGATTTGCAGTCATTTCAAGGGCTAGGTGACTATGATGATCGCCATCTACTTCAATGTGTCTTTCTAAGTAGTATTTGAATTCTGAAATGCTCTCGGGAAAGTTCTGATGAATATCATTCACTATTGAAATGAACATATTCGGGATAAGGTCTTCCCTACCAAAAGTAAAAACAGCCGATTGAATATGATCCTTATTGCTGTTTATCGTTTCAAAGGTATATTCAACAAACTCTCTTGCTTTAGGTTGAACCGCAGCTACATTAAATGCCAATGATAAATCACCATTTTCTTTCACATGCTCAATAAATACTTCAATTTGTTTTGTATCTGCACCGCATTGTTTCATGGCATTCAAATAAAGTTCGAAGTGACTTTTCCTGACACCATTACTGTCAACATCAGATTCTTCTCCAGCTACAATTTCATTGATAAGGTATCTTGTATCTGCCGACCCTTTTGGAAACCAAGGAATAGAAGTACATGTTAAATTAATTTGCAAAGACTTTAACAACGACATGAAATCCCAAACTGCAAAAACATGGTATTGCATAAAGATTTTAAGATCGTCTATTTCCTTAATTGCTGCATAAACTTTATGGTTTATAATTTCTTCTCTTAAAGGTGCTATTGCTTTTTGAAGTCTTATTAAGTTCTCATTCATATAGGGCGCAAATATACCCTTCATTGCTAATTAAGAGACCAATATTTCGTTGTAGTTTAATTTTTGACTGTGGGAAGACCAAATACGCTAAGTTGGCCCACCCTTCACCTTGCCTCGGCTCTTGACAGCCGAAGGGTCAAGAAACTTTTTCCTTGATGAAAAAGTATCCAAAAAATCAAGGCTGCACCAGCTTTGCTAAAAATTAAAGGTACGTTACCGGAAATAAAAGAACTCGCTTCGCTCTAACAGCTTTTATTTCTTTCGGCACTACCCATTAATTTTCTTTACGCAAATCCGCTGAGGCCTTTGCTGGGCGCATACCCCTCAAGACCTATAATCTAGATGAAAAAATCCAAAACTCTTAAGCGATTAACTCTTACTTATTACTCGCTAACAAACTTTCATTAACTCTTTTAAACCGATCGGCTAATTCATTTAATTCCTGCACGTCGATATTTTTTAGAGGTATAACTACATAAGTTCCCATCGAGTCAATTTCTCCCTTCCTATCATTTCTGGTCTGCACAATTACATCGTCATTTTTAGTGCGCAAGTATAAATCACCTTTGGTTGTTGTACCATAATAATCCATACTTTTAAACCTCGATAAATTAAAGGCAAAATACTCTTCCTTTCCGTTGTTAAAAACCTTACGATAGCGACAAAAACCAGTGTTAGTAACATTAATTTCATAACGTTTAATGTCCTTCATTTGGGCATCATTGTCGTAGTATTTGGTTAAGAAATTTTGTATAAAAAATGTCTGTTCTTCTGGCAAATCAAAGCCAGATAAAACCAAAAAACCAAGGAAAACACTAAAAGAAAACGCAATTTTTAAGCTCAATGTAAACTTTTTCATCAGAGGAAACGTTTTAGTGAAAGTAAATTAAATAAATGATAAATTTGAAATATGATTTTTTCTCCACAATCTAAAGTTTGGATCTACCAAAGTAACCGTCAGTTTACACCAACAGAAGCTGCCGAAATACAGCAAAAACTAGATGCATTTACAGCACAGTGGACCGCTCATGGCCATCAATTAAAAGCCAAGGCAGAAATCCCATATAACTTCTTTATTGTTTTAACGGTAGACCAAGATGCTGCCTCGGCAACAGGCTGTTCTATCGATTCTTCTGTAAGGATAATCAAGGAAATTGAAAACACTTATAACGTAGATTTATTTAACCGTTTTAACATGGCTTATAAAATCAACGATGAAGTGCATGTTGCACCTAAGGAAGATTTCGAGACTTTAATTACAATCAAACAGATTGGTCCGCAAACCATTGTTTTTAACAACCTAGTTCAAACACGAGCCGAATTTGAGGCTAAATGGGAAGTAGCGATAGAAGATAGCTGGCATAAAAACATCTTTGCAGAGCAGTTAAGCGCTTAACCCTAAAGGAGACTTAATACCGGTAAAAGCTTTATAAAAATTTGAAGCGCAATAGCAGAGCTACTATTTGAGTTAGTCCTTCTATCCCGCTTTACTCACTGCGCTCGTGTTCGCTTCTATAAGGGCTATTTAACATGGGCTTGTGCAAGGAAAACCCCTCATAGTAGCACAAGCCTGCGTAAAATAAACCCGATAGTAGTGTAAATCCTTTTGTCCTGATGTATACCGATTTCACATCGGTAGCGTAGTGGAAGGACAAAAGATTGAAACGAATAGCGGGAATTTGCTCATCTATAAACTACCGCCTTCGCTTTTCAAAACCTTATGTAGTTCATCGGTTCATTGGTATCATCAGTTCATTGGTTTTTGCAGTACGCCCTAATGAACAATTGAACTAGTGAACAATTGAACCAATGAACCCTTCAAAAACATTAGAACCATTTTTTTGTTATCTTTAAATAACATCTAAATTCTCTTATGGCTCGCTGGCTCAAAATCTCCCTTAAAGTTCTAGCTTCTCTTTTTGTGCTCATCGTTATCGTGTGGTTGGGAGCAGCCTATTACATCAACCATAACAACAAGGCGATTTTAAACACCATCCTTAGTCAACTTAACGCTAATGTGAATGGCAAAATTGAGGTTGGCGGGATGGAAACAACTATACTTAAAGGATTTCCTGGTGTATCGGTTTCCTTAAAAAAGGTACAACTAAGAGACAGCCTCTGGACACAACACAAACATGATTTGCTAAACGCGGATGATATTGATGTTTCGCTCAATATTTTTTCGCTCATTACAGGCAACATCAAAATCAATAAAATTGGGATCAATAATGCTGGTATTTACATTTACACAGACAGTTCAGGCTATACCAATACGAGTATGTTTAAGCCTAAATCGCCTGGCAAACCTAAGTCTAAGAAAGACCAAACAGCATTCGAAATTAAGCACGTAGACTTTAATAATGTAAAACTAGTAGTTGATAACCAAAAACGCTTTAAGCTGTTTAACTTTCAGATTGAAGAAGTAAATGGGAAAATTGATTACCCAGATTCTGGTTGGAATGGAAAATTAAAGCTTAAAACAATGGTTAACAGTTTTGCATTTAACACCAGAAAGGGAAGTTTTATTAAAGACAAAACCTTACAAGGAACTTTAATTGCTCATTACAATACCGAAAAAAAGATGGTAACCATAGACCCTGAAGAACTTGTTATTGGTGGTGATGAGTTTATCATCGGGGCAAAGATAGATTTGGCAAAAAACGAATCGGCTTTTGCCATAGACATTAGGGCTGATCAAATCTTGTATAAAAACATTGCGTTATTACTTTCTCCAAACATCTCTTCAAAACTGCTAAAATTTGCCATCGACAAGCCAATTGACATCATTGGGCATATTATTGATGATGGCAGCAAAACTGGAAAAGACCCATTAATTGATGTCAGGATGAATGTGAAAGACAACGTTGTCACCATTCCATCAGGACAATTAACTAACTGCAATTTCACTGGTACTTTTACAAATAAAGACACGGTTGGTCATCCGATAGGAGATGAAAACTCTGCCATTAAATTTTACGGGTTAACTGCCGATTATTACAACGCCCCGATAAAAGTTGATACCTTTTTGGTGAGTAATTTGGCCAGACCAATTGCAACAGGCTTCATCACCTCTCAATTTCCTTTAGAAAAACTAAATAGTTCAATTGGCGGGGAGACCTTCAATTTTAAAAATGGCACTGCCGATGTTCGTTTATATTGCAAGGCTGATATAGATAATTTCACTTTTACTAAACCCACCTTAACAGGATTTGTAGACATCAAGAATGCAGACATCACCTACATTCCTCGTAATTTGACCTTGATAAATAGTTCTTTGACCTTAAATTTTAATCAGAAGGATTTAAACATAACTGGAAGTAGGTTTCAGCTTGGAAAAAGTGTGTTAAATATGAATTGTTCAATTCAGAATTTCCTCAATTTCTATTATACTGACCCAGAAAAGATTTTGGTAAAGTTGAACATGAATAGTCCGCAATTGAACTTAGGTGAATTTATGTCGTTTTTAGGGCAAAGGAAAACGGTTAAGCGCAAACCTAGCTCTAAGAATGCTGTCAAGGAAGTATCAGACCAACTGAGTGCTGTTCTGGAAGCAGCTAAGGTTCAAATTCTATTAAATGTAAACAAGGCGATATATAAACGTTTTGTGGCAAATAACTTAAAGGCGGATGTTTCTTTGCTTAATGACGGGATTTACTTCAATAAAATAAATGTGAGTCACGCTGGTGGAAACTTGAACTTAACAGGCAACGTTAAACAGCTTGGCGCTATTAACAAGTTTACCATCAACTCTGTTATCAGCAAAGTAAATGTAAAGGAGTTCTTTTACGCTTTTGATAATTTCGGACAAACATCTATTACCAATCAAAACCTAAAAGGATATTTATCTGCCAAGGTAAATGCTTCTGGTAGTATGACCGATAAAGGCCAAGTAGTTTCGAGGGCTATGTATGGGCAGGTTATTTTTAACCTCAGTAATGCTGCCTTAATGGGATTTGAGCCTTTACAAAAAGTCCAAAAACTAGCTTTTGCCAATAGAGACTTCTCTAACATTACCATTGATAATTTAGATGGCACCTTTACTTTGAATGGAGATAGAGTATTGATTAGTCCGATGCAAGTGAATACAAGTGTTTTAAACTTTAACATGCAAGGTATTTATGGTTTAGGTGCAGGAACTGATATTGCAATGGATATCCCCCTTAGAAATCCTAAAAAAGACGAAGGGATAACTGATAAGGAAGAAAAGAAAATTGCCAGAATGAAGGGCATCGTTTTACATCTAAAAGCAATTGACGATGGTAAGGGTGGAATAAAAGTGAGATGGAATAAGGATCATGATTAGGGATGGAAAATGTGAGATGTAAAATGGAAGATGTGCCTAGCATTTTCCCTCTTACGTTTTCGCTCTTATCATTATTAAGAATGGGAGATGTGTAATGTAAAATGGAAGATGTGCTTTACATTTTACATTTTACATTAAAAATCAAGCGGACCCAATCTCCTCATATTTCTTTTGATTAAATATTGTTTGTGCCTAATATATGCTGTTGGTTTATTTGGAGTCCATCTTCTAGGATTTGGGAAACAAGCTGCCAACAATGATGCTTCATCTTTTGTCATTTTCTCACACGACGAGCCAAAATAAGCTTGACTTGCTGCTTCTGCTCCATAAATGCCATCGCCCATTTCTATAACGTTTAAATAAACTTCTAGAATGCGCTCCTTACTCCAGAGCAACTCAATTAACAAGGTAAAGTAAGCTTCAAAACCTTTTCTTATATACGAACGACCTGGCCATAGAAATACATTTTTGGCAGTTTGTTGTGAAATGGTGCTTCCGCCTATTACCTTTTTCTTTTTCTGGTTTTTCTTTTTCTCATTTGCAGCGTAAGCCTTTTCAATGGCTTTAATATCAAATCCCATGTGTTGCAAAAACAACTGATCTTCTGCAGATACAGCAGCACGTTTCATGTTATCTGAGATGTTTTCAAAATCAACCCATTTGCGGTCGGCCTTTGCTGGTAAGTCTTTTGACGAACGCTCCCAGTTACGTTGCACCATTAAAGGTGTTATCGGTGGATTAATGAAACGATAAGCTAAAACCCAAATTACGCTAAACAGTATAAACCAAAGTATTACTTTGCCTGATACGATTAAAATACGCTTAAATAAAGATGGTTTAGTTGTTGTTTTGCTAGTTCTTTTGGCCATTAGGGCAAAGGTAATAGTTTTTTAGGATATAGATAAACGCTGTATGCGTTGGCTTTTTTAACCACATAGCCACATAGGTTTTATTTTGAGGCCTATCGGTCGTTGTCTCACCGACCGAAACAGAGGTATTAGCTGATAAAGTAACACTAACTTAATTGACCTTTTTATTGTCTCATTTAACCCCTAAAAAATCGCCTTGTGAGTTTTATGTTTGTATAAACATTTTGCAATGCCTTTAAAAACTTGTCCATCTGGTCACCAATTTCATAAATCTAGTGATTGCCCTACTTGTCCTATTTGCGAGAGAGAACGTAGACCCTCATCAGGATTTCTTTCATTAATTTCTGCACCAGCAAGAAGGGCATTAGCAAGTATGAATATATCAACTTTGTTGGAATTGGCTAAGTTTACAGAAAATGAAATTGCAGCATTACACGGAATGGGACCAAACCCAATTGCTAAACTTAAAATTGCTTTAGCAGAAGAAGGTTTAAGTTTCAAAAAATAACCACACAGACACATTAGAATAGTAGAGTCATTTGTTTCAACACATTTTATTTTTAATTTGGACAAAAAATAACCAATATGAAAATCCTGTCTTACTGTTTTGCCCTAATTGCTTTTTTATTTCTTCTATCTGCTAAATCTACAGTAAATGAAAAACCAGAGTGGGTTTCTTTATTTAATGGAAAAGACATTAAAGACTGGAACGTAAAAATCCACCATCACGACTATAATGTGAATTTTGGCAATACATTTAGAGTTGAAGACGGCATAGTTAAAGTAAGGTATGATCAGTATGGTGATTTTAATGACCAATTTGGTCATCTTTATTACAAAACTCCCTTCTCATATTATCATTTAAAATTAGAATATCGTTTTGTGGGCAAGCTGCAAAAAGGCGCTCCAAGTTATACCTTACTCAATAGCGGCGTAATGTTTCATTCACAAGACCCTAAAACAATGCCTAAAGAGCAAGATTGGCCAATTTCTATAGAAATGCAGTTCTTAGCTGGTTTGGGAGATGGCAAGCCTAGACCAACAGGCAATATGTGTTCGCCTGGTACAAACGTAGTGTACAAAGGGAAAATAGCCGCTGATCACTGTATCAATTCTACTTCAAAAACCTATGATGGTGATCAATGGGTAAAAGCAGAACTCATTGTATTAGGAGACTCACTAATTACACACATTATTAATGGAGATACTGTTTTAAAATATTCGAAACCTCAAATTGGTGGTGATGTAGCCAATAGATATGATCCAAAGATTAAAATTGACGGAAAAATGCTTAAAGAAGGTTTTATTGCTTTGCAGAGCGAAGGGCAACCTATTGACTTTAGAAACATAAAAATTAAGGACCTAACTTCGATTAAGAAAAAGTAAAATGGCAAAATCTAAACTATCTGATAGCCAGCAAGTGGATGAATTGATTTCTAAACTAGATGCTGAGCTTAAGACAACTGTTCAGACGATTAGAGAGCTCATCTTAGCTATAGACGAAGAAATTGCGGAACAAGTAAAATGGAATAGTCCGAGTTTTTACTTTACTGGCGAGATGAAACCTTTTGACCCAAAAGAGTATAAAAGAGATATCGTAGTTTGCAATATCCATCGAGGTAAAATCTTATTGGTTTTCCCTACTGGAGCAAAGGTTAAAAGTCTATTGAAAGGAAATGATTATCCCGATGGGAGGAAAATTATTGCCGTTGAAGATTTAACAGCTATCACCATTGAGTTGCAACAGCTGATTAAAGATTGGGTAGCAATGGTGGATAGGGAATAGTTTTGTCATTCTGAGCAAAGCGAAGAATCTAATAATAAGGATTCACTGAGTTAGATCCTTCGTGCCTCAGGATGACAAGTCTTATAAAACAAAAAAACCGCTTCCGAAAATCGGAAGCGGTTTTATATCTAATTATCCTTCGACTACGCTCAGGATGACAATTTAAAAAGATTACTCAGCTACTACTTCGAAAGGAACTTTAACTTTCACTTCTTTGTGTAAGTTTAAGTTAGCCACATATTCGCCAACCATTTTAGGTTCAGTTTCGAAAGTAATACGACGACGATCTACATCAAAACCTTGAGCTTTTAATGCATCAGCAATCATGATAGTGTTTACAGCACCAAAAATCTTACCTGTTTCGCCAGCTTTAGCACCGATACTCAATTTAACATCAGTTAAACGAGTTGCAATACCTTCAGCATCTTTCTTAATTTTATCTTGTTTAAAAGCAGCTTGCTTTAAGTTTTCTGCCAATACTTTTTTAGCAGATGGTGTAGCCAATTGACCAAATCCTTGAGGGATTAAGTAATTACGACCGTAACCTGGTTTTACCGTAACGATATCATCTTTCTCACCTAGTGATTTGATATCTTGCTTTAAAATAATTTCCATTTCTCTGCGCTTATTTTAATTGGTCAGTAACGAAAGGTAACAAACCGATGTGACGTGCACGTTTAACCGCTTGAGCCACTTTACGTTGAAATTTCAATGAAGTACCAGTTAAACGGCGAGGTAAAATTTTACCTTGATCATTGATGAATTTTAACAAGAAGTTTGCGTCTTTGTAATCGATATACTTAATACCATTTTTTCTGAAACGGCAGTATTTTTTTCTGTTATCGTCCACTTTTGGAGCGGTAACATATTGTATTTGATCCTTTGCCATTATGCTCCAGCCTCCTCTTTCTTAGGTTTTTTGTTAAAAGCTCCACTGCGTTTTTTCTCGCTGTAAGCAATCGCATGGCGATCTAATCTTACAGTTAAGAAACGTAAAACACGCTCGTCGCGTTTTAATTCTAACTCTAACTTGTTAATTAATTCCCCTTCAGCTTTGTATTCTGTAAGATGGAAAAATCCGCTTGCTTTTTTTTCAATCGGATACGCTAATTTTCTCAAACCCCAATTATCTTCTGCGATAATTTCGGCTCCGCTATCAGTAATAATGCTTTTGTATTTGGCTAAAGCCTCTTTCGCAACATCATCTGACAACAACGGGGTAAGAACGATAACAGTTTCGTACTGATTCATCATTGTTTTTTAAAGTGATTAATATTTATTTCCGTCGGTTAAAACGGGTTGCAAATGTAGTGAGATTATTCTTTAAATCAAAATGTTAGGCAGAAATTTATGGAAAATGGAAGACGTAATTAATCGGTACCATCTTACATTTAACATCTTACATATTATTAATACTGCTTCACCTTAATCCTATACTTACCTCTAAAGTATTCTTGCATTTTAATAACTTCCTTATTCTTCTCCGTTAACCAAAAAGTAGCGTAACTATCTGCCGTATAGTTAATTTTTAGTAACCAACATTTAACTTTTACTTCGCTATTTAGAGCCAATTCATCTTTACCTACAACTTCATACCTGTGGTAACTTGGTTTTGCCTCATTTGGATCAAAAAAGGAAATATCAAATTTCTGACCCACCCTTTTTATGGGCAATAATGCATACGTCTCTAAATCTTGTTCCCAGCTAATAACTGGTATGGTTAATTCTACCTTACCTTTTTTAACCGCCATGTTATTTTTAATGGTATCTGATGGGATCATAAAACCATCTCGATAGCCGTAGGCAATAACACCTCTGCCTTTATAATTCGCATAATGGTAAATTGGCGCTAATGTTTTAGCATCGCAGATATTAATAATTGTAGCCATTGTGGTATCACCTTTCATCCAATTCCACTTGAACTCGATGGCTTGTTTATTTTGAAAATTTTTAATTGATGTTGTTCGCTGCCAAATGTCGCCTATGGTTCTTTTTGTAAAAAGCGAATCTGTCATGTAAACCAAGTATTCGCTTGTGCCAAGCTTTAAGTTCTGTAGTTGCAACTTGTTGTTTTGCGCATTAACGGTATCTACTTGCGCTTTTACTCCAATAGCTAGCGCAAACAACATAACAGTTATTAGTAAGAATTTTTTCATTGTAAAATAGGTTTAATTTCTATTAAGACTTTTAAACCACACTAATAGTTACAAATACTATCATTCTGAAAGAGACTACGTATTAAAACACAAAAAAAGGGATTGCCTTTAGCAGACAACCCCTTCATATTAATTTTTAGAGTATTAATTCAATTGAATAGTTTTAACAAACTCTTGGTTTTTAGACTTAACAACAAATGTTAATTCTTTTGCATCTGTTTTATCTACGTTAAACTTTTTAGTTAATTTAGTTTTTGCAGCAAAAACTTTAGTATACAATTCCTCATTGTATTCATTTAAGATTTTAACCTCAACCTCACCGCTTGGCGTGTTTTCCATATTAAGAGTAATGGTTTCATTATCTTTAGTTAAAACTGGCTTGAAAAGCTCAATTGTTGCTGGCTCAGAAACTACAGTTTTACCATTCTCGATAATTACTTTGTATTCGATTAACTTAGTTTCGTTCTCTAATTTTACAGTATATTTTCCATCAGGGAATTCTTCCAAATTATAGATTTTAGTAGATGGCTTTGACGCATGTATTTTTTGATCGTATAAAAGCTCATCGTTAGCTCCGTAAATTGTGATGTTAATATCTTGTGCTTCTGATATAAAAAACACTAATGATTTTTCTGTTTTAGCGTTAGCTTTCAATGAGAAATTATCTTCGTCTGCAAACGCAACTGAAGAAGTTAATAATATACCTGCTAACAATCCGATTTTTAAGAAATTTTTCATAATTATATTGTTTTAAAGGGTTATCAATTTTGTGATATACAAATGTACTATCGATTTTTACCCGTTTTTTATGCCATATTCTCTACTATCTATGCAAAATTACCCCATATAATAGTTAGTTTACAATAATTTAACAATAGACCATAAATTTTAAGTTAATTTTGTATGCATTATGAAAAAGATACGTCCGAGTTTCGAAATTGTTGAACCTTCTTTTGGGAGTTCTTTCTCTTACTCTAAATATGTAGAGAATGCCAACAACAAGGCACACCTATGGCATTATCATCCAGAAATCGAGATGGTGTTTGTAAATGGAGGCTCAGGCAAGCGACAAATCGGAAGCCATATTTCTTATTACACCGAAGGTGATTTAATTTTAATAGGTACTAATTTACCACATTGCGGTTTTACGGATGAAACCACTGGCAACAAAAATGAGGTTGTAATACAGATGAAGCCCGATTTTCTGGGTACAGACTTTTTATCACTTAAAGAAACCAAGGGCATCGCCAACTTATTCGAAAAAGCTAAATACGGTATTGCCTTCGGCAAAGACACCATGAAACTCGTTGGACCAACTTTAGAAAAAATGAATAGTTTATGGTCGTTCGAGAAATTACTGGCACTATTAAGTGTTTTACGAGAACTTGAACAGGCTTCAGACTATACCTTGTTAAATGCACAGAATTTCTCGCTAGAAATGCAAGTTCAAGACAATGACAGGATTAATATGGTTTTTAACTATGTTAAGGACCATTTTTTAGAAGAAATTAGTTTAGATGACATTGCAGAAATGGCTAGCATGACAGTTCCTTCTTTTTGCAGGTATTTTAAAAAGATTACCAAAAAGACATTTACAAGGTTTGTGAATGAGTATAGAATTGTTCATGCTTCTAAACTACTGGCAGAAAAACCCATCAGCATAGCTAACATTAGTTACGAAAGTGGTTTTCATAATTTCAGCCATTTTAATAAGTTATTTAAAGAGTTTACTGGCAAAAGTGCTTCGGAATATAGGAAGGAACTGAAATCGATAATAAAGTAGTCCGTTCGTAAAATTAAATGTCACTCTGAGCGTAGTCGAAGAGTTTATTGCGAGTGCTTCGACTACGCTCAGCATGACACACAAACAACTGCAGACTAACTTTATCGCTTGAAAAACAGTGTTAGTTTTACATCGCTTGCCGATAGCTATCGGGATCAGTCCCGCCTTCTGTCGCCTGCCTGCCGCAGGCAGGGGTTTATATAACATAGGCAGTGGTTCTTGGCAAGTGATTTCCCCTCATAGTTTTGCTTGAGCATTTCAGCTTTCCGCACAAGCCTTTCTTAAATAAACCTGATGGTAGTGGAAATACTTTTTTGATGAACTGGCACTTCGACTACGCTCAGTGTGACAGCACAAAAAAGATTGAAACGAACAGCAGGACTACACTAGCCAAAAACCACTGATTTTCATTTTCAAAAAAAACCACAAACTAGTCCTCCAATAAGATTTACAGGGAGCGTATACTCATCGGATGACGACTCTCTCAAAAGGTAACTTTTCAACATTATAACTTTCAACATTTCAACCTCAACAAAAATTCCTATTTTCGTTGCGATGGAAAATTTTATTGTTTCGGCACGTAAATATCGTCCAGCTACGTTTGAAACCGTAGTTGGACAGCAGCATATTACGGGTACTTTACAAAATGCCATTAAAAACAACCAACTGGCTCAGGCATTTTTGTTTTGCGGTCCGCGTGGCGTGGGTAAAACTACTTGTGCTCGTATCCTAGCAAAAACAATTAACTGTACCAATCTTTCTGCAGAAACTGAAGCTTGCGGAACTTGCGAAAGTTGTGTTTCATTTCAAACAGGACATTCATTTAACTTCCACGAATTAGATGCGGCATCAAACAACTCCGTTGATGACATCAGGAGCTTAATTGAGCAAGTTCGAATACCACCACAAGCAGGAAAATACAAAATCTACATCATAGATGAGGTTCACATGCTTTCGGCGAATGCATTTAACGCATTTCTTAAAACATTAGAAGAACCACCTTCTTATGCTATTTTCATATTAGCAACTACTGAGAAACATAAGATTTTGCCAACCATTTTATCTCGTTGTCAGATTTTTGATTTCAATAGAATACAAGTTGAAGACATTGCTGGTCACTTAAATAAAATTGCCGTTCGTGAAAACATTACTGTTGATAACGATGGTTTGCACATCCTTGCGCAAAAAGCAGATGGTGGTTTACGTGATGCGCTTTCAATGTTCGACCAAATTGTAAGTTATACCAATAGAAACATAACTTATAAAGCGGTAATTGATAACCTTAACATTTTAGATTACGATTATTATTTTAAGCTAACTGATTTTTTATGCAATGGCGATGTGAGCCAGACATTACTTTTATTTAATGAGATTTTAAATAATGGTTTTGATGGCAATAACTTCATCAATGGTTTGGCTAGTCACTTTAGAAATTTACTGGTTGCTAAAGATGCACAAACTGTACAATTGTTAGAAGTTAGTGAAACCATTAAGCAAAAATACTTGGCCCAAAGTAAATCTGCAGATTTAGGGTTTATCTTAACTGCTTTGAACTTAGCTAACCAGTGCGATTTAGTTTATAAAAACAGCAAAAATCAACGGTTGCAAGTGGAACTGTCGCTCATCAAAATGTGCCACATTCCTTCGGTAATCCAACTTGCAAACCAACCTACAGCAACTGACTTAGATCAGGATAAAAAAAAAACTTTAATTAAAAGTGTAGAAGCTGAAAGACCAAAGACCAAAGACCAAAGCGAAGAGCAAACAGCAGTCGGAAAGTCTGAAAGTCCGAAAGTTGAAAATGCTAGCGTAGCTGACCTTAAAGACTTTGTAGAAAGAGAAGCACTGCAGGATTTACCTGACCATTTAGATATTCCTTTACCTACAAAAGCACCAGAACCGAATAGGCCGATTACCTTGCCTAAGCAATCTACAGGTTCAATTAAAATACAGCCGTTAAGCACTAATAAGGTTGCTTCTTTAATTCCCTCGCTCACAGATTTAGAGCGTATTGCCACAGGCGATGAAGATAAAGGTCCAAAATACATTTCGAGCAACGAAAAAGAAGCTTTTACTGATGAGCAGTTTTTAGAGCTTTGGAAAGTTTACACTCAAAAAGCAAAGGATGCGGATAAGATTCATTTGTACACCTTAATGAATAACGACCCAATAATTAATGGGACCGAAATTACTGTGTTGGTAGAAAATTTAGCTTTAGAAAGCACCTTGCAGGATGAAAAAGTTGAATTGTTAAATTTTCTTCGCTCTGCGTTAAAGAATTTCGATTTACAAATCGTTTCTAAAAAAGCCGAAAACCTATCTAAAAAAAGAATTTATACCAATAAGGATAAATACGCTTATATGGTAGAAAAAAACCCACAGATAGAAGAAATGCGCAGAAGGTTTAACTTGGATATCAATCCTTAATTATGACTACCGAAAAAAAAGTTTTATTAAGAGATTCATTTTACGCGGCTGTGATTTTCGCTGTAGTGTTTGGAGTGATAGAAACCTATATGGTCAGCATTCCTTTTGCAGCTATTACAGCTCCCATTGGAGGAGTACTTTTCGGGGTGTTTATTTATTTCTTTGCCAGTTCTAAAATCGTAGCCAAGCAAACTAGTATTAACGACAATGGAGAAGAAATTATTCTCTCTGGAAGAGCCAACCATTTTAAAGGAGCAGAGGCAGTTGGTGGAAAATTATATTTGTTTAAAGACAGGTTAGAATTTAAATCGCATAGTTTTAATATTCAAAACCACCAACAACGAATTGATATTACCGACATTACAGCAATCACTTTCTACAGTTCTTTGGGAATTATACCTAACGGATTACAGATAACTACTAAACACGGCCTAGTCGAAAAATTTGTAATTAACAGCAGAAAACGCTGGAAAGAAGAGATCGAACAGTTACAGTTTTTGGCCTAATAGTTAATGGTAATTAATTCCATTAGTAACTTCTTAATGTTTCCCTGTTCTATAGTAACGATTCGATCCCACCACCACGCTCCTTCTTTTCGTTTAGTAACTAATTCTACGATTAAATAAGGTATCAAGCTTAGTTGAAAGTTTAAATCTAGTCTGATCAACTTTAATTTTTCTGTTATAGGTTTGTATAGAGAAATCTATATTTCTATAGGATGGAAAATTTTTAAATAAAAATAATGCTATAGATCTAGATCCAGCCTCCAAATAGAGTGTATCTCTAACCATTTGTTGAATTGAAGAGTTAACTCTAACGGCGTTTATAGGCAGAACTAGTTTATCCAAACCACTGTCTTTTGCAATGATTATATTTCTTGAGGTATTAGCAGGATCTACCAAGCTAATATCACTTTTAATGAATTGGTAATTATTAGACTTACTGGTGAAAAATCCATACTGCCAGTTCAACCTTGTAACTCTAAAAATAAATGACTCTGTAACTGAAAGTGCATAACAGTCAATATTTTTATCAATCCAAACGCTAACTTTCATTACCGATAACAAAACAATTAACAATATTATTCTGAAAGTAATTTTATATGCTTTTATCATTTTCTTTAATTTTAAGATTAGCTAATATTGCTGGGTACCAGCAAACCACGTTTAATACAATAAGCAACAATCCGAAGAACAACAAGTCCATAAAGAGTGCAATAAACAAATGCATTGATATAATTATGATTAATATGTAGAGGCGAGTTTTCTTAAACCATACTAACATGAAATACAATGATTCTATAAACACCACCATAACTCCAAAAAAGATATAGAAAAGGCTATTTTGGTCTTTTGGGAAAAAAGTCGTGGTCATTATGGTTGGGTCATTGCTAAGGAAATAGATAAACCTCCCATTCCACCAGTTTGGCATAAATGCTTTCTCAAATCCAGCCGATATATAAGTTATAATGAGGTATAACTGCAATACCCTTATGCATATTTGCTTAACCTGATTAAGGTTAGGGTAATCATCTTTTTTCATTAACGACAAACTATAACCTGTTGGAAATATAGTTAGGAAAAAAAAGCATACTGATTGATAAATATCTACTCCAAATGCGAAAGAAGACATTACATTGGTAATTAATGTAAATGTGATTAGGCAAATAATAGCTGATAGCCTTGTATAAATCCCTAACAATAAAGCAATAAGCCCCAAAAAATACAGTGTAAGAATTGCAATCATTACATAATTGGGTGGCATGCTTAAAAAATCGGCTATTTTCTGTGGATGGCACTCAAACCAGAGTGCATTTGCATTAGACACCTCCCAATTAACTATACCATTTGGTGCAAAAAAAACATCGTAATCCAAAACCAATGTATACATAGAGATAATTGCAAAAAGAGCCACCAAAATTCTAAAGACTTCTAATTGGTTTGTATTATAGCAATAGGTAATGTTGTAAAAAACATTATCCTTCAAAACACTTTTAATTGTATATGAGTTCATTTTCGGTATTTTTAGGTTCTCTATTGATTTAAATAACATTAATATAGTGTAGAATTACATCTACACTATATTGGTAAATATTTAGTATAATCCTTTTTTAGCAAGGATTGTATTTAATTGGTTAAAACGTTCTTCTCCTAATTTAGACTTAAGCACATCACCACTTTGTTTATAAACCCACCATTTTTCGTAAGCTGCCAAAATTGCATTAGCCGCAAGTCCAGGCATCCCACTAAAACCACCCCTTGATGTAGATTTTAATTGTCCAACTTTATCTGGTGTAACAACTGCAAGTTGTCCCTGCTCACCTAGTACTGCTGTAAAGTTCCTACCTAAAACTTTCTGCAATTGTTGTTGCTCTGCTCTGGTAAATTCTACTGGTTTTTCAACTGCTTTAATATCTAATCCTTTTTTAGTAAGGATTTTATTTAATTGGTTAAAACGCTCTTCTCCCAATTTTGACTTAAGCAAATCGGTACTTTGCTTATAAACCCACCATTTTTCGTAAGCCGCTAAAACTGCATTGGCTGCAAGTCCAGGCATTCCTTTAAAGCTACCTCTTGCTGTAGATGTCAGTTGCCCAACTTTGTCTGGTGTAACAACTGCCAATTGTCCCTGCTTACCTAATACTGCAGTAAAATCTTTACCCAGAATTCTTTGCATTTGTTGTTGCTCCGCTTTAGTAAATTTTACTTGCGAGAATGCAACGGTACTAAAAGCTAATGCGATTAGTAGTAAAATTGATTTTTTCATATTGTTTAGATTTAATTTTTACTCCTACTCTTTTAAGGATTTTCGGAATACTCCTTTATTATTTAAAATATATTAATGAGTTAATCCATCTATAAAGCATCTTTTATTGATTGCCTGATACAAATTTGCAGCGCAATTCATTGGTAATCAACGTGCATAAGACTGTATTTAAATGTTTAAACAGCTATAACTTTTACCGTTGTTTAACCGTTCGCCTGGTATTACGTCGCATCGAAAAACATAGCAATAAGGTATTACAGGATAAAGATTAGGGGCGCACTTCTTCAGTAAAGCGAATCCTCAGTTATTAGGATTTATGAGATGTTAATTTTTCAAGCACTTTTTTGGCTCCTCAGAAACAGAGGATTATGAATAGCTGGAATAACAGCTTTAAAAAGTTACCTGCCTGAAACCAGGACAGGTAACTCTAACTAAAATTTTTTGGGATTAGTTTTGATAGATGTAGGGTGTTTTATAGTTTATGTAATATGGTTTTGCAAAACTCTATTTCCACTCGCACCAAGTTGATAAACTGTTTTATTCTTCGTAAGTTTTTTCTCATCCCTCTATTTATAAGTTGTGACTATCATCTTATACCCTACAAAGGTGCAAGACCTATAGGCGACAATCAAAGGTTATAAAACTGAATTTTGACGCTTAAAAAGCGGTAAATTATACCGTTGTTTAACGGTGATAAAAACGAGTCGATACACCTAGTTTTCTTAACTTATCCTTAGCTATTTTGTATAATTAAAAAGTATATTTATTATATAATTTCAAATTAATCAAATGGAAAAGAAACATTTAACTCTCATTATTGCAGTGCTCCTTATTGCTTTTGGCGTATATGCTTATTACTATCCACCAAAAAAAACAGACACAGCTTCTAATACACCTAGTTCTAAACCAAGCACATTACGGTATAGCTTAATACAAGAAATGACTAATAATTATAGGCAAACGCAGCTCAAAGCCATAGCGAATGATAGAGAAAATGGAGTAGAAAATGATGCAAATTCTATTTTATTTGATATAGACACACTAAAAAAATTCATTAATGATATTGAAAGCAATGTAAAACATAACCAACCAGATGCAAACAATAAATTGGCTATAAGAATGTATTATGCATCCTATCCTTTAAACACAAAGTGGGCTAACCCAGGATATGAAAACTTAAAAAAACTATTAAATGACGATATTACTAGGCTTTACGAAAGAAAGCACACACTTATTCTATTACCAGTAATTAAAAATACAAGAGGCATTTACACTGATTTTAATCCATTAGACATCAATACCTACGAGGGATTCATGAAGAGAAATTTAAAACAAATGAGTTATATCATGGTAAGGGATCAAAGAGATGATACAGAAGTGATGTCCTTAAATCATGGGCAAATCATACCCCCAGCATCAAAAGAAGGACAAGCTTTTTAGTAACATGGTATCATTTAGCAATACCCAAAAAATATTGAGCGAAACCCTGGTTTGGATTCAGTTTTCAACTGCCATTGTTGCTTTATTTCATTTTCCAGCACTAAAAAAAAGTTATTGGAAATGGTTTATGGTTTACTGTTGTGCTATCTTTTTGATGGAGGCATTTGCTAAATGGGGATTAAAGAATTATCCCTCCTATATAAGTACCTACTATGATTTTTTTGTTATCCCTATTGAATTTGTGTTCTTTTACTGGCTTTACGCTGTAAAATCTTTAAAAAGACAAAAATTATTTTGGATTATTACAGGTTTATTTTGCATTTCTTTTTTACCTTATTTCACCATTATACATAAGCCAGGCATGATGCTGTCTTTAAGTTATACTGTTGGTACGGTGTTATTGATGTTTTTAGTTATTTTAGAAATTTTTAAGCAAATAAAATCAGAAAAAATACTTTTATTCCATACCAATTATATGTTTTACATAAATATTGGCATTATGCTACTTTATGTAGGGACCCTACCGTTTTTTTCATTTTATAATTTATTGTTAAACGAATCTAACTTATGGAGTAATTATTATACCTTTTTCCTGATCGCCAATCATTTGATGTACTTATTATTTACTGCAGCTTTTATATGGGGCAAACCGAATATCTATTAGTTATCATTTTATTCAATGTTTTTTTGGTTGCATTTATTGTGGCAGCTATTTCCTTTGTTATTCAATATAAAAACAAAAAAAAAGAAAGTATTACTCAATTACAGCAGCAACATGTCTTACATCAAAAAGAATTGTTAGCTACACAAATAGAAATACAAACCCAAACCATGCAACACATTGGTCGAGAAATACATGACAATGTAGGTCAGAAACTTACGCTAGCGAGTTTATATACCCAACAATTAGCTTTCGAAAATGAAGCTTTACCGATAAGTAATAAAATTACTGGAATTGGAGAGCTTATAAATGATGCTTTGTCAGAGTTAAGGCACTTATCTAAATCTTTAACCGATGATCATATTGACACAAACGACATTTCTATTTTATTGAAAGAAGAGTTTGCTAAAATTGAAGTCTTAAAAAAATACAAACTTAATTTGAAGGTCGATTTTGAATCGATACCATTAAATTATCAAGCTAAAAGCTTATTATTAAGAGTTGTGCAAGAGTTTATCCAAAATAGCATTAAACATGCTTCTTGTAAAACAATTTCGGCAACTTTAGTTAAAAACGGCAAGCAATTAACATTAACTTTAAATGATGATGGTAAAGGTTTTAATGCTGAAAAACTGGCGGAAAAAGGTATTGGTTTAAGCAACATAAAAAAAAGAATAGCTTTAATTGGCGGTAGTTATTATATGGAAAGTAAAGAAGGGGATGGAACAAAATTAACCATTGAAATTTCGATATAAAATGAAAACTCGTATTGTAATTGTTGATGATCATATTTTAATTGCAAAGGCATTAAGTGCCATTTTAGCAAATTTTGAGCAATTTGAAGTGCTTTACGAATGCGAGAATGGCAAGGATTTGCAAGAAAAATGTAAACATCCTAGAAATGTTCCCGATGTGGTATTGTTAGATATTAGCATGCCAATAATGGATGGTTTTGAAACTGCAGCTTGGCTTAAAGAAACCTATCCCGATGTTTTAATTATGGCTTTAAGCATGCAAGATGATGAAAACAGCCTAATAAAGATGATTAAAAGTGGTGCTAAAGGGTATTTGCTAAAAAATGTACACCCTACAGTATTGGCAGATGCATTAAATCATCTAGTTAAAAATGGACATTATTATCCAGATTGGGCTGCTAGTAAATTATTTTCGAGTATTAGTAATGGAACCAAACAATCCGATAAAAAAGATTTTAACGATAGAGAAAAAACGTTTTTGCGTTTTTCAGTTACCGAAATGAGTTATAAAGAAATTGCCAACCAAATGAATTGTAGTACAAGAACTGTTGAAGGCTATAGAGATAGTTTATTTGAGAAATTAGAACTAAAAACACGTGTAGGTTTAGCTGTGTATGCTATGAAAAATGGCTTCGATACTTAAATCGTTCTACTAATTCTTATAAAATAGATCAAATATAGATTTTAAGCGTTCGGTGCATCATTCTTAGGATAACCCTCTTCATCTAGGTCGTCTCTATAATCTTCTTCAGTACGGGCAAGGATTTCATCTTCTGGACTTAACAATACACTGTCTCCATCATTATCAATATGCATTCCTAATTCTTCTAATTTATCGTTTACTTTTTCTACATCAGTCGCATATTCATCACCAACATAAGGGTTTGCTTCATCGAAAGTAGAATTATCATCTATAGAGCCTGTTGCAACAGTTTCATAAGGCATAGGATGATCATAATCTTTATCCTCTCCTTTTACATCCAATTCATAGCTCTGTTTATTTTCATCAAAAGATAAATCGTTAAAGTCTTTAGTTTCCCCAAGATCGCTTGGATGTAATTTGTCGTTAGCTGGTCTAAAATTTTGATTTTCTGTACTCATGGCATATTCGATTTAGGTATGAATATAACGAAATGATTTGGTTATTTGTTTTAATAAATAAGTTGACTACATTTAACTAAGTAATTAGTTATTCAAATGAGAGGCTTATTAATTATAATTTTATTTATCATTTTTTATGGCTTTTATGTATTGTTCACTCAGATTTTATTTGGTGAGAATAACCTAATTATGATAAAAGGACAGCTTTATAATAAGCCCATTAATAGCGTTGAGGATATATTGATTAATGATAAAACTATTAAATGTGCAGTACTAAACTTTACTTTGAGAGGTGATAAAAGACTCTACTCTATAAAACTAAATATCGATAGAGTATACCAAGGATTTAATGCTTTAGCTGGGGTGAATTTATCATTAGAAAATTCTGGGCAATTAAAAGTTTGGATAAAAAAATCTGATTTCAATTTAATTAGACCAAAAGTTTATTCCGTAGAAGCTGACGATGTTAACATCTATAATCAAACTGACAAACCAGGCAATAATGCAAAGCTATATAGCTTTATTGCTTGTTTAGCTTTGCTTTTTGTATCTATTTATTATTTACTGAATAATTATGCCGTTATTTCTGCCAGATTGAATTATCACTAAATTAACTTTAACATTTTTAGCAGCTGATAAGCATTAATTTCTCCCGCAGATTTACGCTAATGACGCAGATTTTATTCTTTTCTGATCTGCGAAATACCCAATATCTGCGGGCAAAAAAATATAAAAACAAAAAAGTCGTAGCTTTTAGCTACGACTAATCTATGATATTGGATGGTGAAACAATTATTACCTAAGGAAATTTATAATCTTACAAACTTGCCAAAGTTGTATTTAAAGTTTCACTTGGTCGCATTGCTTTGTAAGCCAACTCATCATTTGGATGATAATAACCACCAATTTCTTGAGGTTTGCCTTGTGAGGCAATCAGTTCCTCAGCAATTTTGCTTTCGTTTTCAGTTAATGCTTTTGCCAATGGCGCAAATCTAGCTTGCAAATCAGCATCTTTTGTTTGTTTAGCTAATTCTTGAGCCCAATATAAAGCTAGATAGAAATGAGAACCACGGTTATCAATAGTTCCTAATTTTCTGCCTGGAGATTTATCATTTGCTAAGAATAATGCATTTGCCTCATCTAAAGCATCAGCTAAAACTTGTGCTTTAGCATTGTTTTGAGTTTGTGCTAAATGCTCTAAAGAAGCTTGTAATGCTAAAAACTCACCTAATGAATCCCAACGTAAATAACCTTCTTCTATAAATTGTTCGATGTGTTTTGGAGCAGAACCACCAGCACCAGTTTCGAACAAACCACCACCATTCATTAATGGAACAATAGATAACATTTTAGCAGAGGTTCCTAATTCTAAAATTGGGAATAAATCTGTTAAATAATCACGTAATACGTTACCAGTTACTGAGATGGTATCCAAACCTTTTCTAATTCTTTCTAAAGTATATTTAGTTGCTTCGACTGGAGCAAGAATTTGAATATCTAATCCGTTAGTATCATGGTCAGCCAAATATTTTTTCACCTTAGCGATGATTTCTCTATCGTGTGCTCTGTTCTCATCTAACCAAAAAACTGCTGGCGTAGCTGATAAACGAGCTCTATTTACTGCTAATTTTACCCAGTCTTGAATCGGTGCATCTTTAGTTTGACACATACGGAAAATATCGCCTTTTTCTACTTTTTGGTCGAAGAACACTTTACCTTCTGCATCAGTTACACGAATTGTTCCTGTTGCTTTTGCTTGAAAAGTTTTATCGTGAGAACCATATTCTTCAGCTTTTTGTGCCATTAAACCTACGTTAGGTACAGAACCCATTGTAGTTACATCAAAAGCGCCGTGTGCTTTACAATCATCAATTGTCGCAGTATAAACACCAGCGTAACAACGGTCTGGAATTAAAGCTGTTGTATCTTGAGATTTACCTGCAGCATTCCACATTTGTCCAGATGTACGGATCATTGCAGGCATAGAAGCATCTACAATAACATCCGATGGCACGTGCAAATTAGTAATGCCTTTATCAGAATTTACCATTGCTAATGCCGGACCATTTGCAATAGCCGCAGCTAAATCAGCTTCAACTTCAGCTTGTTTAAGATTGCCTGCAATTTTTGCATAAACATCTCCTAAACCATTGCTGGTATCAACATTTAATTCTTTGAACAAGTCAGCATATTTTGTAAATACGTCTGCGAAATAAACTTCTACAATTGCACCAAAAATAAGTGGATCAGAAACTTTCATCATTGTTGCTTTTAAGTGAGCAGACAATAATGTCCCTGCTTCTCTAGTCGCCACAATCTCTTTAGCTACAAAAGCTTTTAAAGCTGATAAACTTAAAGCAGAGCTATCAATCACCTCACCTACTTTTAAATTAGCTAAACCTTTTAATTCAGTTACAGCACCATCTTCGGCAACAAATTCTATTTTAAATTGAGTAGCATCTGCTACAGTTACAGATTTCTCTGAACCATAAAAATCGCCTTCACTCATACTAGCTACGCGAGTTTTAGAATCTGCCGACCAAGCACCCATTGAATGTGGATTTACTTTAGCATAATTCTTAACGGCTTTAGGCGCTCTCCTATCTGAGTTACCCTCACGTAAAACTGGATTTACAGCTGAGCCTAATACTTTGCCATATTTAGCTTTGATGGCTTTTTCTTCTTCTGTTTGTGCGTTATCAGGATAGTTTGGTAAAGCGTAACCTTGAGCTTGCAACTCGGTAATTGCGCCTACCAACTGTGGGATTGAAGCAGAAACGTTTGGCAATTTGATGATGTTAGCTTCTGGAGTGGTTGCCAAAGCACCAAGCTCGGCTAAAGCATCGCCTATTTTTTGATCGTCTTTTAAATATTCTGGGAAGTTTGCTAAAATTCTTCCTGCCAATGAAATATCTCTGGTTTCTACATCAATACCTGCCGAAGCGGTAAAAGCTTGCACAATTGGTAATAAGGAATAAGTAGCCAACATTGGCGCTTCGTCTGTTTTGGTGTAGATTATCTTTGATGTAGTTGACATAATTTTGGTATTTATTTAGGTTGGATGGGCAATGAAATTAACCCTTTTCTTAAAATCGCCTAAAGATAAAATAATCAGATGAAATTAAAGACATTGAATTGTTAATTAAGGATATAATATGATTTAACCACATAGACACATAGTTTTTGCTGAATAAGCAATATTGCCCTTTTATAATTATAAACTCTTGTAAGATTTCCTAAGATATTTTAAAACATATAACCAAATTCCATTTTTTTTATAATTTAGCATTCAATCACCAATCAAAATTATCCCTAAAGTTTTTATTGATTATTTAGATACTACCGTGTCTTTAAACAATATGATTTTAAGGTTTTCGATTTGATTGCCCTTTGATTCTATTGCTTTACAAACATAGCAAGCCTAAATGATCACATTGATGATATAAATTTTAGGCTTAATATGAACGAACAAAACTTAGAGCAACTCTTAAACAGTGGCAACTTTTCAGCTGCATTAACACAACTTACAGCTGGAGAAAAACTCCCAAAAACAATTCAGGATTTTAATAAGGCGCAAATCCTAGATAACTTATTTAGAGCAGAGCAATACACAATCATTAATCATTTTATTAAAGACAAAACCATAGAAACTGATATTTATGAGTTTGATAAATTTGATAAAAGTGTATTCCAAAGTGTGGTTAGGCATTTAAAAACTGATGAACAAGGGTTAGCATTTTTTAGGGAGTTTATATCAAAATTCGAAAATCTAAATGACGAAGTTAATTCGCATACTTTATTAGGTTATTTCTTACAACAACTTGCTTCTGTAGAACTGATTGAAATATTAATAGAAGCGGGTTGCGATGTAAATTTCAAAAACAATGCAGAGGAAAATTACATCCACCAGGTGGTGAAAAATAACCAAACTAAATACAGCCTTGATTATGAAGAACAGCAACAATTACAAAAGGCGTACATTGAAATTTTATTAAAAGAAGGTTTAGAAATTGACGAAGAAAACGTAGTAAAAAAAACGCCTTTAATCTGTGCAATAGAGTTTCACAAGCCTTTCTTTTTAGCTTTCCTTTTAGAGAATGGCGCCAATCCAAACCATCGTGACAATACTGGAAATACAGCATTCTTTTATGCGGTAGAGCAAATCAGCAAAGTGCAGAAATGTACACCATTATGCGTGAGTTTAACTTGCCACAATTTGATATCATTAATAAAAATCAGGTTACACTTTTATTTGAGTATGTAAGAATGATGAACCATTCAGAGAGCGGAATTAATTTACTGAAGCAACTTATTGAAGATGGTGCAGACCTTTACCAAACCAATATTTATTATGGAGAAGAAATAACAGCATTAGATTTAATAGCAGAAAAATCTGCTGAGGTTTTAGCCATTGTTTTAGAAAGTGGGCAGGTTGACATTAATAGAAATGATGATCAAGGAAATACACTTTTACATAAGGTATGTGCTTATAACGTGAATTATGATGCAGAAAAAGCCAAAGAAACTTACAAAAAAGTAAAACTGCTTATAGAATATGGTGCCGATACCACTGCAACAAACGACCAAGATCAAACTGCATTGATGTTGGCTTCTGACGATAACCTGAAAATAAAAACTGTAGAACTTTTAATAAAACAATCTAATTAGAAAAATATGTCAATGTCATTTATAATTGCCTGCGAAAGTGGCAAACGAAAAATAGCCGAGCTTTTATTGGCTAATAAAGAAGTTGAAATTGGTTATACAGATGAAAAAGGCAGAACAGCTCTGCATTATGCCGCACATCGTGGATATTTGGACTTGGTACAGTTATTAATTAGTGAGGGGGCAACATTAGACTATGAAGACCATGCAGGTGAAACACCTTTCTATTTTGCCTGCCTTCAAAAGCAAAAACAAACTGCTTTATACTTATTAGAAAAAGGAGCAAAAGTTAGCATTAACGATTTGAAGGGAAATAGTTTATTGCATTTGTGTGCGCAAAACGGTCAAATAGAAGTGCTTGAAAAATTGTTAGAGAAAGGAATGGATGTAAATATTGAAAATAATGAAGCAGAAACTCCATTATTAATTGCAGCCAGCTCTAGAAATAAGGAAGTTTTGCAAAAACTACTTGAATACGGCGCCAATATTAATGCGGCAAATAAACAAGGAGATTCTGCATTGCTTTTTGCTGTAAAATCAAAAAATACAGCAATGGTGGAGGTAATTATAGAAAGGGGCGGAAACATTAACCATACTAATCATTTAGGAGAGTCAGCTTTACTTATTGCTTGTCAGGATGCGAATAGGATGTTAACCAAAATCTTAATTGATAGAGGTGCTGATGTTTTTGTGTCTTCTAAAAATGGCCTATCTCCTATTTGGTATGCCTGTGCAAATAATCAGAAAGAAATTGTAGAGTTATTTTTATCCAACGGAGTGGATGTGGATTATGCCAAACCATTAGCTAACAATACTGATTCTATGTACTCATACCTAGAATGGGTAGAAACGGCAAATAATATTTCAATTTCCGCAAGTTTTTCTTTAAATAGTACCTATGAATATGGAGGCGAAAGTATGTTACACGTAGCTGCCAAAAGTGGTCACATCAGCATGCTTAAACTACTTTTGGAAAAAGGTGCGAATATTAATATCCAAGATGAAAGCGGCAACTCGGTTTTACATTATGCAGCTGCAAATGGCAAAAAAGATGTAGTTAAATTTTTATTAGAAAAATCTGCAGACCCAAACATTGTTAATGTAAAAGAGCAAAAAGCAATTGATTATGCCAATATTAAGGGTTTTAATGAAATTACTGAGTTACTATTAAAGTTTGGCCCTGCAAATGCGACCGATGCAACATTAAAAACGTCATCTGTGGAAACAAATCTAGCACCTATGAAGAATGGCATCAGTGCTAAAAAACAAGCCTTAATGGATTTAAAAGAATTGCTGGATGCTGGCATACTTTCACAAGAGGAATTTGATACAGAGAAAACCAAAATATTGAAAGGATAATTTGAAATGATAAAATATTTATAACTTGGCAATCCTCAGTTAATAAACTAATGATCTCTAGCCAAAACCTTATTCTAAAACCTCTTTCTCACGACCAATTAATCAAATACATTGCAAATGATGATTCTTTGGAAGCGGAATTGAAATTAAATCCGACAAGGAAAATAATCACACCAGAATTAAGAGAAGCACTAGCAGAAACCATTTTGCCTAATGTTTTAGATACTGGCAAAAACCATCTTTTTTCTACCTTGTGGACAATCATTTTAAAAACTGAAAGCAGAATGGTTGGTGATATTTGTTTCGTTGGAGAGCCTGCAGAAGATGGAGAAATAGAAATTGGTTATGGAACTTATGAAGATTTTAGAGGAAAGGGCTATATGACTGAAGCTGTTGCCTGTATCATTGAATGGGCAAAAAGGCAAGATAACGTGAAATCTATTTTCGCCCAAACAGCAAAGGACAATCCAGCTTCTTGGCATATTTTAGAAAGAAATCATTTCGAAAAAGTAAATGAGGATGGGAATTTATTGAGTTGGAGATTGAGGTTTGATTAAATTATATAAAAACAAAAATGAACTTTTACAATAGAATTGAATTCAGTGACTACTTGAAATTAAATTATGTATTATTTTATAAAAAGATTGGCTCAATATTGACATTACTTCTTGGCGTTGGATTTATTACTATTTCTATTTTAGATTTTTTTGGAATTTATGACATTATAGAAGGTTACCCATCATATCAGCCTGTGTTAGGTTTAGTTATTGTTTTTTTAATGCCCTTGGCCATATATTTTTCAGCTAAAAAGAATTTCAAGAATTATCAAGTTTTAAATGGTTCAAATGAATATCAGTTTGACAATGATAATCTAAGGATAATTGGTTCTAATTTTAATTCTGAAATCAAGTTAAACTCACTTTATAAAGTGGAAGAACTTAATGGTTGGTTCATTATACATTTGGCAAAAGGTTCTACTAATTTAATCTCCAAAAAAGCATTAAATGAATATGAGATTGTAGCACTTTGTGAAATATTTAAAAAATTGAAGAATGTTAAGATTAAATTAGAAAATTAATCAAACATTGAAACTTAACTTTTCAATTAACCAATATGTTAGAAGAAAAACTTTCTATTACGAACCAAAATATCGAGCCTCAATACATCATTAGCTTAAACAAGTTTATCTTCTTATCGGTTATTACTTTTGGACTTTATAGCATTTGGTGGTTTTATAAAGCTTGGCGTTTTTTTCAAGAAAAAGAAAATACAGACATTATGCCTGCTATGAGAACTATCTTTGGCATCTTCTTTTTAATTCGGCTATTTAGTAAGATAATTGATTTTGCAAAAGCAATGAATTATCAAAAAAACTATTCGCCAAACTTACTTTTTATTGGATACTTGTTAACGATTTTATTGTCTTATTTACCCGAGCCGTATGGACTAATATCAATTTCAGGATTTGGATGGTTCATAAAACCCTTCAAAGCATTAAACTATGCAAAACTGAATGATTCAGGATACGAAGTTATTTTGCAAGACCGTTTTAATACAAGACAAATCTTCTTAATTGTTGTTGGTTCAATTTGGTGGTTATTAATATTAGCTTCAATTGCGATTATACTTTCGCAACAAAATGAATACATCGCTTATTAATGCCATAAACCAGAAAACAACTTCTAAATTTGAATGTTAGCAATCAACATTCTTAATTCTTATTAAATGAAAAATCAAGTCCTGCGTTTAGCTTTAATATCAAGCACTATCTTATTGGGTAGCTATAGTAATTCAAACAGTCAAACTACACCAGCTGCAAAAGTAAAAACAGGCGTAGGCAAAACTTATGAATTACCTGAAGCAGATACAAAAGCTAGTAAAACAAATTTCAGTAAAGTTGTGGCTTGGCCTGAAGGCAAAACGCCAATAGCTCCTGCTGGATTTGTGGTTACAAAATTTGCAGAAGGAATGAAAAGTCCTCGAAATATTGTAATTGCA
Organism: Pedobacter frigiditerrae; assembly: GCF_032678705.1. Taxonomy (NCBI): domain Bacteria; kingdom Pseudomonadati; phylum Bacteroidota; class Sphingobacteriia; order Sphingobacteriales; family Sphingobacteriaceae; genus Pedobacter; species Pedobacter frigiditerrae. The sequence continues at coordinate 1,946,392 of NZ_JAVTSS010000002.1, read as the reverse complement.
CCTAACGGAGATGTTATTGTAGTACTTTCTAATTCGCAAAGAACTAAGGTGGAGCAAGCTGCCAATGAGATAAGTGGCAAGGCGAAATCTGAAGTTCAAGGAAAAAGTGTAAATACAATAATGTTATTCAGAGATGCTGATAAAGATGGGAAACCTGAGGTAGTCTCTACTTTTTTAACAGGGTTAAATCAGCCTTATGGCGCAGCTTTTATTGGTAATTCATTTTATGTGGCCAATACAGATGGTGTTTGGATGTATCCTTACAAAACAGGAGATACGGAAATTACAGCTGCTGGAAAAAAGATTTTAGAATTGCCAGCAGGCGGTTATAATAACCATTGGACAAGAAACTTAATTGTAAAACCAGACCAATCCAAAATTTATGTAACTGTTGGTTCTGGAAGTAATGTAGCAGAACGTGGTTTACCAAATGAGATTAGAAGAGCAAATATTTTAGAGTTTAATCCAGATGGTACTGGAGAAAAAATATATGGAAGCGGTTTACGCAACCCTGTTGGAATGGCTTGGGCACCAGGAACCAATGCATTATGGACTGCGGTAAATGAGCGTGACGGATTAGGTGACGATTTAGTGCCAGATTACATTACTAGTGTTAAAGAAGGTGCTTTTTACGGCTGGCCATTTTCTTATTTTGGGCAGAATGAAGACCCTCGTTTGAAAGGTCAAAACCCTGAGTTAGTAGCAAAAGCACTTGTGCCAGATATTCCTGTTGGGGCACACACAGCTTCTTTAGGTTTAGCTTTTTACACTGCTAAAAAATTTCCATCTAAATATCAGGGAGGTGTTTTTATTGGTCAGCATGGGTCATGGAACCGCTCGCAGTTTGTTGGCTATAAAGTAGCCTTTATTCCGTTTAAAAACGGGAAACCTACTGGACAATTAGAAGATTTTTTGACTGGTTTTGTTAAGGATGAAAAAGAAGTTTACGGCAAACCTGTGGGTGTAGCAGTTGCACAAGATGGGGCTTTGTTGGTAGCCGATGATGTAAGTGGCATTATTTGGAGAGTGGCGGCAAAATAGTCTTCTTACATTGCCGTCATTTCGACAGAGCGCAGCGACGAGAAATCTATTGTTGGCATAATTAACTTAAAGATATCTCCTCACTATGTTCGTTCGATATGACGCAGACTAAAATATTAAAACCTTGAAACAAACACAAACTGCGTTTTTAATTCTAATATCAATCAGCGTTAAGGCGCAAACTGATACCGTAAAAAAGTTAAATGAAGTTACGGTTAAAGGCTATTATAATACGCAACCTTTATTGAGGTCAATTGCTTCGGTTAGTAGTTTGGAAAGCAATCAAATCAAAAACCAATCAAACAGTGCTTTAGTAGGTTTGGTAAATACTGCACCGGGTGTTAGAATGGAAGAACGCTCACCAGGTAGTTATCGTTTATCTTTACGTGGCAGTTTATTGCGTTCACCTTTCGGGATAAGAAATGTAAAAATTTACATTGACGATTTTCCCTTAACGGATGCTGGTGGTAATACCTACCTTAATTCTTTAGACGTTGCGGCTGTAGGAAGTTTAGAAATTTATAAAGGACCTGAAGCTAGTATTTTCGGTGCAAATACAGGTGGTGCAGTTTTAATTAATTCATCCTTAAAAAAAGCGAATGATTTAAATTTATCAACAACTGCTGGATCTTATGGTTTATTCCATCAAACCGCAAGTTTAAATCAGGTCACCAAAAATTACAATTTTAATTTTACAGGAGGTTACCAACAAAGTGATGGTTATAGAGAAAATAGTGAATTAAAAAGAAGATATATCCAAACTTCACACCTGTGGGATTATAGTCTAAAAGGTAAGTTAAAAGCTTTTGTTTTTTACAGTGATTTAGATTATCAAACTCCAGGGGGATTAACCGCAGCACAATTAACTGCAAACCCAAAAGCCGCCCGACCAGCTACGCCAACTTTGCCTAGCGCCATCACCCAAAAAGCAGCTATTTATAACAAAACCTTTTTTGCTGGCCTGTCTAACAATTATAGTTTTAATCAGCACTTTAAACACGTTATTGCGTTATTCACTTCAAATACAGACTTCAAAAACCCTTTCATCACCAATTACGAGAAGAGAAAAGAAAGTACGATTGGCTTAAGAACATTTTTAGAATACTCGACAATCGTTAAAAATATTAAATACAATATTCAAGGTGGTTTAGAAAGTTCGAGGACTAAAACCGACATTCACAATTATGGCAATGCACAGGGTGTTGCTACGAATTTAACAGCTTCAGATGATTTAAAAGCACATCAAGATTTTGGCTTTTTAAGGATAAACCTTGACATTAAGCAAAAGTTATTGATTGAAATGGGTTCAAGTTTAAATTTCTTCGGCTACGATTATCAAAGTTATGTCCCTATTGCTGTTGCTGAAAAACAAAGAAGTTTTAAAACAAGGTTGATGCCGAAGCTTGCAGCATCTTATTTGATTGATTCGAACCTAACTTTTAGAGGATCTGTAAGTAAGGGTTACTCGCCTCCTACCTTAGCCGAAGTTCGTTCATCAGACAATATCATCAATAATGGTTTACAAGCAGAAGCTGGATGGAATTATGAAACTGGTTTACGTTATCAGACTAAAAGCAAGCGCTTTTTTGCTGATGGAAGCGTATTTTATTTCAATTTAAAAGATGCCATTGTAAGAAGGTTAAACACTAACGATGTTGAATATTTCATCAACGCAGGTGGCACAAAACAATTTGGCGCAGAGTTTCAAATGAGTTTTTGGGTAATTAAAGCCAATCCAACTCAATTTTTAAATGGATTACTAGTTAGAAATAGCTTTACTTATAGTCACTTTAAATTTGATGATTTTAAAAATGCTGGACTAGATTACTCTGGCAATAAATTAACTGGTGTGCCAAAACATACAATTGTAACTAGCTTGGAGCTGAACTTTAAAAAAGGAATTTATTTGTTTGCACAACACAATTATACATCAACTATTCCTTTAAATGATGCTAATACGGTTTTTGCCAAGAAGTATCATCTGGCAGATCTAAAAACAGGAATAAGAAATTTGAACATCGGTAAAACTGTTTTGGATATCTCGTTTGGAATTAACAATCTATTTAATCAGGATTATAGTTTGGGTAACGATTTAAACGCGGCGAATAATCGGTATTTTAATCCTGCTATGAAAAGGAATTATTATGCGAGTGTAGGAATTTCATTATAAGATTATCCACAGCTTGTCCCGATTTTTCTTATCGTGTGGACACAAATATTGGTTTCTTTTTTTGCCTCTATGCCGGCAGGCATCAAACTTTTGAAGCATCAAAAGTACGCAAAAATGCTTGTCAATCCCCTTAGGTGCCTTTTCACTGGCCCTTACTCATCAAAAAAACAGCGGCACTTTGTTTTGTTCGTCGGTGATAAATGAAAGTGAGTGTATGAATGAGCACAAAACCACTGCGTCTGAGGTTTGGTAGTGCTGTTTTTTCTTTTGTGCTACTGTTTTTTTGATTGGGCTGGCACTGGGGATTGACGGTCGTACTTGGCTAGAGACACCAACATTATGAATGGAACCTAGCATAGCCCACAAAACAATGAGCAAAAAAGATGTGTTCACACGATATGATTTTTCGGGAGATAAAAAGGATAAACACAGATTTAGGTTTTTTAATCGCAAAGGAAAGAAGAGCGCAAAGAAATAAAAGACTTTGTGTGCTTTGTGTCTGGGTGGCTAAACCTCACCCTGTGAAAGGACCGTGAATAGGCAAAATGCAATACTCCCTCTCCTGAAAGAGAGGGATTTAGAGGGACAGTGGTTTTTAATCTAGTGAGGTAAAAAACTGCAACAAAAAGGTTTGGTGTGCTTTGTGTCTTGGTGGTTAACCTCACCCTGTGAAAGGATTGTGATTAGGCAAACCGCAATACTCCCTCTCCTGAAAGAGAGGGATTTAGAGGGAAGTGGTTTTTAATCTATTGAGGTAAAAAAGACTTGGTGTGCTTGGTGTCTTGGTGGTTATTTCATTAAAAAATGGACACAAACAAATCCATGTTTATCTGTGTCCATCCCTGCCTGCGGCAGGCATTGTGGTTAAAAACAAAACTAATTTGCTACTTCTAATTCCTTCACCTCAACCTCGTCTACCACAATATCTGTGATGTAACGTTTACTACCATCTTTAGCTTCATAATTGTTGTTTTGCAACCTGCCTTCGATTGTAAAACGTGTACCTTTTTTAATCTTTAACTCTGCGATATCTGCTTTTGCTCCCCAAAAGGTCAAAGAAAACCAATTGGTTTTTTTCACTTCTTCACCTGCTCCGTTTTTATAGCTTTCATTTACTGCAATGTTTACACGTGCCAATTTCTGATTACCACTTACCACTTTTAACTCTGCATCACTACCTGCAAATCCGCTCAATACTACTTTGTTTACTACGTTTTCCATGATCTTTAAAATTAAGTTTCTAATTATTTAACGAACAGCAATCACCATGACTGCCGACAACACAAAGGTGCAAACAGCTGCTAAGTTTAGTCGGATTTTAAACATTTATAACCGTGTATAAACGTTTAAACACGACTAATCTCCCTCTAAACCAATCAAAAGGCCTTTTTCAAATTCTTTGTTTTTTCATTTTTTTAGTAGTTTTAATCATCACCCTGTGCAAAACAAAAAATATGGAACGTTTATGTCTCGACTGCAACGCCGTTGTTAATGGCAGGGCTGATAAAAAATTCTGCGACGACCAATGTCGCACCAATTACAATAACCGCTTAAGAACTGAAGACAACAGTTTCTTAAACGAGGTTAATCGGGTCTTGAAAAAGAACCGAGATATTCTGCGACTCAAAAATCCTGATGGTAAGGCTAAAGTGAAACGAGAAGTCTTACTTCGAAAAGGCTTCGACTTTAATTATCATACTCATACTTATGCCACACAAAAAGGAACGACTTATATTTTCTGCTATGAGCAAGGTTATCTTCCGTTGGAAAATGAGGAGGTTTTGTTGGTAAAAAGGGAGGAGAAATAATGGCCGAAGAGAAAGTAACTTGGAGAGCCGATTTAGTAATACACAACGGACAGAACAGAATTGCGATCTATTTTAAAAAAGACATTGATTTAATAGCTAGAGTAAAAAAATTAACTGGCGTAAAATGGAGCCAAAGCTTAAAAGCTTGGCATATTGCCGATAATAAGAAAAACAGGGAAAGATTTAACTTAAGAATTGAAAAAACACAAGACTTAAGTTTAGACAAAGTAGACGCACTATTAAACTTTGAGCAATGGCTTTTGGCTAAAAGGTATAGCTCTAACACTATCAAAACTTATTTGGATGCAATTAAATCTTTCTTTAAATTTTATGACAATAAAGCCTTAGATAAGATTGATAACGCTGATGTAATTGTTTACCACAATGAGTTCATTTTAAAAAATAAGCTATCATCCTCTTATCAAAATCAAATTATTAATGCAATTAAGCTCTATTTTTCAATAATTAAAGAAACTGTAATTGTTATCGAAAAAATACACCGCCCAAAAAGAGAAAACCTTTTGCCAAACGTTTTAAGCAAAGAAGAAATAAAGGAAATATTGAATGCTCATGGCAATATTAAACATAAAACGATGCTTTCGTTGATTTATAGTTGTGGTTTGCGCAGAAGTGAATTGCTTAATCTAAAACTTAATGATATAGACTCGAATAGAAATATTGTAATAATCAGACAGTCTAAAAACAAAAAAGATAGAATTGTACCCTTGAGCCCTAAAATATTGACGATGCTTCGCGATTATTATATAAGTTACAAACCAAAAATATGGCTTTTTGAGGGACAAAATATTGGAGAGATGTACAGTGAGAAAAGCTTACAGAGTATTTTGAAACAGGCTTTGGTTAAAGTAAAAATCACGAAGCCTGTAACCCTGCATTGGCTTAGACACAGTTACGCTACCCATTTACTAGAAAGTGGAACTGATTTAAGGTATATACAGGAATTATTGGGACATAACAGCAGTAAAACAACCGAGATTTATACTCATGTAAGCACAAAAAGCTTGCAACAAATTAAAAGTCCGTTTGATGATTTATAATTTTTTTTTCAATACTTTTATCAAAAAGGATGACATCTATCAGACATATCTTCAAGAAATTGGGTGGATAGGTCTGACAATGTCAGACCTATATGCAAGTTAGGTGCAATTCTGGGCGCTAACCTTTCATGGCGCTAACCGTTCCAGTTTTCTATGTAACCGTCGACACCTTAAAGCGCCGAAAGTTAAATTTGGCTAGCTACTAAAGTTGTGTAGATTAGTGGATGCTTTTACAAAAACTATGAATTGGATTAAAAAAACATTTGCGAACCCTTTTAAAATTTATCTCTACGGAATTATACTTTTCCTAGGATTTTGTGTTATAGGAGTTCCAATCCTAAGCATGGGGCATTCTGGGGGAGAACAAGTTCCTATGACTCTTATTGCCTATGCTTTAAACTACTTCATATATGGGCTCTTTTTTATTAGCATTTTAACTTCAATCCTATTTTGGAATTGGTTTAAAAAGTATTGGTACATTAATTTGATAATATTTATTTTAACTGGAGTTTTAATAGTTCCACCATTAGTGACAGAAATATATGATGACAGACAACCTGATTTGACAGTAAAATATCCAAGACCCGTATCTAAAACTGTATTCTTTAAAGATAGCCTTAATGCTGAATTAGCTATTGACTGTTTAGTACTACTCTATAACAGAACAAGTGGCCTAACCGATATTAGTCATGGAATAATTGACACCATCATTTATTCACCGGCTGGAAATGAAATTTTTATTATTTACGCAAAAAAATTTAACCCTAATAATTTGGGAAATAATTTAGATCTAGCGTATCTGTCCGCTGACAAAAGAGGCAAGAACAATGAATGGGAATTAGAACCTAGATTACATTACAGAACTCAATTGAGTGGGAGTTACCAAACTATGCAAGAATTGAAGAGTTCTGTAAGAAAATTTTATTTTAATGAGTATAAATTTAAGCCCACTGACAGTCTAGAAGAAAACTATTTTTGGAAAACAAAAAAACGATAACTGATAACTGCACCTAACAGCGCCTTGGCAAAAGTGGCGGAAAATTCTTCTACAACCTTTCAGATCTTTTAGTAAATTTATCAAAACCGCCACCATTCGCCAAGCCGCAAAACGTTATAGGGCATTTTAAGACGACCGAAACAATGACAAGAATAATTACAATTTTGACATTTTTACTGCTGACAACTTGCGAAGTTTTCGGACAGACAGATACGACCTTTAAAAAGGCAGACCACTACAAGACCAAGCGTTTTGACGTTGCAATTTTTCCCTCGAATTATCTTGACCTTATTCCCGGACAACGTTTCACACCCACAAGACAGGAAATTAACCAAGCAGAAATTTCATTGGCAACAGACTTAAAGACCTTAAATAATCAATTGGTAAATCAATTCTCAACACCTATTATTCATAAAAAATTGCATAAATATAAGCGACAATATTTTGGCTATATTGACAAAAATGGCGACAGGATTTTGCTCATTAACTGTTTTTGGGCAAAGGACAAATACGACACAGACCGTTGGTTAACAAGTAGAATTTTGGTGCTTGACGGTGGTAGTTATTATTGGAACGTAAAGTTTAATCTTGACAAAAAACAACTCTTAGACCTTGACATAAACGGTTACGCTTAAGATGGATTTTCTTGGACAAATACTATGGTTCGCTATGTTTGCAACGCCAATCTTGACAATTACCTTAGCTTGGCGACTTATGGAGACGAAGAAGGTTTATCGAGTAATCATTGGACTTATCTTCGCAATGATACTTTCGTTTTTTCTTTATCATATTAGTTTAGCAATTATATTTAGAGATGGAATGGGACCTAGTTGACAAAACAAAAACGCCCTATAACATCGGTTTGGCAATATGGCGGGTTTAGTGCAGAATTCAAGTTCAGTTCTTCGATTGAGCGTTTGTGCAGAACCGAAAATTTGCGCTTCGATTTCCGCCACATCGCCAAGCCGAAAAACGTTACCTGCCATTTTACCCAAAACTAAAAACTAACAATAAGATTAAAACTAATTTTTATGAACAGATTATTAATTATCATATTTTGTTTAAACTCATTACTTTTCAATGCCCAAATAAATAATAAAAAACAGAAAACAGAATTGACAATTATTGGAACTGTACATTTCCCTACAAAAAATATAAATAAGGATACCATTTATTCAATTTTAGAAAATCTAAAACCTGATATAATTCTTATGGAATCAGATATGACAAATTTCAATTCAGATTTTACATTTAAAAATACTTATGATGAAAATGAATGGAATGCAATTGTTAAATATAGAACCAATTTTAAGAATACATTATTTAGACCAATTGAATTTGAAGGAAGAAACGATTACAGAAAACAAAATGGAATTCAAAATTCTGATGTTGTTTTGAATGAAATAAATATTCTTGATTCACTAAATATTCTCTCTGAAAAGCATAAAAAAATCTGGTATAGATTTGTTGAATTGTCAAATTCTCTAAATGAATTAGACAATAATTCGTTGAAAGAAATAAATTCAATTTCTACAGAAAATTTAGTTAGAGAGCGACAATTTTACCAATATCAAAAACTAAAAGAAATTGTAGATGAGAATGACGAATTCGCTAAATTAAAGATTGAAACTGCAACTAAAGATTCAATTTCATTCAGAGAATTATATAAAAGATATTGTTACTTTGAGGAGTTAAGAAATAGAACCATAATTGACAATATTTTAAAATGGAAAAATAAATATCCTAATAAAAAAATTGTTGTTCTAATAGGTTTCTATCATAAATATTTTTTAGTAAACGAATTGAAGTGGAAGCAAAAAGAAAACAATTTTGAAATGAAAGAATATAATAAATAAAAAAACGGCAGGTAACAGGCGTTTGGCAAGATTGGGGTTTTGGGCTGAATTTAAAGGTGGTTTTGTACTTGCAAAGTTCAGTCTTGAACCGAGAGTTTAGTTTTCCTTAATCCCCAACCTCGCCAAGCGCCGGAACGTTAGTGGCAATGCGGTGCGACCCGAAAAACATTTGCGTCCTATTTGAAAATTCAACGTCATACAGTTGGACAAAATAAATTCCGAACAAAAAAATGACAACAGAAGTAACAAATATTTGGACTGACTTTCACAAAGAACTAAAAGCATTCATTTTAAATAAAACACGAAATTCGGCTGACACAGACGACATTTTGCAAGAAGTTTTTATTAAAATAATTCGCAATATGGACAAAGTAAATCAAGCCGAAAATTTGAGACATTATTTGTACGGAATTGTACGAAATGCAATCAACGACTATTTTAGAAACAGAAAGCAAATAGTTGACAATGCAGAAATTGAAGAAAAAATAACCGAAGAAGAAACCCAATCATTGAACTCTACAATTGCTGAATGTTGTATAAAACCATTTATCAACAAGTTGCCCGACAATTACAGAGATGCTTTATTGATAACGGAATTTCAAGATATTTCACAAAAAGATTTAGCAGAAAAATTAAACATTTCATATTCAGGAGCAAAATCAAGAGTGCAACGAGGGAAAGAAAAACTCAAAGAACTCATTTTAAATTGTTGTGCTTATCAAAGCGACAAGTACGGAAACTTAATTGATACCGAAGATAAAAATTGTGGATGCTCATAGGTTGCGTCTATTTCTAAACTTTACTGTCATACTATTGCAGATAATTTTGTCTGTAACTATTTAATTTTTTTCAAAATGAAGAAAGGAGCAATTATTGCTTTTGTGGTGTTGGCTACTTCACTTGCTGTTTATGCAGGTGTAGGAAACAACAAAACAACAGAAAAAGCAAAAACTGAATGTTGCGACAAATCAAGTTGTTGTCCGAGTGGCACAACCAACGATGACTGTTGCGATAAAGGTTGCGAATAAAATTCGCTTTATGAAGTGAGCCTAACGGCTCACTTCATTTTTTTTGCGTCTTTTTCAAAGTGTTCAAGTGTTACTATCAAATGGCGATGTTGCCATTTTTTAAAAAGTAAAAAAATGAATACAGAAGAAATTAAATCAGAAATCAAGAAATCCTATGGAGATATTGCAAAAGGAAATATCCAAGTAGGTTGTTGCTCAACGGACACAGCTTGTTGCACAACAGACGAATTTAATAACTCAATGACAGAAGATTATTCTAATGTAGAGGGCTACGAAAAAAGTGCAGACCTTTCATTAGGTTGCGGGCTTCCAACTGAAATTGCAAACATTCAAGAAGGCAACACTGTTATTGACCTTGGTTCGGGAGCAGGAAATGATGCTTTTATTGCTCGTAGAATTGTTGGAGAAAATGGAAAAGTAATTGGCATTGATATGACACCAGAAATGGTTATTCGTGCCTTACAAAACACTCAAAAATTAGGCTACAAAAATGTAGAATTTGTTTTAGGCGAAATTGAAAATATGAAAGAAGTTTCAAGCAATATAGCCGATGTAGTAATTAGTAACTGCGTTATGAACCTTGTGCCTGACAAAGAGAAAGCTTTTAATGAAGTAAACAGAGTTTTAAAAGTTGGTGGACATTTCAGCATTTCTGACATAGTTTTTCAAGGTGCAATTCCACAAGGTGTTTTAGAAGCCTCTGAAATGTATGCAGGTTGTGTTGCAGGTGCAAGTGATAAAGGACAATATTTAGGCGTAATCAAAAAAGCAGGTTTCAAAAATATTCAAATTAAAAAAGAACGACTTATTGAATTACCTGACGAGCTTCTTTTAAAATACATAAACCAAGAAGAACTTGACAACTATAAAAAATCAGGTTCGGGAATTTATAGTGTAACAATTTATGCAGACAAATTAGAAGAAGGAAACTGTTGCGACACGACAGAAAATGGTTGCTGTGGTAGTGAAACAAAGACGGACACTAAAACTGAAAAAGCGTCTTGTTGTGGAACGACAGCAAGTACAAACGGAACAGGTTGTTGCTAAAAAGATGCACTGCCACTAACAGGGGTTTTGCGATATTGGGGCTTTTGTGCTAAATTTGAGCATTGGATTTCTATTGAACATTTGTGCTAAATTGAACATTTGTACTTTGAATTCCCCAACATCGCAAAGCGCTAAAACGTTAGCCCCAATTTTATAACAACACCAACCGATATAGCCATTAAATAAATTATATTTGGTCAACCTCAACAACCATGATAGGCGACCACGAAAGATATGACTTATTTGGCAAGACACTATTAGAAGTTTTAGTGTTAAAGCCACCTTTTAATTATGAAATGCCCGCAGCAGAAAATGCTTGTTTTCATTACATGTTAGAGAATGAAATGCGTTATAAAATTGATGAGAAAGAAGTAAGTATTGCAAACAACGAATCTGTGCTACTTAATTGCAGAACCGTAGGCAATAAAATGACCAGCACAAATACTGCAACCCAAAACAAATTGGTTATTGTTCATTTCCATCCAGATATCTTAAAGAAGATTTATGATAGAGAAATGCCAACATTATTGCAGAAACCAAAAAATGCAATTTCAAATAAAACCAGTGAAAGAATAAATAACGATTTTCTAATCCAGAAATACATAGAAGGTCTTTTGTTCTATTTCGAAAATCCATCGCTGGTTAATGAGGATATTCTTGTATTAAAATTAAAGGAAATCATCATTTTACTCTCGCAAACTAAAAATGCCGAAGCCATTCAGATGATATTATCTCAATTGTTTTCGCCCACTATCTATTCTTTCAAACAAATTATAGCCGCCAATCTTTTTTCGACCATTACACTTGATGAACTAGCGGATTATTGCAATCTTAGTTTATCATCGTTTAAACGAGAGTTTGCAAAACACTATAACGATACCCCAGCCAACTACATCAAAACCAAACGTTTGGAAAAAGCGACCGAATTATTAACGATTTCCGACAAACGCATTACAGACATTGCCTTTGAATGTGGCTTTAATGATTTGGCAAATTTCACCAAGAGTTTCCACGATAAATACAGCATTACCCCAAGCAATTACAGGTTGAACCAAATTGCCAAATAATTGAACTGATTCGCAAAAAGCCTTTCTCTTTTCTATCCAATATTTGCATTGTCAATAACGACATCACATATTAAAAAATAGAAAACATGAAACGTACAGCAAAAGCACATTGGGCAGGTAATCTAAAAGAAGGTAGAGGCGAAATAACTACACAAAGTGGAATTTTAAACAACACAAACTACAGTTTTAAAACTCGTTTTGTGGGAGAAGAAACTGGCACAAATCCAGAAGAATTATTAGCAGCTGCACATGCAGGATGTTTTACAATGGCTGTTAGCGCTGCCTTAACAGAAAAAGGATTAAATCCAACAGCATTAGACACAGAAGCAACAGTGCAAATGGAAGGTTTGTCTATCACTTCAGTACATCTTCATATTACTGGAACGGTACAAGGTTTAAGCGCAGCAGAATTTGAAGCCATTACTAAAGGAGCTGAGAAAAACTGCCTTATCTCTAAAGTATTGAGCATACCGATCAGTTCAGAAGCTCACCTAGAATTTTAATCATAGCAACTTAAATCATGGGACTATCAACGCTAGGGATTTTTCATACCATCATTGGTATTGCAGCCATTGTTGCAGCAGTGGTATCGTACATCAAATATGGCAAGATCAATTTGGCCGAATTATCAGGCAAAACATATTTATACAGCACTATCATTACCTCGTTAACTGCCTTGGGCATTTCAAAGCATGGCGGTTTTAACCCAGGCCATATTTTTTCGATTTTTATTTTAATTTTAGTTGTTGTTGCCTATTTCCTTCACGCCAAGAAATGGGGAAATAACCATAGTAGATATGTAGAAAATTTCCTCCTTTCCTTTAGTTTTTTCCTATCCTGGGTACCAACAATTAATGAAACCTTTACACGTGTTCCGCTAGCAAAACCTTTGGCAAAAGGTCCAACTGACCCTATTATAGCTCAAACCCTATTGGTACTCTTGGTTCTGTTTATTGCAGGCTCTATTTTCCAGTTTTTAAAACAAAAGAAAATGAATAAAGTGCTTAATCAATAACAAGTTTCAGTATCCCTCATTAGGAAATAAAAATCCCTGTTCAACTTAAATTGGATAGGGATTTTGCAATCAATAGCAAATTTGTAATGGAGATGTTAATTCAGCTTTAAATTCTATCAAACATTTGTATTAAATTCACTCTAGAATTTTAAACCAACGCTCTCATGAAAAAAGTAATCTTCCGATTTTTCTTCATTTTATTTCTTTTAATTATTAGTCCTTGGTATTTTTTAAATGATATACCAGGCGTATCCTTCCTGCTTGATTTTTATCATAAGGGCGAAGTATGGATAGTTGAGCTCTTTAATAAGCATCTATTACACGTTAAAGATACATTGAATGAAAATGGCGGTGGCAGTGGAGATACATCTTTCGCCTGGGCACAATTTTACACATTTATTATCCTATCTGCATTGGCGTGCATAATATGGAGTCTTATTGACCGTAAAAGAAAGAATGATTATTTAACACTTGATTTTTTGTTATATAATCTCGTACGTTACCATTTAGCACTGGTTTCCTTCAGCTACGGAATAATTAAAATTTTTGCGCTTCAAATGCCTTTCCCAAATTTAAGTCAGTTGGCAACACCACTTGGAGATTTTTTACCCATGCGTTTATCATGGATGTTCATTGGTTACTCTACTACCTATCAAGTGTTTTCAGGGGTAATGGAAATTATTGTTGGTGTATTGCTCCTAAATAGAAAAACGGTAACACTTGGAGCGCTAATGGGCGTTGTTGTTTTTGCAAATGTATTTATGATTAACTTGAGTTATGATGTCCCAGTTAAGCTATATTCTTTGCAACTTTTAATGAATGCTAGCTTCCTGATTGTAATGGATTGGGAAAGATTATCATCGTTTTTCTTGCTTAATAAGCATATTACACCCGCAGTCTTTTACGACATTCATTTTAAGAAAAAGTGGCAAAAGATTGGTAGGATTGTATTTAAAATTGTCTTTGTAATTGTTTTCGTTTTACTGCCTTTTAATAACTCTTGGAAAAGATTTAAAACACAAGATGAAAATGATCAAAAGGCAATAAAAAAGGGAATTTACGACATCAAGGCATTCACAAAAAACAATCAAAAAGTTACCAATGATGATGAAATGATTTGGAAGGATTTCATCTTTGACAAGGGAGGCTCAGGAAGTATTAAAACAACTGACACGATATTTAGACAAAGGTATGGTAGAGGATATTTTATCTATAGCCTTGACTCTGTTTCAAAGACCATTGCATTTAAAAAATATGCATCAGACCAAAACGACTTATTTAAATTGAATTATAACATAGTTGATAAGCAAAACTTAGTTTTATGGGGTAAAGTGGGGTCTGACTCTTTGCGTTTTGAACTTCAAATGGCCAACAAGAATTTTCAATTGGCAGAGAGACAATTCCATTGGATTTCAGAAGCAAATAGGTAATTGCAAAAGTTAATAAACCCAAAATGAGAACATTTGTTATTGGAGATATACACGGTTGCTTTGATGAGCTGATGGAACTTACCAGAAAAATTGGGTTAACAGCCGATGATTTGCTTATTTCCGTTGGTGATATAGTTGATAGAGGAAATAAATCCAAAGAAGTATATGAGTATCTCCTGAATAGACCCAATTCAAAAGTATTAGTTGGCAATCACGAAAGAAAACACCAAAATAGAATTTTAAGCTATTCCCAAGAGATTGTGAAACTTCAATTTGGTGCCGATTATGAAGATTTTCTAAAATGGATACGAACGTTAGACTATTATTACGAAACCGAAGATGCTATTGTAGTTCACGCTTTTTTTGAGCATGATAAAGACCTAAAAGAACAAAAACAGGAAGTACTTTGTGGCTCAACGTCGGGCACTAGGTATTTAGAAAAAAAGTATGGCCCTGAAGCATTTTGGGGAGAATATTATCAGTGCGACAAACCTATTATTTATGGTCATCATGTTGTAGGCGACAGTCCAAAGATTTTAAATAATACTTACGGGATAGATACAGGTGCTTGTCATGGCGATTATTTAACAGCCATCGAGCTTCCGACTTTTAAAATACATCAAGTAAAAGCTAAAAAAGACTATTGGAAGGAAGAACAAAGATTATGGCAAATTCCAGTTCTTAAAGCCAAAGATTGGAACAATATGCAATTCGCAGATATTGATAAACAGCTTAACAAACTTGCTTACATAGAGGAACCTGAACTTGTAAATTACTTAGCAGAGATAAGAATTTGGAAAGAAGAATTAGTCAATTCTTATGCCGATATCCAGCTAAAAATCGAGAATTTGCGCAAGTCGCTGATGGAAGAACACAAGGAAAATTTTAGTATAGAAGCTAATAAATTTCCATTTAAGGCTTGTTTATTTAAAAGCAAAACCAATAATTTTACACTTGAATACTTAGAGAAAAACTTAAACACACCTAGTAAAGTAAGTGAACTAAAAAACCAATTGAAGCTATAAAAAGTCTTCCACTGTGGGATCTCAATACATTATATATTAAACTAATCAGAATGACTATCACCATTTCAGACAGACGAGATATTTTACTTGATGACATTATTGATTTATACAAGGCAAACAAGTGGAGTGCTGCTGATAAACCAAATGAGTTGTACAATGCATTAACAAATTCTCATTCCTTAATTTCTGCTTGGGATAATGATAAATTAGTGGGTCTGGGCAATGCGATTTCTGATGGATATTTAGTTGTTTATTACCCTCACTTACTTGTCCACCCAAACTATCAGGGCAAAGGCATTGGACAAATGATAGTAAAAAAAATGCAAGAAAAATATGGACACTTTCACATGCAAATGCTTACCGCAGATGGAAAGGCTATAGAATTTTACAATAAAGTAGGTTTTGTAAAGGCAGGAAATACCCAATCCATGTGGATCTACAAAGGAGACGATTATTAACTGAAATGAAACAACGCTAATGCCTAAATAAATTATAATATTTAAACTAAGGCTTCTTTATAATATTTGCTCTTATATTCCAGCGGAGACATTCCAGTAATTTTTCTAAAAACTTCACGAAAAGCCTTTACATCAGCATAACCTACTTCATACATCACTTCATTAATTGTTTTCCGATTGGTTTCAAAAGCTTTTTTTGCAAACTCTATTTTCACTCTTTGCGCATATTCAATCGGCGTATTTCCAGTAGCTTTAATGAATCTTCTGTCAAAGTTTCTCCGGCCAATATTAAACATCAATGATAAATTATCAATCGTAATCTTTTCATTCAAATTTTGCTCTATGTAGGTTTGCGCTTTTAATATCTCTGCATCGCTATGCTGTTTCTGACCAGAAAAAATAGAAAATTCAGATTGCGTATTCCTGTCAATCTCTATTTGAAATACCTTAGAACAATAAATGGCAGTTTGCCTGTCGTAATATTTTTCGACCAAATAAATCATCAAGTTAAGGAAGGAATAAGCCCCACCATTTGTATAAATGCCCTTTTCATCAGTTATTAATCTATCTGTACATAAATTCACCTTAGGAAACATCATTCTAAAGTTTTCTGTAACAGACCAATGTGTAGAGCAACTTTTTCCATCAAGTAAGCCTGATGCCGCCAACACAAATGCACCTGTACAAATTGTAGCCACTTCTGCCCCGTTTTTATATTGATTTAACAGCCAATCTACAAGCAACCCATTGCCTTCTAAAGCAAGGTTGTAATTATGGTTTAATGAAGGTATAATAATGAGGTTTGTTTTGGCAATGGCCGAAATTGTGGTATGAGGTTTAACCATAAATAATCCATTATTAAATTCTACCGTTTCAGCAATTCCCGCCAATTGAATAGCAAATAACTGTTTGTTACCCAATGATATCCAATAAGCATTTGCCTTGTTAAATATTTCAAATGCTCCAGTAATGCTACTGATGTTATTGTTTCCATTAGGAACTACTATTGTTAAATGTTTCATACATTTTTTTATACAAAGACAACATCTACGTTTGTCCAAATCAACCCACTACAATGTCTATTTTACACAGCATACAAGTAAGAATTAGACCATACTTTTGGATATAAAAATTAGAAATATGAAAAATACAGACTTAGTTGTAAAAATGATATTTGATAGATGGGATGCCTCTATTAAAAACTGCGATGAACTACTAGCAAGTTTATCTGATGAAACGTTACTACAAGAGATTGCACCAGGTAAAAATAGAGGAATATATTTATTAGGTCACTTGGTTGCGGTGCATGATGACATGTTGAGATTATTAGATATGGGTGAAAAACTATACCCAGAATTGTTTGATCCATTTATCAAATCTCCTGATAAAACTGTGCCTCAACTTCCATCTGTTGCTACTTTAAGAGAATTCTGGAAAGCACAATGTGAACTTTTAAATCAGAAATTTAGTGCATTGTCCGTTGAAGATTGGTTCGAAAAACATACTGCTGTTACTGCTGAAGATTTTGCAAATGAACCTCATCGCAATAAGTTAAATATCATCATTACAAGAACATCTCACCTACAATACCACTTAGGCCAATTACGCCTACTTAAATAAATAAGCATGACTGCATCAAATTTTACATCAACAATTTTGGTTGATAAAACACCAGCTGAAGCATTTAAAGCCATTAACAATGTACGTGGTTGGTGGCAAGGCGAAATTGAAGGCAATACTGAAAAGCTAAATGACGAGTTTTCCTACCGGATGAAGGATGTACATTATTCGAAACAACGCATCATAGAATCTATTCCAAATGAAAAAGTAGTTTGGCAAGTGATTGATAGCGAATTAAGTTCTTTCAAAGACAAAGGCGAGTGGACAGGCACCACAATAGTTTTTGAAATTACGGAAGTTGGTGATAAAACAGAAATTCGTTTTACACACATCGGCCTGGTGCCAACATTCGAATGTTATGGAGGTTGTTCATGGGCTTGGGGCGAGCTTATTCAACAGAGCTTGTTTAGTTTTTTAACAACAGGAAAGGGTGTAAACGTTTTTGGCTAGCGATAATGATTTGCATCAACTATAGCCATTAATCGTATCTACTTTTAAGAATCGGTTTTAAATATTAAATTGCATAAGCAGACTTTTAAAGGCAAAGCTTATGGAAACGAAAGATGGTAAACAAGCAGTTTACGCCAAGACTAGAAATGATTGGCGAAAATGGTTGCAAGAGAATAGCCAAACGGAAAAATCTGTTTGGCTAATACTTTACCACAAAAAAAGCAAGGTAGAAAGTGTTAACCTCATCGAGGGAACAGAAGAAGCGCTATGTTTTGGCTGGATTGATAGCTTATGTAAAAATCGAGACCATGAGAGCTATTACCTAACTTTTTCGCCTCGAAATGCGAAAAAAAGCAAATGGAGCAAACCCAATATAGAAAGGGCCGAAAGAATGATAGCCGAAGGCTTAATGACACCGCAAGGTTTGGCCGTTATTGATGTAGCCAAGGCAATGGGAAAATGGGAAACTATTTAATTTTTTGCTGTAAACTATCTGCAGGCGCCTTATCATATTCTGCTAAACAACTATCAAGTGTATGCCCTTTTTGATGAATGCAATCGCAAAAAATTAAACAAGCCTTTGATTTTGGATTATCCTTGCACTGTTGTTCGCAATCTTTTAAAGTGTTGCGAGGCATAATTTCGCAAGCCATTAAGAATAGCGTCGATAGCATTAAAACCGTTCTTATTATTTTCATAAAATGATGATTAATTTGATTGAACTGGCATTTTATTCCAAGGAAAAATGTACTTCAACTTATCGTAATCCCAGCAAAGCAGGTATAAATTAGCCAATACCATTAAAGGTGATGAAACCCACGAACCTTCAAATCTTACTGCAATAGAAAGGATACAAATATTTAAAATGATAGGGAAATAAATGAGCGCACCTAAAGTTGCCGTTCGTGGAATGAGTAATAAAAGTGCAGCCGATACCTGTAACACCCCAATAAATGGATAATAAAATCCAGTTCTCGACAGAGCTTCCAAATAATGTCCCATTGGGTGATTATTGGATAAATCTGTAAATCGTTCACCCATAATCTTAACAAAACCAGCTGGGAAAAAACCTGCTGCTAAGCCTATACGGTTAAAGATGGCAAAATATCGGAAGCCCTTCCTTGTTTTTACTTGAGCGTGAATCCTATCAAGTGTAGTAGCTAAACCCATAACATTAAATATAAAAGCACTTTGTTCTTCAAAGTAAGTGTAAATTTATTATTTTAGCAAAAAAACATTGAAGCCTATTTATTTTATAGAGAATATTTAGAAAATGAGCAGACAAACCGACAATTTCTACAATCATTTTTCATTTCTATATCCTGTGGTAGATCTATTCTTGAAACCACAAAAGCATAAGCTATTTCAGGAAATTAATAAACTTCCCACTGGACAGTTACTAGAAATTGGCGTTGGCAATGGTAGCCATTTAAAGCTATACAAAACACATCAAGTTACTGGCATTGATACTTCTTTTAGCATGTTAGACACTGCTAAAAAGCACAGCACAGCTAACATCCAACTGTTGCAAATGAATGGAGAAGAATTGCTGTTTCCAGACCAAACTTTTGATTATGTTATTCTCTCTCACGTTATTGCTGTTGTAGATCAGCCCGAAAAGGTGCTGGAAGAAACTTACCGAGTATTAAAACCTAATGGACAAATATTTATCCTCAATCATTTTACACCTAACAATTGGCTAAGACATATAGACAAGGCTTTTCAAGTGTTTTCAAAAGCATTTCATTTTAAATCAGTATTTCACATCAGCAACTTAACTACTATAAAAAAGTTTACCCTTTTAAATGAAATCAGCTTCGGTCAATTATCCTATTTTAAACTTTTAATTTACAAGAAGGCTTGAAAAGAAATCATTACATCATTATTTTATCCTTGCTTTTAAGCTTGTTTATCTATTTGTTTTATCGGACTGAAAAAACAGTAGTTACCAAATTATTCATTTCAATCGTTTCATTGGACCAGTTTATCGTGTTAAGGAAAAGCATCACCCATGGTTTACCCTTACATGATTTTATTATTTTTTCCTTACCAGAAGGTTTATGGGTTTTTTGTATTACCCTAGCTTCAAAATTTAAGTTCATTAACATTGGCAAAAGGGAGTTAAATCTGGTTTTTGCACCGCTCCTATTTTCAATTGGTTTAGAGGTTTTTCAGTTGTTTCATTTAACAAATGGACGATTTGATTTTTTAGACATAGGAGTTTCCATTTTATTTTGGGCAGTTGCAAACTATCTCATTCTAAGTAAAAACTCAAGGCAAGATATATTCAAGCCCTTTAATCTAGAAAGCTCCATTTGCCTTTTCTGCTACCTCATTGTTTATTTAGCCCATGTTTGGCAATAGGAAATAAACATCAATCAAGCCCACCCAGACCTCTTTTTGACATTAAAATCTATGCTCATAAAATATTTTTGCTAAAATACTTGCGAAACCAAATAGTTGCACATATATTTGCAACCAATTAGTTTCATTTATTTTATCATCAAATGAGAAGAGATGTTTTTCAGGCCATAGCCGATCCCACGAGAAGGGCAATCATTACATTGATCGCTTTGCAAGCGATGACACCAAATGCCTTGGCAGAGCATTTTGACACCACCCGACAGGCTGTTTCTAAACACTTAAAAATATTAACCGAATGTGAGTTAGTTAAACAAGAACAAAAAGGAAGGGAAATTTATTACCAACTGGAAATAGAAAGAATGAAAGACATAGATAAATGGCTGGAACAGTTCAGAAAGATTTGGGAAACACGCTTTAATCAGCTGGATGAATTATTATTGAAACTTAAGACTGAAAAAAATGGAAAGTAATTTATTGTTCGATTTTATTGTAAACAAGGAAGAAAAAACCATTGTGGTTAAACGTGAATTTGCGGCCGACCTTAAATTGGTTTGGGAAGCGTGGACAAGTGCTGAATTTCTTGAACAATGGATAGCGCCAAAACCTTGGAGAGCTGAAACCAAAACCATGGATTTTAAAGAAGGTGGCTTTTGGCATTATGCAATGATCAGTCCGCAGGGCGAAAAACATTGGAGCCGATATGATTACCAAACCATCGAACCACAAAAAAGCATTACCGAATTGAGAGGATTTAGCGATGAAAACGGAACCATTAATCCGAATTTTCCTAGAACATTATGTACCAACATTTTTAACGAAATAAACGGTAATACATTCGTAACCGTTACCGCCCAATATGGAAGCCTTGAAGTTTTGGAATACATGGTTGCAAATGGCTTCAAAGAAGGTATGTCTGCAGCACTTGCAAACCTTGATGAATTATTATCAAATCTTAAAAAATAAACTAGTTAAAGCAAAATTAATTTAACCTAAAAACCTATTATTATGGCACTTATCAACCCACACATTAACTTCAACGGCAATGCCGAAGAAGCATTCAATTTTTACAAATCTGTATTTGGTGGCGAGTTCACAAAGATCATGCGCTTTAAGGACATTGCAAGCGATCAGTTTCCAATAGAAGAGAAAGATGCAAATAAGATCATGCACATTGCTTTATCAATTGGCAACAATAGCTTAATGGGCAATGATGTTCCAGAAATCATGGGGAAAGTAAATGAAAATGAAAACAGGTCTAAAATTGCTGTTAGTGCCGAAAGTCTAGAAGAGGCCGAAAAATTATTTAAAGGACTTTCAGCAGGTGGAAATGTTGAGGTTCCTAATGATAGCCCTGAAGGTTCACATTTCTCTATGTTTCGAGACCAATTTGGCATAGAATGGATGATAGATTTTAACCAAGCGTAAACTGAATTCGTATCAATTAAAAACAACAGGATGAAAAACAATTTATTATTCGATTTTATTGTAGACAAACCTTCAAAAACGGTATTTGTTAATAGAGAATTTAATGCAGACCTTCCTTTAGTTTGGGATGCTTTTACCACACAAGAAATCCTTGATCAATGGTGGGCTCCAAAACCATTTGCTTCAAGAACAAAGGTGATGAATTTTGAGGTTGGTGGCAGAAGGTTTTATGCGATGGTAAGTCCAGAAGGTAATGAACATTGGGCAATCCAGAAATATACTTCCATAAGCCCAAAAACTAATTTTAAAATGCTAAATGCTTTTGCTGATGCTGATGAAAACCCGCAATTGCCTGGTTCAGATTGGGATTTTAATTTCAGTGAAGAAAACGGCATAACAAAAGTGAGCATCATCATTAAAAATGATTCGCTTGAACGCATGGAGAAAATGATTGAAATGGGTTTCAAAGAAGGATTTACAATGACATTGAATGACTTAGATACGTTGCTAGAAACTTTATCTAATAAATAAATGAAATCTCAAATGCCCATTTAACTTGTCGTATCTGCACCGCATACTAGAATTGATATTAACTTATTTTTGATTAAATTTATATGAAAACCTAATCCTTAATCACAAATCAAAAAATATGAAACAGAAAATCACATTCGTTTTAAGTCTGCTATTCGGACTATTCTTTATCAATGCTGGCTTAGATAAGTTTTTTCACTATATGCCAATGCCTAAAGATATTTCGCCAGAATTAATGAAGGCTATGGGAGGAATGATGGCTGTAAGTTGGTTGATGCCGCTTATTGCAGTTGCAGAAATAGTTGGTGGTTTACTAATCATTCTGCCAAAAACCAGAGCTTTAGGTGCGCTAATTGTTTTCCCAGTAATGGTTGGTATAGTTTTAACCAATACAGTAACGGATGCTACTGGTTTTCCTATCGCGGCTGTATTCGCAGCGGTTTTATTATGGATTATTTATGATAACAGGGCGAAGTATATGCCGATGATTAATGAGTAAATGACAGAAGGTCGAGATTACAATCTCGACCTTAATTTTGCACCATAACCCAGCTCTATTATACTAGCTAATCTAACCGTTAGGTATTTACTAAACTACTTAACCGAAATCTTAACGCTATCTGTAATACTCAAACCACTTATCGCTTGCGAATTGTAACTCACAACATAGCTACCTGGTTTAATATCATAAGCTTTAGTTAAATCTACTTTTATTGACAAGCTATCCTTTGGCTTAATGCTCACATAACTATCTGCCGGTGGAGGCATTATTCTTTTCGCCATCGGCCCTTTGTAAGACGCTTCTTCTCCATTTGCTGAAGTAATATCTAGGTATTTGCTCATCAATGGCTCAAAAGGCGTATGCCATTTACAAAATGTTTTAATCGAATCTGTCCTATTGTAAACGGTAAAGGTCATTTCTATTGGAGAGTTTGCCGTTGAAGCTGCAGGAATAGCCATCGTCGCAACAAGTGTGGTATCCGCCTGGTTATCAGCATCAGCTGTGGCAGCTACTTTTTCGCTATGCCGTGTTGTAGTACTACAAGCTACAAAAAGGGACAATGCTAGCGCAGGTAAAATAAGTTTAAATGTTTTCATATTTTCTTTATAGCAATATGCCTGCCATATGTATCCTAATCAGCTTTTTAAATAAGTACTGCAATAAATTTTGGCTACAACTACGATAGATATGGCTACATCTGTTGATGTACAGGTATGCACTTTTGTAAATCAAAAAATCATATCATGAAAATTATAGTTACAGGTTCATTAGGACACATTAGCAAACCACTAACCCAAGAGTTAGTGCAAAAAGGACATTCAGTTACGGTAATTAGTAGCCATATAGACCGCAAAAAAGAGATTGAAGATTTGGGCGCCGTCGCAGCAATTGGCTCATTAGAAAATGTCGATTTTTTAACAGCGACTTTTACTGGAGCCGACGCAGTATATACCATGGTGCCTCCAAATAACTATTTCGACCCAAACTTAGACCTCTTCGCTTACTATGTAAGATTGGGAAAGAACTACAGACAAGCAATTGATGCTGCAGGCGTAAAACGTGTGGTTAATTTAAGTACAATTGGCGGTCATTTATCAAAAGGTTCTGGCATTTTAATTGGCGCACATCATGTACAATTAATTTTGGATGAATTGCCTGAAGAGGTTTCCATTACACACCTGCGTCCAACTTCCTTTTTCTACAATCTATATGCTTACCTCGAGATGATCAAATCGATTGGTTTAATTGCCACAAATTATGGTGCTGAAGATATGATTCCTTGGGTTTCTCCAATTGATATTGCATCAGCTGTTGCTGAAGAATTAACGACACCATTTAGCGGCAGAAAGATTAGATATGTAGCCAGCGAAGAATTAAGTGGAAATGAAAGCGCAGCCATTATTGGAGAGGCCATTGGAAAACCTGATTTAAAGTGGGTATTAACTTCTGATGAGGATGCTTTAAATGGCTTGCTTAGTATTGGTATGAATGCTAAAATTGCCGAAGGTTTGGTAGAAATGTATAGTGCCTTACATACTGGTTTATTGGCAGAAGATTATTATAAAAACAAACCAGCTGTGATGGGAAAAGTAAAACTGAAAGATTTTGCAAAAGAATTTGCGGTAACTTATCATCAAAAATAAGTACATTGTAATATGCCAGCATCAAATTTTAATTGGTTTAAAACGATAAGCGAATTCCATCAGTTTAGGGGTTTGCCGAAGCCAGAACATCCGCTGGTTAGCGTGATAAATTTGGCCGATGTAAATAGACTAAAAGCTGGTGAAACAAGTATCTTATTGGATTTTTATTCCATAGCACTTAAAAGAAATTTTAATGCAAAAATTAAATATGGACAGCAGGAATACGATTTTGACGAAGGTATCATGTTCTTCATCTCTCCTAAGCAGCTTTTTAGAATTGAGGTGGAAGAAGACAGTTTTTTAAATCAATCTGGATGGATGTTGCTCATTCATCCAGACTTTTTATGGAACACAACCTTGGCTAAAAAAATAAAGCAGTACGAATATTTCAGCTATGCGGTAAATGAAGCATTATACCTTTCTGACAAGGAAGAGACCACGATTGCAGATATCATGCACAACATAGAACGAGAATACCATTCGAACATTGATCAATTTAGTCAGGATGTAATTATTGCCCAACTGGAACTACTGCTTACTTACGCAGAGCGTTATTACCATCGCCAGTTTTTAACTAGAAAAATAACTAACCACTCTATACTTAATAAATTAGAAAATATTCTAGATGTTTACTTTAATAACGATTCCTTACTTCAAAAAGGAATTCCGACAGTACAATATGTGGCAGATGCATTGAATGTTTCACCTAATTACCTAAGTGGTTTGTTAAAGGTTTTAACTGGTCAGAGTACCCAACAACACATCCACAGTAAATTAATTGAAAAAGCGAAAGAAAAGCTTACCGTAACAGGCTTATCTGTTAGTGAAATTGCGTATGAGTTAGGTTTTGAACATCCACAGTCTTTTAGTAAGTTGTTTAAATCTAAAACCAATGTTTCGCCATTGGAGTTTAGACAATCTTTTAATTAGTTTCACCTCTTGCTATATCTACACGAGCGTCATACCCAGCTCGTCCCGATAGCTATCAGGAGCTAATGCAATTACATCTTTTTAATAGCATATCCATTCTCCTTACTGCAGATTGGAAATTTCCTACTTGCAATTTTACATTCTATTTTCTTGAACTATGCTGTCCCCCTCATTGAGGGGGCAAGGGGGAGGAAATACATTTATATCCTTATGCTTTAGGCTTGTCTAGGTCTCTACACCTATAATAAGCATTAATTATTCATATTTCCCAATCTTCCAAAATTTTTTTTATCTTTAATAAAAACAGCCACTCTTGGCTTTTCCTAGCAATCGCTAGTTTACAACCCAAGTTCAAGCCAACCTAAATCATTTTTCATTCCACTTTAAGTCCACGTCAAGTCCACCTTAAGTGCACCTCAAGTCCACGTTAAGTCCACCCCTCATTCCTGTGTGCTTCGTAACTTCTTCGTGTCTACTTGCTGTAAGCTGGCAGATGGCTTAAGCAAAAGGGTACTTCCTTCGAACAAAACTGGGACTAATCTCGACCCATTTTGGCTACAATCTTTTCCAATTTGGATACATCGGCTATTTGCCATTGATAGGCATTTGTAATCATAAAACTTAAAGAAAATATGAAAACAATATTCATCACAGGAGCCTCTACAGGTTTAGGAAAAGCAACAGCAAAATTCTTTGCAGCAAAAGGCTGGAACGTTATCGCTACAATGCGTAAACCAGAAAACGAAACAGAACTTAATAAAATAGACAATATCACTTTATTGCCTTTAGATGTAACCAATCTGGAACAAATTAAAGTGGCTGCGGAAAAGGCAATTGCTTTAGGTAACATCGATATCGTATTTAACAATGCTGGTTATGGCTTAATGGGTCCGCTAGAAGGGACTACAGATGAGCAAGTGGTTAAACAATTAGACACCAATCTATTAGGAACAATTAGGGTTACGCAAGCCTTTATCCCCTATTTTAGAGCTAGGCAAAGTGGCTTATTCATCAATACTACTTCTATGGGCGGTTTGTTAACATTTCCTTTTGCCTCTGTTTACCATGCTACCAAATGGGCATTGGAAGGTTGGAGTGAAAGTGTAGCATTCGAGTTAAGTAAATTTGGTGTGGGAATGAAAACAGTTTCGCCAGGTGGCATAAAAACTGACTTTTTAAATCGTTCATCTGATATGGCTTCACATCCAGCTTATGATGTATTTATGGAAAAAATGTTCTCAAATTTTAACGAAGAGAACTTTAGTGATGTAGACCAGATTGTTGAAGTAGTTTATGAAGCGGCTACTGATGGCAAAGATAAATTGAGGTATCAAGCAGGCAAAGACGCCATTGAATTATATGCACAGCGCTTGGAAATGGGCGATGAGGCTTTTAGGAAACAAATGGCACAAATGATTTAATCCTTATCTTTAACCTAATGAAAAAAGAAGAACATATTCCGCATTTGTTTAATTCTATATCAGAACTGCACCGGATGTTGGGCTTACCTAAGCCTTTACATCCTTTGGTGAGTTTGGTCGACAATACGCAATTGGCTGTTAATAAGGGTGAATTGCCTCACTCTTTTTTACTCAATTTCTATAAGATTTCTTACAAAACAGGCCTCAGCGGAAAAATTAGATACGGGCAAAATTATTATGATTTTGATGAAGGAGGTTTAGTTTTTACTTCTCCAAAGCAATTGTTAGCAGTTAATGATGACGAGACTGAATATAGGGGTCAGACTTTATTGATACATCCAGATTTTATCAGGAATCATTCTTTATGCAAAAACATAACAAAGTATGGTTTCTTCTCTTATGCCGCCAACGAAGCTTTACACCTATCGGATAAGGAAAGGAATATCATCAATGGTATTTTCGAGAACATAAATGATGAGATACAATCTAATATTGATGATTTTAGTCAGGATGTGATTATCTCGCAAATTGAGTTATTGCTTAATTACAGTAATCGTTTTTACAAAAGGCAGTTTATTACCAGAAAGGCCGTGAGCAATGATATATTAGCTAAGTTGGAGGATTTGTGGTTAGCACATTTCGAGCAAAAAACTGCATTAACAATGGGTTTACCTACTGTGCAGTATTTAGCAGATCAGTTAAATGTTTCGCCTCGTTATTTGAGCGACATGCTGCGTTCGTTAACTGGCGAAAATGCACAACAGCATATTCATAACAAGTTGATTGAAAAGGCAAAGGAGATTTTATCGATTAGTAATTTGAGTGTTGCGGAAGTGGCTTATCAATTGGGGTTTGAGCATCCGCAGTCATTTAATAAGTTGTTTAAGAGCAAGACAAGTTATTCGCCTTTGGCTTATAGGCAGTCGTTTAATTGATTATTTCGAACGTAATTGCGGGCATCTGTTTTCGTAGGATAAAGTAACCTCTTTACTTCAATTTTTTGCAAAGTTTCATAACACAACCAGTTTGTCATTCAGGACTTGTACCGATTCTATATCGGTAGCGCTGTGAGTAATCTGTGAGTAATGTTATGCTGAGCGAAGTCGAAACATTTTAGTCCAATTCATACGTCTTCCTTAATGTTTATGAAAGAATCTCGGAAAATCGCTAAATTTAAAATCAAATCAATCCAAAATGGAAACAACACTAAAAGACGGCGACCAATGCAATGTCATTGCTGGGACACACAAAGGTAAATCTGGAAAAATTGGTGACATCAATCTCAGTAAAGGTGGTCATATTACCATTACGGTTACGCAAGATAATGGTGTACGCTTTAAAACGCTTGGCAAAAACGTAGCTGTAACAATGTGATCAATCCTTTGCAAATGCTTTAATTGAATCCCATCAGTGTTTGCTATATTTATTTCACCTATAAAAAAAATCATTATGCTTACATACATCAACCCAAAACTCCCAATGCGTAATAAAGCCATTACTAGGGATTTTTACATCAACAAACTAGGTTTTGAACAATTAGGCAAAGAAGATTATGATGGTTACCTAATGTTAAAAAAAGACAATATCGAAATTCACTTTTTTGAGTTTGCAGGTTTAGACCCTGCAGAAAATTATGGTCAGGTTTACATTAGAACAGATCATATTGAAGAATGGTATGGCTTGGCCTTAGCAAAACAATTAAACATTCCACAGGCAGGGCATTTGCATCTTAAACCTTGGGGACAAAAGGAATTTGCCTTGCTAGATCCAGACAGTAATTCCTTAACTTTCGGACAAGCCATTTAATTAACTCTTATCGTACCATGAAAACCTTGAAATTATTCTTACTTATTCTTATCTGTATTTCCTTATTCTCATTTAGTAAAGATAGAGACGAAAAGTATCAATGTTTACCCTGCGGCCGTGATTGCGACAAAGCGGTTTTTGACAAACCAGGTGAATGCACACATTGCCATATGAAATTAGTTAAATCGGCCACTGTTACTTTTAAAAACATTAGACCTACTTCTATATGTGATTACATTAAAGCTAATCCAAAAGCTATTCTATTAGATGTACGTACCAAGGATGAGTTTGATGGTAAAACCGACCCCAACTTTGGAACATTGAAAAATGCCATCAACATACCAATTCAACAACTAGAGGAAAGATTTTCAGAATTAGACAAATACAAAAACCAAACTATTGTTGTTTATTGCTCACATAGCCATAGAAGTCCGCAGGCTGCTTATTTATTAAATCAAAAAGGTTTTAGAAATATTGTTAATATGTCTGGCGGAATGAGTGAAGTAACCGCTAAAGACTGCAAAAAATAACCGATTATGATTAGAAAAATTTTAGCTGTAATAGTTGGTTACATTATATTTGCGGCAACTGCATTGGCTTTTTTTAAAGTGTTTGACATCGAAGCACATTCAGCTGCTTCAACTAGCATAATGATTCAAACTGCAATTAATGGAATCATATTTTCGGCATTGGCTGGATGGATTACACAGTTGATTGCGAAAACTGGCAACCTAAAAATTAATTATATCCTTGCTTTACTGATTGCCGCTTTTGCTACTTTTTCTTTTTTCAAGGCAAGTGGCGAGCATTGGACACAGTTAATGGCTATTTTTATTTTTGCGCCAGTATCGATTGTTGGAGGATGGATTGTGGTAAGAAGAAAATAATATCAAATAGTAATAAATTCATCCCATGATTACAACGATCAGAACCGACTCAGAGCATTTAGATTTTATTGAATTGGTTAAACATCTTGATGCTTACTTAGCAGAAATAGATGGCAGCGAACACGCTTTTTACACACAGTTTAATAAAATTGATAAGATAAAGCACGTTGTTGTTGCTTATGAAAATGATATTCCTTTGGGATGTGGTGCCATTAAAGAACTTTCTCCTATTGCTATGGAAGTAAAGCGGATGTATACATCGCCCAATGGCAGAAAAAAAGGAATTGCAACCACAATTTTAAAGGAGTTAGAAAGCTGGACTGGCGAGCTTGGTTATGAAAATTGTTTATTAGAAACTGGAATTAGACAAGCTGAGGCGGTCTCATTATATAAAAAATGTGGTTATCGTCGCATTCCAAATTATGGGCAATATATAGGTATTGAGAATAGCGTTTGCTTTAAAAAAGAAGTTGAAGTAAATCAATTAGGCAAAATATGCTACACAGATTTTAATCAATTGAACTCATTTATTGAAGATAAAAAGAGCGGGAGTATCTTAATAGATTATCGATTATTACCTGATTATGAAGGAATGGTTTTAAACATTGGAATTATCTTCGATACGACAAAGGAAAAATATGAACTTGATTTACAATGGATTTCTTTTGGACTGGATTTATTCGGAGAAAATTTATTGATGGGTTATTCTTATCAATTCAAAGACTTAAAGTCATTGCTTAGCTACTTATCTGTTAGATATGGTATTGAAGTAACTGATATTCCAATAAAATACAAAATAGACAGCGAAAAATTCCCTAACCCATTTAAGGATGAGGATCGTAAACCTATATTTGAAGAAAGCTGGACAAGGTTTAAGAAAGATTTTGCTGCTAAAAAATTTTTAGACCCAAGGTTGCTATTGGTTTATACTACCCCACCTTTTACTGAAAATTAAATGGCTTTTTATGATTTAACAAAAACACAACGATTAAATCTTGTTGAAGAAATAAGAACCAATATTCAGCAAGAAGTAGAAACAAAGATATTAAGTCTAGTCATCCAATATTTTAGTAGTGAAGATACATATATTAGAAAATCGGCCTATTTAAGTTGCGGAAGAATTTATTTTGCGAATGATTTTTTAAAACCTAAAATCATTTTTACACTAAATATCCTTTTGCAATATGATGATTTTAAAATAAGGCAAACTGCAATTAATGCTGCCGGAGAAATTGGTAAAATCGATTTTGAAATTGTTAAATCATTTTTTGATGAAGGTTTACTTGACAAACACCATTCGCCCAGAAATGCAGTAATTGGCTGCATTAAAAAAATGGGAGAAGTAAATCCAACTCCTGTATTAAATTGGGCAAGGCAATATCTTCATCATCCAGATAAAGAGATTAGAAGAGAAATTTGCCATGGCATTGAACTTAGAGGCCGTAAATATCCTCAAGATATATTACCGCTACTAGAAGAATTACAATTTGATAAAACAGCAAGAGTTAGAAACACATTGGTACACGTAATTGGTCAAATTGCTTATAAAAAAGGTTGTTTGGCAACTGTAATTTCTAGCCTTAACAAATGGGAAAACAAAGTGCTTGTTAAAGATGCCTTAGCTGAAATTATTGATGTACATTTTCGATATCGGAATTTTTCTGCCTTAACACAAGAACAAGCTAAACAGTATATTGATATTCATTATATTTGATAATGAGTAAAATATTAATCATTACTGGCGGAAGTAAGGGAATTGGAAAAGGTATTATCAAAGCTTATCTCAATGAAGGGTTTCAGGTTTTTTCTATTTCGAGAACGAGCAATAAAGACTTTGAAGCAGTCACACAAATTGAATTCGACCTGAGTAAAACAGATGGAATTGTGGCATTACTTACTGGCGTTTTTGAAAATTTTAAATCTACTGAAGTAGAAAAAATAACGCTGATAAATAACGCAGGCACTCTGGGCCAAATTGGTAAGATTGAAGACATTTCGGATATCGAAAAAACGGTACAACTCAACACTGTTGCGCCGCTAATTTTAACATCAACTTTTATCAGCTTAACTAAAAACTGGGGTGGCGAAAAGAAAATCATTAACATTTCTTCGGGCGCTGCCCAAAAACCATATCATGGCTGGTCTATTTATTGCGCCACAAAAGCAGCTATAGATATGATGACAAAAACCGTTGCAATTGAACAAGACAGCGTAGAAAATGGCGTAGAGATTATTGCCATTTACCCTGGTGTTGTAGATACGGAAATGCAAGCACAAATTAGGCAAAGTGATAAAGATAGTTTTGCCAACATTGATAGATTTTTAGAATTAAAAGCTACTAATTCATTAGCAAATGCAACAACTGTTGGAAGACAAATATTTGCCATAGACCAAGATAATAGAATAGAAAATGGCGCTTTAATTAGAGTTGAAGAATAAAGATTTTATTTTTCGCTGATCTTGTTTGCGAGAAAGAACAGTGCAATAAATAGTTTTTCGCAGATCTATCCGCAGAAAAGTCGCTGATTTGTAGAACCAAGATTATAATTATTCTATAAATTTATAGTATTCATTTACAGATTTATTAGTCTTTGGTCCGTGAACATCTGCGATTCTTAGATCTGCGCCTTGTCTGCAAGAAATAAAGGCATAAATAACCTAATATGGAAAACGACTATTTAGAAAGTGCTAAAAAGCAATTTGAGTATTATAAAATGCTTGGCGATAAAACTTTTGCCCAACTGGGCGAAGAACAATTGTTTTGGCAATTTAATGAAGAGAGCAATAGCATTGCGATGATTGTAAAACATTTATGGGGAAATATGTTGTCTCGTTGGACAGATTTTTTAACCAGCGATGGGGAGAAAGAATGGCGAAATAGAGATGAGGAATTTGAAAATGATATTGCGACTAAAGCCGAACTACTAGAAAAATGGAATACAGGTTGGCAATGTTTATTTGACGCCATTAATCCGCTAACCGCAGCAGATTTAAATAAAGAAATTTATATTCGTAATCAGGGTCATACTGTTACTGAGGCTATCAATCGTCAGTTGGCACACTATCCCTACCACGTAGGACAAATTGTATTTTTAGGCAAAATGCTTTGTAATGAAAACTGGCAATCACTTTCTATTCCGAAAGGAAACTCTAAAACATTTAATGCTGAAAAGTTTGCTCAGCCCAAACACAAACAACACTTTACTGATGAATTTTTAAAAGACGAATAGCATGGAGCTTACTGCCAAATCTTTTATAGACACCTTAATGGCCAATCAATCTGATGACGAATTGAAGAAAATTCTTCGTTATTTTAAATCAGAAGAAGGCGATTATGGGTATGGCGATGAATTTATTGGCGTAAAGATGGGTTTCATTTTCGAGCTTGCCAAAAAATACAACCAAATGCCAATTGAAGAAATTGAGCTTTTGTTAGAGAGCAATATTCACGAGGCAAGAGTTGGCGGTGTGAGTATCATGGATAAGGCTTCAAGAGAGAAAAAGATAGACAAAACAAGGTTAGCAGAATTCTATCACCTCTATATGCGCAGGCACGATAGAATTAACAATTGGGATTTGGTAGACCTAGGTTGTTTGTATATGACAGGCTTATATCTTTTCGACAAACCCAGAGATGTACTTTATCAGCTAGCTAAATCTGAAAACATTTGGGAACGCAGAACCGCAATTTTAAGCACGTGTTATTTTATCAGAAAAAATGATTTGAAGGATACTTATCAAATTGCAGAGATGTTGTTAAACGACCAAGAAGATTTGGTTCACAAGGCAACAGGATGGATGTTGCGTTTTGCTGGAGATAAAAACAAATTGAAATTAATTACCTTCCTAGATAAATATGCGGCAACAATGCCTCGAGTTTTACTTCGCAATGCGATAGAGAAATTTGATAAGGCAGAAAGAGAACATTATTTAGGACTGAAGAAAGTTAAAAGTAAATAATCGATAGCCTCTTCTATTTTTACACTTAATATCTCTAATTGTCATATTATTATCACTTATCGATACTTATCAAAAAAAGATACTTATCAAATTTTGATATTTATTTTAAATCATTATATTTGCTTTACCAAAAAGAGAGCTGAAATGAATAATATTAAACTAGAGTAGAATTATGAAAATTAAGTTTGTTGACGAGTATCTAGGTGTACTTGCCGAAAACAAAACCCCTGGTAAAAGCAAATATCCTTACGAAGTAGAACAAGCTTTTAAAAAGAGGATATTCCAGATTAAGCAAGCAAATGGCACACAAGATTTAAGAGAAATTAAATCTTTACATTTTGAAAAGCTTAAAGAAAAAAGATATTTAGGTAAATACTCCATAAGAATAAATAAAGCTTACAGGCTTATATTTATGATTACAAAGGAAGAACGCCTTGAGGTAATGGAAATTGAAGAAATTAATAATCATTACGGATAAATAACTTACTACTTTGTATGGTGCATAGTAGTTTAACTTAATTTTAACATGAACAATCAGGTCTTTAATTCAAAAGGTGCTGAAATTGAGATTGAAGCTTTCCATCCTGGAGAGTTTTTGTTAGAAGAAATTGAAGAAAGAGGAATTCTTAAAAAAGATTTCGCCAAAGCTTTAGAAATCCTTCCTAACAACTTAAGCCTGCTTTTTGCAGGAAAAAGAAACATTTCTGCACAACTCGCACTAAAAATTGGTAAATTTTTGGGAACTAGCGCTGAATACTGGTATGGTATGCAAACTGCTTATGATTTGCAAATGGCACGACTAGAAGAAGAAAAAAGCGAATATGCTTAACATTTGCTTTTAATTTTACAATTTCCAATAAGTTTTTCTAATGATAATTGAAAACCTCAAAACTATTTTCAATAGAGACCTTAATAGGTTAAAAAATGAAATCGAAGCGTATGAAGATGAAGCCAATCTTTGGCACATAGCTGGAGATACTAAAAATTCAGCAGGCAATTTGTGCTTACACTTAATAGGAAATTTAAACACCTACATTGGAGCTGGTCTCGGTAAGTCTGGCTATATTAGAAATAGGGAATTGGAGTTTTCTTTAAAAGATGTTCCAAAATCAGATTTATTAATGATGATTGAACAAACCATAAAGGTTGTTGATGAATCGTTGAGCGCATTAAAAGATGAAGACTTAGCACAAGAATATCCTACATTAGTTTTTGAAGATAAAACCTCAACTGGGTTTTTTCTTATTCATTTAACCACACATTTAACTTATCATTTGGGGCAAATTAATTACCATAGACGATTATTGGATTAGAAAACACCTGCATTTTACCACTACAAACCATTGTTTTTTTAACGCAATAACAAAC